>JAFGXQ010000176.1 GCA_016936575.1 Deltaproteobacteria bacterium
GTTTCAATCCACGCCCCCGTGATGGGGGCGACAGTACGTACAATATCCTATTGAAATAAAAGGTCAATTTTGATGTGAAACGCTAACTTCGATTCTAATTTCGATTCGATTGTCAAAGAACGCCTTGGTTCTGCCATTGCTTTCTAAAAACCGAATAAAACAACAGAGATACGAATTCCGCTAACCAAGTTGGGTTTTAATGTGAAAAACACCTTAGCGTTAAAGAATCATCGGCTCGTCAATGGACAAATAATCCTTTTGCCCGTGATGTTCCAACCGTCTACGCCAATGCTTGCCGAGAAAATAGAATCTTAGCGAATCTTCCTTGGGGTCATATAGTTTCAATAATCGAGATTTCAGCTTCTCCCATTGAGCTGGCTCCAAGTCACATTCATAGACTGAATACTGAACTCTGTTGCCATAGTCGAGAACTTCCTTTGAAATTTGCCTCAATCGCTTTCGACCGGCGGCGGTTTCAGTGCAGACATCATACGATACAACAACCAACATTATGACCTCCAAAGAAATGCAGGATAGTAGTCCACATCGCCACGGATATACCGTGCAAGCAACAATGCCTGCGTATGAAACAATAATCCTATCTTCACATTCTCTTTAATCGCGGGATGGAAAATGCTTTCCTGTTTTCGCTTTTGATATTCGGTCAACACTGTCTTTCGCGCAGTATCAGCAATGAAGACCGCCCCATTTTCCTTGTAAGAAAAATCATTGGATTGGATTTGCCGCAGGTTTATTAGTGACAAACACAGCCGATCGCCGACAAACGCGCGAAACTCTTCCATCAAATCCAGCGCCAGACTCTGCCTGCCAGGCTTGTCGCGATGAAGAAAACCAACATAGGAATCAAGGCCAACTGCTTCGAGTGCGGAGGCGCAATCCTGTAACAGCATTGCGTAAACAAACGACAACAGCGCATTCACAGGATCTTTGGGCGGCCTTCTGTTTCTGCACTTAAAACCAAAATCCTGCCGTTGCTGACTGATTAAATTTTCGAATACATCGAAGTACACATTGGCAGCTTCTCCCTCCCGCCCACGTAACTCGTCCAGGTTCTCAACACGTTCCAACCGTATCAGTGTTTCTTTCATATTGTCGCACGCACTGCGCAGTTTTTCGCTGCCTTCAGCATCAGGTCGGTTGCGGGCAGACTTGGCTATTACCGAACGGGAATTGGCAACTTTGGCCCCAATCATGTTTCTGGCTATTTCGACGCACCGCTTTTCGTCGTCGGCGATGCGATACTGCTCTCTGCGCAGCAAAACATTGCCATTCTTGCGACCCACGATGCGCGCCTGGAAACGCCCGTATTCAGAAAAGTACGCCACACCAATACTGTTTTCCATGCAATGGTGCATCAACTGCGGGGACAGATTCACTCTTCCAAAACAGAAAATATTGGACAGCGCCAAAATGGGAACCTGCAGCAGTTTGGTATTTCCCTGTTCTACGCTCACCGTTTCACGCTCTTTGTGCAGGTAGGCGCCATCCTGAGTCACAAACAATGTATTCAGTAGCTTTTTCATGGTTCAAACGGTTCTTCAAAAAGGATTTTCTCGTAATATTTGCGAGTCATCACATGATCCCATTTAGGCTGGCACACATCAAACAGGGAACAGCTGTCGCACTTTTTTTGGTAGGTCGCTTTGGGCGTGCGACCGGAATCAACCAGGTCATGCAGTTCCAAAATCAAACCAATCGTCTCTTCCCTAAGCGCGCTATCAAATTCAACCAGCTGCCGTTTTTTCTTTTCGCCATAAAACAAAGCTCCGCTGCCTATGCTGACGCCAAGCTGTTCCTCCAGACAAATCGCCTGAGCACAAAGCTGTACCGTGTCAACATTATCTTTTTTGGGTTTTCCCTTCTTGTATTCAACCGGAAACGGCGCCCAAAAACCATCACAGCGATAAAGACGTACCGAGCCACGTGACTCACCAGTTTTATGAAACTCCACCACATCCGATTGCCCAACCAATCCATATTCATACGAAACCAGACGTAACGACCGCGCCGTCCGAATATCCCCCCGCGTCTCATGACTTTCAGTATGAACCTTCTCATGCAACAGCTCCCCCAAAACCGTCGCACGATTCTCAGCCCACTGCTGCTCCACATGAATCAACGCGCACTGACGCTTGCAAAACGCCAGGTGTTGCAGTGCGGAGATCATGACGAGCTGGTCTTCGGTGTACATGGAATGGTCCAATATTAGAAACCATCGACTATTTCTGGTTCAAGACCATCCAGCTTTTCAACAGCAAAGGTGGCGTCCGGATTAACTGTTAGACTTCGATGAACGGTTGCAGATGAGTATTGACCCGCTTTGGAATTGTGTTTCCACCAAATAACCTTCTCTACCTTCATAGAACCTTCTGGCCTCGCAGACGACGCATCGCCTTCAAAAAGTCTGGGAAGAACATCCTTGATGCTTTCAGCATCATCGTCACTAAAACCAGTTCGCTCAGCTAGTTGTGGGCTCATCGCGCCATAAGTTACATATACAGCCTTATCGACCCGATGTTTCATCCCCATTGTGTCAGAACTTCGTTTGGTGCCATCACCTTCACCACTAACGCTCTTTGTGATTTGAGTGCTGGTCACGCCAACTGGTTCAACACTGAATGCCGATTGAATGGAGACCGGTCCACGAATAGGAATTGAGACTCCGTCTTTTTCAGAACCTTTGAAGGCGAAGAGTTGACCGAAACTACGGACATCCAGCCATTTTTCACAAGCCATTTGTCCTGCTTGTTCAGGTTTGGTCTTTTTACTGTTAAAGGCATCTTTGCCCAAACCAAATTCACTGGATTCAGCACGTTCTTTTAGGCTAGGCATGCCATCTATTTTATTGTCATCGGATTGAACAAAAATAGATTGGCCATTTGCTAAAAGTCGATTTCTAATTTTTCTTTTCAAACAAACATCTGATATTTCACCGAATCCATCGTAATCGACCCGCGGTCGATTACCATTCAGAGGGTCACCATTGGGATTGGCATTTTTAACGGACAGGATTATGGCAAAATCAATTTTGTTTTCGAGCGTCATTTTCATTTTCATTCTCCTTCTATTTCTATTTCGGTTTCCTGATTGTCGTTGTTACTTTTCGTCCACGCTTGTTTCTGACAATGATATCCCAACAGAAACTCGCCAGTTAAGGCTTTGTCGTCAGCAAAATCTTCAGGTGCAAAGGCTGCCTGAACAGCATCTAACTCTTTCTTTCGGTTCACTAGAAATCCTGTGCGATTGGCTTGCAGTCGCTGCATATACGGCTGTAGTCCCAACTCAATGGTTCGCCATGTGGAAAAAGGCCTGTCAGCGAATCGCTGCATGAGTCGCGCTGCTGATGTTGGGCGATTTTCACCTGCTACTCGCAACGCTGTTTCTTCGATATATTCAGCTATCGCGAGCAGACGGCCATAGAGGTAGTCTTTTGTTTTTAAATCTTCTTCCAATGCCATTTTGTATTCTCTCCTCTCCTGAGTGTTGGGGTGGCGCTGAAAATATCCTCTGTATAGTGCACAGGTTACTCCCATGTTGCGCTCCCATTCCCAATGTTCACAGTTGTTACGATTTGACGCACGTCGTACCGCCGATTCCAATATGTCTCTGGGAATCGGCCTGCCATCAACAATGCAAGGCATGATTCTCTCAATAACGCTTTTTTTAAGCGTATCATTGCTTTTCAAAACTGCACCATAGGCAGCATCAGCGATTACTCTGGGTGCAGGACTGGATATTGGCCAAACAGTTTTCGACTTAGGTTTCTTTTTCCCTTTTGAATCAGGCACTTCGATAGTGTGGCGTTGAAACCAGGCAAACTGCCGATGCCAACTCTCAATCCGACCCAGAAATTCGCTGGCCAACAATTGCCGATAATAGATGATTCCCATCCGTCCGGGAGTTGCGGAATCCAGTCCCATTATGACAATCTGCTCGTTCGGATCTAGCTTTGCCGAGTAGCCCGCAAGATACTTTTTCAATTTGTTTGAGAAGGATTCTCCAATGTCCACGGAGTGGTCAATGCTCGCCTCTTCATTAGTTGGTGTTTCAGTTTCAAATATCAGCTCAGATGAAAAAAGGTTGTACGAGGATTGGAGCGGTTCCGGTGTTTCCTTTCCAGAAATAGCCCAGGAAACGAACACCTGGTCGCCATTCCGAAACCCTTGTCGGCTAATCAGCCACCTCAACGCATTATGAGCTTTTTGCGTAACATCAAAACTGATTCTTGCCGCCTGAGAACCATCTTTGTCTGCAAAGCGCCCCCTGAACGTAAACCCAGAGGAATCATTGGAGGATATGAGTTTCGCTTTATCACCTGTATGCCGTAGCTTCGCCGGATGGTTTTCTGCAATACAATCATGTTCCCCCCTTACAAAACAAAAATCTTCGTTTGAACCGATGCTGCCATCATATGAGATCCAGCTTTGGTGAAGGTCGCTGTCTGTCCATGTTGAACTATTCAATTCCCCATCAATTTCTACAGACCAACAAATAAGTGCATCACCTTGTTCTACTGCACCTTTGTTTTTGGGTAGTACCTTATATATTTTTGGGGCTTCCTTGTCGGCATCTGTCCATGTGCTCATCAACATTGAATTTTCGTCAACGTGTAACACCGAACAATTGACCAGGTCAGAAACTACATTTCCCTTACTAGTATATCTGTAAACAGCGATAGCCTTCTCGTTGCGATATTTTGATTCACACCATAAACGCAACTGTTCATGGTAACCATCATAATAGCTTTTCTTCTTGCCACCAAATTCAGGATAATCTTTTGCCACGTACTGAATTTTATCAGCTAATGGATGAGGCGCTTCGCCGCTGGAACGCCCTGCTGATTTTTCAGTTGCTGGCAGCACAACCTGTGTTTTTTCCAGTACGGATGCCCGTTTGAAGTTACCTTCCCCATCAATGACAATATTGATATGTGCATTTTGAAGAGTATGGTTCACAGGCATTAATTTTTCGCCAGGTAAATCCAGCAATATCCCTCTGTTATACGTTTCGTACAATGTCGCCAGCCAACTCATAGCGAAGCCTCTTCCTTCACAGCAGAGTTCAAATTTTCATCCAACCCAAATTGTTTGGCGGTCATTTTTCGGATGAATCTTCGCATAACGCATTCTTCGGGGCGCGGAAATTCCAAGATTCCCCCACGTAGCGTAGCATTCCAAAATCGACCGGCAAATTCATCCTTTCCGGTCTCATCAGGATAGTCAAAGCTGTGGAACATCAGCCCAAATCCCAGCTCGTCAATTTGATCATAAGCGCCTTTGCCTTCCCCAAAATTGCAAGGCTCTACGTATCCCTGACAGTCCCTCACTCCTAGAAAAACATCCTGCCGCCCACCTTTTTCGAGCATCCGCGTCGCAATACTGTAATGCTTTCCGTCAATCCGATCCCCGGACAACTCAGGTCGGTGCTCATTCCATTCGAAATGCGCTTCGACCTGGTATTCCACATCATGAAGAAAAGTATAGATAGCCAACGAATTGCCGCCTCCCCACACCAACGGTTTAGTACCTTTTGTCTGAGTACGCAGCGGTTTCATCACCCGCACCCTGTCCACATACCAAATCAAAGTTGGTTTCCAATAAATGGACTTCAGTACCCCCTTAATCGCCTCGTAGGTTGGAACATGATACGAGCACTTCTCTCCGCCAGTCTTAGTCACTGGATCGGTGAAGAGTGCATATCTGCCCCATAGTTTAAAACTGACGCTGTTTTTCATCTGTTTCCTCCTGTATTATACAATTTGAAAATCCAGAGTGCCGACTTCCTCTGCGGATAATCCAAATTCCTGACTGTAATAACGTTCATCCAGGTAATAGATCATTTTTCCCTGCTGCACAGGATGAACAGCTTGTGCTTCCTCAAGTTTCCTCCAAATGTTTGGAAAAACATTCACTGAGTATTTTTGAGCCTTCTTTAGCAGCCGAAATGACTGCGCAGGTTCATGTGCCGCGCAAAGTTCTGCAATAATATTTTTGCCATCTCCATAAGGAACAATCACGGCCTGAGTCGGCGCATCAATCGCCTGAAAAACTTTCCCGGCAGTTTTAAATGATTGCTGCAAAGAGACAGATGCTCGCTGGCGTCCTATGTTATTGGGGTTGTCACTTAATAAGTTTAAAAGATTGTCTGTTCGCCCTATCTGTTTTGCGTCAACTTCATATTTCATGTCTTTTGCGCGATCAAAGAAGTAGTACTTGAAGTATCGTTCCATTACTGCAGGACTGAGAAAATCTTCATGCTCTTCTTCTCCAAGAACACGCATTGCTTTTTCCTGGCCAATCTTAATGTCTTCCAGCATCGAGATCTTCTCTTCGGCTGGATTGACAACAAAGACGTCTGACGTTTCATGCCTTCCATTACGGTTGCATCGACCGGCAGCTTGTGCGATGGAATCCAACCCGGCAAGAAAACGAATGACCACATTAAAGTCCACATCTACACCGGCCTCGATCAGCTGAGTGGAAATACAAAGAACGGGTTCCTGAACATCCGATGAAATACGTCTTGTAACTTCGGTTAAAATCTTCTTTCGATGAGCCGGGCATAGACTTGTGCTTAAATGATATACGTTTTTTTCGCCCACTATTTGGCTGCAACGCTCATAAAGCACCCTCGCCCATTGTTTAGTATTGACGATAACGAGGCAATTGCCCCTGGCATTGAACTGCTCAGCCGCGAAAGTGGCCAATTCCTCTTCACTCCAGCCACCGGGCTGTGTCTTGTCGACGACATTCACTCGCTTCAAGTTCCTAAACAATTCGGAGGTATCGGATACGAGCTCATTTTCTTGTGGAATTTTCAGCGCACCGTACTTCTCATTGACACCTGACAGCAACGGTTGAGTAGCAGTGCACAAGACTGCTGTGCTCCCGGAGTGGTCGACAAGAAACTGAAGCGCATTGTTAAATAAATGAACACATTTAACCGGCAATGTCTGAATTTCATCGAAGATAATCAATGAGTTTGCAAGATTGTGTAGTCGTCTCGCGCCTCGCGTTCCACCGCCAAACAATACTTCGAGGAACTGAACCATGGTCGTAAAAATGATCGGCGCATCCCAGTTTTCTCCAGACAATTTAGATTGCCATGTTTGGCGCTCAGGTTCCAAATTGGAATGATGCTCGAGCACCCAGGGAAACGCATCATCATCTTTTTCAATTGCGTCCCGTATGACCTGTGCGTTTTGCTCAATAATAGAAGTGAAAGGAATAACGTAATAGATATGGTCCAATCCGTGCTTTTTCGCGTGATGGAGAGCGAAACGCATTGAGGTATAGGTTTTCCCTCCCCCTGTTGGCACCGTTAGCGTATAAATATTCTGAGGGCCATCAGCCCTTTTTAGGCACTCGTCAGATATCTTTGTACGAATTTTATCTACGTCATTGCGAACCTGGAACGTCGCAATCTTTGATTCAAGACGATCAATTGCTGGCTGCCAGTTGACATCACCACTGCGTCTGAACTTCTTTCTTCCTGGCTCTTCAAAATCAGCGCTATCAATTCGATCCGCATCAATTAAGCAGCTAAAAAGAAATCGAGTGAAAAAACCGATGCGAAATGCCTTCAGCCGAAGTTCTTCATTTTGATCAGGAGCGATAATAACAGCAAGTCTTGCCCAAAATTGCTGTAAAAAAGTTCTTATGGCTAAAATTTCGAGTCTATCAATTATCGTTTTGTCGCATGAGACCAGACACTCTTGAAGATGTGTGCTCTCGTCAGATTTGGTAATCCTTCGGACGAAATCATTTTTTCCTTCTGGCAGTAAACAATCAATCATTCCTCCGTGATGAGAAGCCAAACACACCGCCAAGATTTGGCAAAGAAGCTTCGCCTGTTCCCCATTGCCCGAAAATTTTTGCCAAATCCATTGACTACCTGCCGTAGAATGATCGATTTTCCCCTTCAACATTGACGAATCGACATAGTCATCATCAATATCCGGATTCAGAAGATCTGTAGATGATTGAATGTATTTCTGAAATGCACTGCTGTACTTACCTAAATCATGAAGGAGCCCCAACAATTTTCCAACATCAGCAAGTCCAATCTTATTTGTCAGGCGACCACAAATACTAGACACATTAATCAAATGCGCCGCTACGGATTGCTCTGTTTTGTCGAACTGGCGATAATGCGCGATAAACTCAGTCATGCTTAATCCTCGAAGTTTTTTTCACTTCTCATGCACCTCTATCCCAATCACTCCCCCAACTCTACCACTCCCCTCGGACAAAAATTGTCCAATGTAACCGGTTGAAATCAAGAAAGTTTTACGTGCTCCATTTATAACCGCTCGATTCCCCCCATCCAAAGATGCCCTCATCCGCTCCTTTTCGCAGGGCATAAAACCCAGTGCTAAATTGGGGATCCATGCGAAGTGATTTGGCGTATTGGAGCGCATTTAGTATTCACCCTCCAAATCGGAGAACAGATCTTTGGTTTGAGTGTCTTGCAATGCCTCGCGGTGATTCATGTCTTTCATGGGCGCGATTTCGGCGCCGTATTGCGACAGGGCTGCTTGCAGTTGACCGGCGACTTCTTTTCTTAGCGACTCGGGTTTTATCACCTCCACGTGAGGACCGAAAGACAACAGCCAATTCACCAGCTCGAAATTGATGGGAACATTAAGCGTCATTTGCAGCGTGCCATTGGGTAGCGTTCGCAAACGCTGCGTGGGATGATACGTGCGAAGCTGAATGTACCGCTTGGTTTTGGGCGTAAAATGCAAAACCACCTTTTGCGGCGTACCCGGAACAATACAAAACGCACTGGCGAAATATTCCTCGGGATTCCAATTCTTGGGATACTCATACGAAACAGACCGTTGCCATGCCGCGCTGCTGATTCGCTCCAGTGCAAAAATCCGTATTGCCTCGTCCTTCTCGTCGCATGCTGCCGCCAAGTACAACCCGCGTTTGTACACCACCAGCGAATACGGACACAGCAACCATGAATTGAGCTTACCGTTTGAACTGCGATATCGAATTTTCAGCTTTCGCTCCATTAACAGAGCGGAAAGACACTCATCGAGCACCTCGCTGGATTTTCCCTTTAATCGTTTGGGACCTTCGTGAATTAGATAGACCTTGTTGACGAGCTTTTGGGCATTGGCAATGTCATCGGTTTTAGACAGCTTACTCTCAATGCGCGAATACACCCGTTCGATGGCGTCCTCCAACGACGTGTTTTCTAAGAAATCAAAACACCGCCTCGCTGTAAACAACGCCATCACTTCGTGAAGGGAATACCGAACTTCGATTTTTCTGGATGCAGCGGACTCATACCACACCGGTGGGTCCACTATGTTGTCGCACTCCAACTGCGCACCCATGAAAGAAAGCGCTTCAAGATCACGCTTAGCCGTCTTCGTGCTTACATTAAAATCATCGCAGATACGTTTTATGGATAACCGACCGCCACCTGAAAAACGCATTCGCAACGAATTTAATCGTTCCGTCTTCGTAAATTGCTTCACAATGGTTCCTGTTGCTGAATGAAAATGACGACTCACGATGTCACGGTAGGTGATGTAAGTCAAAAATTCGTCATAAAGTTATGTGATAATTCTCCCAACCTTATCGGCAACGCGGAAGGCACACAGGTCATCCCATCACTTCACATATTTAGATTTCGTTCAAGTTCGCCGGTGCCATTTCGAAATGGGGGTGTTGGTGATCAGGGATTGGAAGGGCGCGTGGACACGCCGAGCATTCTTACTTTATTCGTGAAGAGACCGCAAAAGGTTGGATTGGTTGGCGATTCCCAATCTGCGGGCATTGGCGGTAGGCGATGCGATATTGGATGGGAGGAGGTCGATATTGGGGGAGGGAGTGGCAGATATTGGACAGGGGGGACCGGATATTGGGGGGAGGAAGGCGAATATTGGATGCCGGTGACTGAATATTGGATGTCGGCGGCCAGATATTGGATAGGGGATAGACGATATTGGACGGGGTTGCCCGTTATTGAGAGGGTTTGCGGGGTTTTTATTGGTTTACGGCATTTTTCGTGAGGGCGGTTTCAGCGCTGGATTTGGTTTGGCTGCGACGCAAGTAGGCGCTCGCATACCCCTTGCGGCGGTGTGGGTCTCTCCAGAAGACGTATTGGCCGCATTCGCGGATGGCGTCGACGGCTTCTTTGAGGTGGGTGTAGGCCTGGTCGCGGATGCGTTTGATTTCGTTGTCGTTGCCTTTGTCGGCGGTGGCTTCACCGCGCAGGGTGCCCATTTCGTTGCTCATTTCGGCGGCCAGTTCGATTTTGTTCACGTCAAAGCCGATGGCCTTGAGGGGCGCCGGGTTTTCACGGCCGATGATGGACAGGTTGTTGAGGTCCTGAATCATGTCGGCGTCGCCGCTGCCCTCGGCTACGGCGCGAACGCGGCTGAGGAGGGTGTCGTCATCGCGATAGGCGTAGCGCATGGCGTGAAGCAGTTCGTCGCGCAGGTCGTACGCCTCGGGAGACTCTTCGTTCCAGCGTTGCTGGGCCTCTTCGCGGCCGCGCATCACGTTGTTCCACAGGGACTGGGCTTCGCTGGCCGCGTCGCTGCGATAGGGCAGGTCCTCGAACAGGGTGTTGGACAAACCGGCTTTCTGCAGTTCGGGCAGGTCTTTTTGCGCCCAGTGGTACAGGGTTTCCGCCTCCTGAATGTACACCCCCATGGGCATGGTGGGTATCTTCACGTCCTCGGGCGCGATGGCGGTAATTGTGGGTAGTTTTTGTTCGTAGGTAATACTTTTGGTACTCATAAATCCCCCTTATCATTAAGGAAAGTAAAGGAAAGCGCCGCCTGCTCCCTCTGGAACGCCGGCCCTTTCGGTTTTACAAATATTGAAATATACAATCGGGTTATGTCAGATTTTCCAGAATGTCAACCGTTTATTTGGGCGGGATGCGTGCAGAACACTACAGATATTTTTCGACAAACTGTCTGGCTGTCCGTATTGCGACACCAAAATGTTGGTGTCAATCAGTCCCTACGCGCGAATAGCGGCCGGGCATGAAGCCCGGACCCTACATTTTTTTGTTTCTACCTGACGTTGCGATTGCTTTGGTTGTAAGCGGTTTGAAGACTGCGTCGTCCTAAATCTCTCTTGGTTGCAGCCAGCTTTTTTTGAATGCGGCGAAGTTCCCTTGGGCGATGGCGTTTCGGGCGCCGGCCATTAGTGCGCCGTAGTGGTGCAGGTTGTGAATGGTCAGCAGGCGGTGAATCAGCAGTTCTTTGCTCATGAACAGGTGGCGCAGGTATCTGCGTTCGTAGGTGGCACAGGTAGGGCAGGTGCATCCCGGTTCGAGGGGAAGCGGGTCGTTCAGGAAACGGGCCTGCTTGATGTTCAGTTTGCCGCCTTTCACGAACACCTGACCGTTGCGCGCGTTGCGGGTGGGCATTACGCAATCGAACATATCCACACCGTGTTCGATGGCCTCAAGCAAATCGGCCGGGGTGCCCACGCCCATCACATAGCGCGGTCGTTCCACGGGCATCAACGGGGCGATTTCGGCGAAAATGCGATACATGTCTTCGACCGGTTCGCCCACCGAGAGCCCTCCCAACGCGATACCGTCGAACGGCAGTGCGGCGATTTCATCCAAATGCAGTTTTCGAAGATCACTGTGAATGCTGCCCTGCACAATGCCGAACAGTGCCTGACCTTCGGGGCGCAGAACTTCAATCTGTCGCTTCGCCCATAGGGTAGTGCGGCGCATGGCGTTTTCCACGTCTTTTCGCGGAGCGTTTCCCGGCGGGCATTCATCGAGAATCATGGCGATGTCCGACCCCAGCTTACCCTGTACTTCCACTGCGCGCTGCGGTGAGAGCGCAATGCGGCTTCCGTCAATGTGAGATGAAAAAACCACCCCCTCGTCGCTGATTTTGACACGGTCGCTCAGGCTGAATACCTGAAAACCGCCCGAGTCGGTGAGGGTGGGTTTCTTCCAGGCCATGAAGTTCGCCAGTCCGCCCGCCGATGCGATGAGTTGTTCTCCGGGGCGCAGCATCAGGTGATAGGTGTTTCCCAGAAGAATAGACGCGCCGCCGGCGGAGATTTCTTCGGGCGACAGCGCCTTGACCGAGGCCCGTGTTCCCACCGGCATAAATGCGGGAGTGGGAATATTGCCCCGCGGGGTGGTGATGCACCCGGTGCGCGCGGCGCCGTCTGTGGCATTAATTTGAAACAGAAATCCGTCGGTCATGCGTCCTCCGGCAATACGAGCATGGCGTCTCCGTAACTGTAAAATCGATATTCGTTCTGCACTGCTTCATCGTACGCTTTCAGAATGAATTCGCGCCCCCCCATGGCGGATACGAGGCATAGCAGCGTGGATTTGGGCAGATGAAAATTGGTGAGCAAGCCGCTCACTACATTGAATGGATACGGCGGTGAAATGAAGATGTCGGTGGCACCATCCCCCGCGACCACTCGGCCGTTGTGGCGGGCGGCACAGCCTTCAAGGGTTCGAACCGTCGTTGTTCCGATGGCGATTACGGGGCGTCCGTCGTTTTTGGCGTCGTTGATTTTGTCGGCAACCGCGTTTGAAATGTGGTAGTGCTCCACATCCATTTTGTGTTCATCGGTGCGTTCCGCGGTGATGGGGCGGAATGTTCCCGGCCCCACGTGGAGTGTGACATATTCCACCGCGCATCCGTTACTGCGGATTTCAGAAATCAGCGCCTCGGTCAAATGCAGCCCTGCGGTGGGCGCGGCCACCGAACCCTCGTACTCGGCGAATACGGTTTGATACCGTTCCCGGTCACTTTCTTCGGCATCTCTTTTCAGATACGGGGGCAGCGGAATCGCGCCCTGCTGATCGACATAGTTACGAAACGCCTCGCTCCTCACATTTAGTCGTAATGTGCGATGCCCCATCTCTCCGCTCTGTATGATGGTTGCGGTGGAGGTGTTGTCGAACAACAGGGTATCGCCGATGCGCAGCGGTTTGTTCGCCTTGCAGAGTGTATTCCATGTGCACGAGGTGTCGTCTTCTGATTCCAATCGCACCAGCAGTACCTCAACTGCGCCCCCGGTGGGGCGCCGAGCCTGAAGCCTGGCCGGAATCACTTTGCTGTTGTTGGCTACGACCAGACAATTCGTCGGGAGCAAAGACGGCAGGTCGGTTATTTTGTGATGCTGTATTTTTTGTTGTTGCGGCAGCGTTACCAGCAGTCTTCCGCCGTCGCGGTTCAGGGGAGGATAGGTGGCAATCAGATGCGGCGGGAGGGTGTAGTCAAATAGGTCTGTTTTCATGTTGTCGCAAACGGTTGTGGGCGGCGGTTATTTTCGTTTTTTCTTTCTTGACGCGGCGGTGGCGATCAGCACATATTGCGCATCGACGGCGGGAAGGGCCTTTTTACTTCCGCCTGCAAAATCAACTTCCTGGGTACCGCGAACCTTGCCGTATACATCGACCATGGATTGCAGCCCGGCATCGGTTTCTCCCCGAAACGCCACGTAGACGCCGCATTGGCCGCCTTGCGGACATCCATTGTCCACGTACATCAGGAATGCGGTAACGCCTTTGGCTGTATTAATGTTGATGATACGCCCGGTCAAGTGAATCTTTTTTCCGGCATACGCATCGGTGTTTCGGGAGAGTTTGGCGAAGTTGAACGAGTCGTCCAAATTTTTGGACCAACTGGCCACGTACGGTTGCAGGTCCTCCACTTTGGTGACCAGCACTTGGCGCGAAACCGGCGCGGAACCCGCCGCGACGACGCGAATGTTGATTTTGTTGGTGCCGATAGCCGGAAGGGACACGGTTGCGGCGAAACCGGTTTCTCCCACTTGAAGGGTTTTTCCGTTAATGGTGACTGTCGCACCGGGAACGCTGCTGCCGGCTACCGTGATTTCATTGGAATCGACCACTGCGCCATCGGCCGGTCTATCCAGTTGTAACTCTGTGATCGGCACCACCAGCGTATGCTGTCCCGCGTCGGTATTGCCTTCTCCATCGGCCAGTTCGAATGGAATCGAGTACTGCAGCTTTTTCACTTTGCCCCCTTTGGAGGCACCGTCCGGGATGGTGAGTTTGTATTCGCAGATTCCGTTCACCAATGTGCAGGCCGCGCCGTTCACTTTAATGGAAAAACCGGATGCGATCTGAAACTGAACCCCCACGGTGGGCGGCGTGTTTGTCAGGCCGCTGAAATCGTTTGTGGCAATATGTCGCAGCGTAATGGGAAAGCTGATTTCCTCAGGCGTTCCACCCGGTTCGGTTACCGTGAGTTTCACCAGATTCGCACCGAGCACCATCTGTTTTTTCGGCAGTAAAAACTGAACCTTTCCGCCTGCAACCGGAATGTTTTTGTCCTGAAGCTGTACCGTGGCGCCGGGGGGGGCGGTGGGGAGATCCAGAATTACGGTCAGGTGTTCGCCATCGGCCGATGGAACAATCTGGGGCTGCACGTCGGGAGAGCGAAACAGCACAAATTTGACCAGAATGAATGCCACCAGTCCGAGTATGATGAGTGCCGCAGCGGAGACGGCAATAATAATTCCCACATTGGACGACTTTGGTGACGTATCGTCGGGCCATTCCCCCGAGTCGTCAGTGGCTTTCGGTTTTTCAAGGAATGGTGTGGGTTGTCGCTGTATCTTGGGTTTGGGTTCCGGCTTGGGTTCCGGTTTTGATGCCTCTGCCGGCGCCGCCGCAGGTTCTTTTTTTTCTTCGACAGGGGGCTGCGCCGCGGGCGGACTTGTAGTTTTATTTTTTTCGGCCGCTTTCTGTTTCGCAGCGGCAACCGCCGCCTGCACGTCATCGGCATTGGCCGACGGTAGACCCAGCACGGTTTTGGCACGGGTATCTTCGGGGGACGGCGCGACCGCCGGTTGCGGAGAAGTTGCTTTGGGAGACGCCATTTTAATCATCGGTGCAGGTTGTGTGGAGGAGGGCTTCACACTGGCAGCGGGCGCGTTCGATGGTGTCTGCACGGGATTGGCCGTGGTCACCGGTTTGGCCATAGCCACCGGAACTGCTTGGGCACCGGTCTGGACAACGGCGGCCATTTTCACCGCCGGTGCACCGAGCATGGTTCTGTTTGAAACTCCGGCGGACGCCGATGACACATTTGCCTCCGGAATCTGAGGAGCCTTTCCGAACATCATTGTTTTGGCAGGGGTAGAACCGGCAGCGATTCTTCCCTGGTTTTGCGGAGGAACAGCACCTTCTTGCAGCGGAGTTCCGCACGCAGCACAAAACTGCGTACCGTCAGCGTTTGATATTCCACACATTTTGCAGTTCACAGGCACTGTGAAATCCTCCTTGGGAAGCGTTTCAGATTTTTGTCGATCGGTGTTTCAATAATGTCACGATAACAGTACTCGACGTCAAACTTCACTAAATCAGCAGTGCATTGTATTCCAATTTAATTACTTGGCAAGGATTTGCTTGAAGCGTGCGCGATGGCCCGAAAAATCGACGATATGCGCCATTCCGGCGGTGCGCCCGCCGTTCGTCAGCCGAACCGGAATGGCGTCGGCACTTCCCGCCTGCAGAATGATGGACGGATGCCATATGCCCGGTGGAAGGGATTGGGTAGAGCCTTTAGCCACCGCGTTTCCGCCGGATTCGTATACATGACCCACCAGGGCGAATTTAATCGGGGAGTCGGACAGTTCGTCGCGCAGCGCAGGGTCGCCGATATTCACATTTCCCCGTCCCATGTCCGGGGCATTGGGACCGGTGCCGAGAGGGGGGGTCGCCGAAAGCAGCACATTGGTTTTGTCGTCCATGGCCAGGTCGGTGATTTGCTGCAGCTCCTTTAACTCATAGGAGCACCCCTGCGATCGCGCTTCCAGATAGAACGGGTTGAAGTAACCCGGGAGACTGATGAAATTCACATGCTTCATAAACACCCGCCGAACCTGGGTGAGATCCACCAGTTGGGGGTATTTCTGTTTCAGTTTTTTGAATGCACCCCGAAGGGCGCCGAAACTCGCTTGCGAGCCGGGGGTCACCAGAATGGGAATCGGCGCCTTGGCCAGGGCTGTCAACACGTTTGTGATTTGCTCCTGGGTTTTACCGACGCCGCCCACCACGATGATGGCCTGCACCTTGGCGGCTTTAAACTGATCCAGGTAGTAGTTGAGGTTTTTTTCGGTTTCAGGCGTCATTTCATGAATGCCGGCCAGCAGCCCCACAGCGATAATCGAAGAGCTGATACCGCTGATTTTCAAATCCTGATCATCCCGTACCAGCGTCAGCGGCGGAAGCGAAATTTTTTCAAGGTTGTCGTCTCCGGCCACATCGGCACATTTTAAAAAATCATTCCCGTTTTTTTGTGACGAAGACGGTTCGGTGGCGCTCTTGCAACCCAGGTTGAAAAAGACGCAAAGCGCGATTATCGTTGATATTCGTAGGGTATTCATGCGAGGCAGTGTACGGTCGGCCGGGTAAATGGTCAACCCCAAAGCCGCGCCAAAACCGCCCTAACCGATTTGACCCAGGGAGCCGACAAATAGGCGATTGAAACGTTTTCAAAATGATGGATTGTGGTAATATGGGTCTATCTGGACACCAGTGCGCTGCTTCGGTACCCAGCGCGATTATGACAACACTGTTGGGGGACGAACGGACCAAGTGAACAATGGAACGAAATCAGGAACAACGTCTCGAGCATATTGCTGTAACGTATAATACGCTGGCCGGAGAGTGGGCCCGGAAATTCGCGAATGAGCACGACCGAAAACCGCGAGATCGGGAAATGCTGCAGCTGTTTGCGTCTGAGATCGGCAAGCGCGGCCCCGTGTGGGATCTCGGATGCGGGCCCGGCTGCACCAGTGCATACCTGAATCAACTCGGTGTTTCCGCAAGCGGATTGGACATTTCTTCTCAACTGATTGAAGAAGCGACGCGCGCTTACCCCCATATTCCTTTTGTGTTGGGAAATATGCTCGAATTACCGTTTGCGGAAGACGAAGTCGCCGGTCTGGTATCGTTTTACGGCATCGTTCATTTTACCCCTGAAGAAGTGCAGCAAACGTTTGACGAGGTGTTTCGAGTGTTGCAGGAAAACGGCTTGTTCCTGTGCACCTACCATGTGGGTGATGAATCTCTTCACATAGAGGAATTTCTGGGGCACCCGGTAGATATTGATTTTCATCATTTCACCACCATTTTCATAACGGACTGCTTGAAAAAAAGCGGGTTCGACCAGATTGCGGTGGTGGAACGGGAGCCGTACCCCGAGTTGGAGCACCCCTCCCGGCGGGCATATGCGTTTGCCCGAAAAATGGGCGGATGATTCACGGTTTCTGAGTACTGAGTCGAAAAAGCATTTCTTTGAATTTTCCCTGGGGATACAATCGTGCATACGTGGATACCGCGGCGCCGTACTTGGGATTGCGAGCCCTGTGATACGCCTCAGCGGTTTTGGCAAACGCGGCTTCTCGCAGGGGTTCCGCCAGGCCCAGCGCAACGGCTTTTTCAAAGTACTCGGCGGCGCGGGTGGGAATGAACAGTGCATCCAGGTACAGTTTGGCAATGGTGAACGCCGCAGCCGGCGCTTTGGCGTGATTCGGATACTGTGTCAGCAACGTGTTCAGCGGTACAATTGCTCCTTGCGGATTTCCATCCACGCGTGCGGCATCGGCCAGCGCAAACAGATCTTCGGGTGAGAATTTGGTCAGTGTTTTTTTGATAGGTGTGTTTTCATTCAGCTCCATCAGGCCGCACTTACAGAACCAGCCGCCCCGTCGGGTCTCCAGTGCGAACGTGGTGTAGTCCGGGATGGATTGAACCCGCGAGGGAATTTTGTTCTCCTTCTCAGACGGAATTTTGTTCGATTCGTCGGTTGTTGTGGGCGAGGGGGCGGGTTTTATGCCTTGGGTCTGATTTTGACAGAACTGAATCATCTCCGATATCTGAATGGCAACGGTGCGTTGTTTGTCGGGCGTATCCGCGTCAAACAGAATGGGTGCATTCAGGGCGCACTGCTGCGGTCCGCTTCCGGTGGTTACGCTGACCTGTATTCGGGTGTCGGCACACTGCGCCAGCGCTACATGGACCGGAGTGCCGGTGGCCGGAGGGCGTTCACTCAATTCCACCGCCAACATTTCCCTCAGCTGAGGGGGCGAGAGCCAATTTGTTTTACATTGCTTGTGTGAAAAATGAAGCTGTTGCGGCAAGGTTGCGAGCACCGCAAAAGTAATGAGGAATGCATTCATCATGCTACCGCCTTTCTTTCAAAATCGCTTCTGTCTGAATCCGGTATTGACCGGTGGGGTATAACCTCAGATACCGTTCCGCCGCCAACCTGTACCGGGGGTTATTGGCGGCCAGATACGCTTCGGCAATTTTTGCAGTAGCGGTCTCCCGCAGTGGTTCGTGCAATCCGAGGGACAGCGACCTTTCGAAATACTCTGCCGCGCGGGTAGGGGTGGAAAACGCATCCTGGTAAAGTCGCGCAATCGAAAATGCCGCGGTGGCCGCGCGTGGATGTTGAGGATAACAGCTCAGAATCTGGTGGAGGTAGTTCAGTCCGGTTTGAGAATCGCCGGCCAGTCGCGCGTTGTCTGCCAGAACGAACAGTTCGTCTATTGTCGGGATTATCGCCGCTGTCATGTCGGAATCCACGGTGTTCAAGATGGGGGTCCCGGTGTCGATTTCATCGCCAGGTTCGCGAACCGGAATCGAAACGGCGTCTGACGTGGCCGGCACATCGTCGAGCGATGTGGACTGGGCGCTCGCCGAGTGCTTTGGATGAATCAATGCCTGGTGCCCCGCCGATAGTCGCTGCACACCACCGCTGACATTGTCTCCTCGAATCAGCACCACGCCCCGCTGTACCGAAACTCTCACGGCGCCGGCACTTTTTTCAATATCGAAAACCGTTCCAACCACTTCGACCATTGCGAATTCGCAATTGATTTTCCAGCCGCGTTTTTTTCCGGAAGGAATATCGAAATGAGCCGTTCCGTTCCGGACCGCGATTTCCACGTCTGCGTGGGTATTTTTTACAAACTCAATGGCAGTATCCCGCTGAAGCTGAATCTGAGTGCCGTCAGAGAGTTGAATCGATTGCGGCTGCGCGGCGATAATACTCCCAGGCAGAACGCTGCTGTTTTGGAATGTTAGGGGGGCCTCTTCCTGAGCATTCCGAATATGAATACCCCACCACAGTGCGACCGGTACGAGAAGTACGAGCGCGGTGATGAAAGCGAATCGTTGTGCTGCGGCCCATTTGTCGACACTGCCGACTTTTTCACGGCGTCGGTTGTGATGCGCAGCGGCGTGGTCTTCCGCAAGAAGAATCTGTGTCCACATTTTATCTACCACCGTCTGAGCAGGTGAGCTGTCCAGCGTGGAACGAAGGTGTTTATCGTTCGTCATTGCGACCCCCGGAATCGATTCCGATTTGCAAGGAAAGCCTTTCGTCGGCAAGCTTGAGTTTGCGTTTCACCGTCGCTGGAGAGATACCGGCGGCGGTAGCTATTTCGCTGATGGAGAACTGTTCAATGTGTCGCAGCATCCAGCACATGCGAACGGTATCGTCAAGGGTGTTCAATTGCTGCTCCAACAGAGCGATTTCAGCGCGCGTTTCACCCGATGCATGCGAAACAAGTTGTGCGCACAGCGGAGCGTCCATCGGCGCGGAACTACCGAACAGACGAATTCGCATGCGACGTTTGCGAAACATGCGATGTACTTTGTGAACCGCAATCTGAGTGAGCCATGCGCGGAAGCGTTCGGGATCACGAAGTCGATGCAGCTCTGCGAATGCCTGGATAAAGGTTTCCTGTACAACATCTTCTGTGTCAGATTGATTGCGCAATAATCGCAGCGCCACGGCGTATACATAGCGTACATGGTTGCGATAGATCTGTTCCTTCGCGGCCACATCTCCACGCAGCGCGGCTTGAATCGGTTCATGCGCTGGGATGGCATCCGGAGCAGCAGCCTGAGCAATCGCCGCCTTGGGAGACAGCGGAATTATGTTGTTTGCAGAACTCATTTGTGTATTGGGGCCATCATGGCGGAAAAACGGCTCAAAGAAAATTGTGAACGAAAAAAAAGTTCTCGGTCGTCGAGGTTGCCGCCATCTCCGCCCTGCGATAAAATGAAGCATAACCCCAAAGGAGGTACGTAATGAAGAAACGATTTTTCCTGGTGTGGTTGTGTGCTTTTGCGGTTGTTTTGGTGGGGGCGGCGGTCATCGGATGCGGCGATGATGCACCCGGGGATTCCAGCGGTGCGGACGGCGATACAGACAGTGACGGGGACGCCGACGGTGACAGCGACGGTGACAGCGATGGTGATAGCGACAGCGATGCAGATACAGGCAATGTGGATCAGACATTCGGTTGCGCGGTTTTTCCGTCCGATAATCCGTGGAATACAGATGTTTCGGCGTATCCGGTGCACGAGAACTCCGATGCGTTCATCGCATCAATCGGCGCCAACACCGGGCTTCACATGGATTTCGGCACCGTATGGGATGGGGCGCCGAACGGTATTCCATATGTGGTGGTGGATTCCAGCACACCGCGCGTAGACGTGACATTCGGTTATGCCGATGAAAGTGATGTCGGTCCGTATCCCATTCCCGAAGGCGCGCCCGTTGAGGGTGGACCGGATGGATCAGGCGACAGGCATATTCTGATGGTCGATAGGGATGACTGTATGTTGTACGAGCTGTATGCCGCATGGCCGCCGGGTGAGGGCGATAATCCCAGCAGCACAGAGTGGTATGCGGGCAGCGGTGCCATTTTTGATTTGAACAGCAATGCGCTTCGTCCGGACTACTGGACCAGTGCCGATGCGGCGGGACTACCCATTTTCCCAGGGTTGGTCCGATATGAAGAGGCGGTGGAGGAAGGGGTTATCGATCACGCGTTGCGGTTTACGGTGAGTACGTCGCAGGCAGCGTTTATTCATCCGGCCACCCATTACGCCAGTAGCAATACGAGTCCGGACGTGCCGCCCATGGGGTTGCGCCTCCGCTTGAAATCTGACTATGACATCAGTTCGTTCTCCCCGGAAATTCAGGTAATTGCCCAGGCAATGAAAACGTATGGTATCATTGTTGCCGATAACGGCAGCGATTGGTATATCTCGGGCGCACCCAATGACAATTGGAGCGATGATCATCTGCATGAACTCGATGTAATTCAGGGGAGTGATTTCGAAGTAGTATATACAGGCGACCCGATATACTAAAATGAAATGTTATATTTTCGGAATATTTCCATGGCTCGCGCTTCAAATTCGGCGTCTTCGCTGAAGAGTTCAATTTCAATTCCGCGTAGTTTGCTGATGAACTGAACTGCTGAACGAATCACCTGTTGCGCTGCGTTGTTTGCCTTTCCAAGGTGAATAATGAGCTCCTGCTGTTTGGTTTCAACGGTTCGCGTGAGTTGCTGTAGAATCTTCCGCGCCTCGGCATCGTAGTCTCCTAGACCGCTCCACTCGTGGTGTGCTTAAATAATTGTTCAATTCGATATGTAATTCTTCTGTTTTAAAACAATAAGGAAGAACGATGGGATATTACATGAAACCGTATTTTTTGATGTTTGTTCTCTTATGTGCGCTGATTGTTCCGATGCCAAGTCACGCCGATTCTTTTCGTGACGTGTATGATGTTGTGAAAAAGGCACTTGATGCGGGAGAAGATGCGGTTGATACCGCAAATCGCGCGCTGGATACAATCGATGAACTTCAGGATATAGCCGAAGACATCAGACAACTGCTCGATACTGAAATCAAGGAACACACGCCCCTTCGAAAGGAGGATGTCATGAAGCTGTGGCTTTCGGATGTTCCGAAGTCAACAATCATTGAACTGATAAAGCGTCGCAAATGCGGGTTTGAAATCACTCCGGATGAAATCATCTATCTGAAATCAAAAAAAATGAGTAACAAAATTATTCAGGCCATGGTGAAGTATTCGATTTACCAATCTGCGTGCCAGCGGATTCAGCTGAGTAGCCAGTCCAAACAACGCGTTGAGATGCAGCGGGCCACGGGCATTGATTTCAGCGCATTATTTGCCAGCTACCTGTCACAGCATAATTACACTGAAATTTCATTTGCAGACTACACCTATGGAAAGAAAATCACAGAAACCAATGTGGGAATGGGACTGGCTATTGCCGGGGGAATTTTAAATCTTATCGGCGGCGTCTTGGGGCCTTTTCTCATTTCGAAAGACAGGCACGGCGCGGCGGCAGCAGTGATGATTCCGACATTGACCGTCGGTACCTCCCTTATGACACCGGGAATCGTGCTATGGATTCGAGGCAATCGTCAATCCAACCGGATTTATGATTGGATGGTTCGATAATTTTCATACTTGTCCATCGTTCGTCCTTGGGAACTTGGGATGGATGGCCCGCTCTTCGCTCCTGCGAGCTACGGCGGATGGACGACTTTTTTTATGTGGAGAAAATCAGGGAAAGAGCAGGTTGCCCCATTTTGCAAAAACAGGAGCGAGTACCAGTGATACAACGCTCATCAATTTGACGAGGATGTTGAGTGCGGGACCGGCGGTATCTTTGAAGGGGTCACCTACGGTGTCGCCGGTTACGGCTGCCGCGTGCGCTTCAGAACCTTTGCCGCCGTTGGCGCCGCCTTCGATGTGTTTTTTGGCGTTGTCCCATGCGCCACCGGCATTGGACTGGAAGAGCGCCATCAATACACCCGAAACGGTTACACCGGCGAGTACGCCGCCCAGACCGCGGATGCTGATGAACCCAACAGCTACGGGAACGAGTACGGCGATGAGACCGGGAACAATCATTTCCTTAATTGCCGCCGCTGTCGAAATATCAACGCATTTGGCGTATTCGGCTTTGGCTTTGCCTTCCATCAGCCCGGGAATCTCTTTGAACTGACGACGTACTTCGGCAATCATCGCCTGGGCCGCACGTCCAACAGCGTCCATTGCGAATGAGCTGAAAAGGAAGGGCAGCATGCCGCCGATGAACAGACCGGCCATCACGATGGGGTCGGAAATGTCGAGGGTGGCGTTAATGTTGAGATTGTTTACTTTGGAAATGTGATCTACCTGGGTTCTAAATGCGGCGAAAAGCGCCAGGGCGGTGAGGGCCGCCGAACCGATGGCGAAGCCTTTTCCGATGGCCGCAGTGGTGTTGCCCACTGCGTCGAGTTTGTCCGTACGACCGCGTACTTCTTTGGGCAGTTCGCTCATTTCGGCGATACCGCCGGCGTTGTCGGCGATGGGGCCGTAAGCGTCAACCGCCAGCTGAATACCGGTGGTGGAGAGCATGCCGAGGGCGGCGATGGCGATGCCGTAAAGACCAGCCAATGAGAAGGCGGCTACGATGGCGATGGCGATGACGATGAGCGGCCAGGTGGTGGAGGCCATACCCACGGCCAGACCTTTGATAATGTTGGTTGCGGCGCCGGTCATGGAGGCATCGGCGATTTGGTTGGTGGGGCCTTTGTCTTCACCGGTGTAGTACTCGGTGATGAGTCCGATGGCGGTACCGCCGGCCAAACCGATAACCGCGGCGGCGGCTACTCCCCACCAGGTAAAGGTAACGCCTTCATACGTCCAGCTTGCGGGCAGCATTTGTTGCGCCACAACAAAGGTGGCGATGGCGGTTAGAATAGCGGTGCCGAATGTGCCGAAGTTCAATGCGGCTTGAGGGTTTCCGCCTTCTTT
Source organism: Deltaproteobacteria bacterium (assembly GCA_016936575.1). Taxonomy (GTDB): domain Bacteria; phylum Myxococcota_A; class Polyangia; order JAAYKL01; family JAAYKL01; genus JAFGXQ01. The sequence continues at coordinate 23,657 of JAFGXQ010000176.1, forward strand.
GGTTTTAACGAAAAAGGTGCCGATGATAGAAAGTACGATGCCGATAGCCGCGATGATGAGCGGGAACATAATTGCGTTGTATTGGGAGCCGTCCTGGGGGAACGCCGTAATCCACGCGGCGCCCAGTACCATGGCGCCGATGATGGAACCGACATAAGATTCGAAAAGGTCAGCACCCATACCGGCCACGTCACCCACGTTGTCGCCCACGTTATCGGCGATGGTGGCGGGGTTGCGGGGGTCGTCTTCGGGAATACCGGCTTCCACTTTACCCACGAGGTCAGCGCCCACGTCGGCTGCTTTAGTGTAGATTCCGCCGCCCACACGGGCGAACAGCGCGATGGAGCTGGCGCCCAAGGAGAAACCGGTGACCGTGTTGAGTACGAGCATTGTTTCATCGATGGTGCCGGTGAAGTTCCACATATTGGCGAAGATAAGCAGCAAGAGTCCGAGACCCAGCGTGGCCAAACCAACTACGCTCATGCCCATTACCGCACCGCCGCCGAAGGCGATGGCCAGGGCTTTGTTGAGTCCTTCACGGGCTGCCGCGGTGGTGCGAATGTTGGCCGCAGTGGCAACGCGCATGCCGAAGAATCCGGCCAGACCAGAGCAAATGGCGCCGACAACAAAAGAGAGGCCGACCAGCGCGCTGGAGTCTTCCATGCTTCCGTTAGCGACGGCGAGCAGCGCGGCAACGATCACGACAAAGATAGCAAGCACTTTGTACTCACGACCCAAAAAGGCCATGGCGCCGTCGCGGATGTGACCGCCGATTTCTTTCATTTTGTCCGTTCCGGCATCAGCCTTGTTAATCATACCCGTTTTGACGAACGCGTATGCCAACGCTAATGCCCCTGCAATTGGTGCTACGAGTAGCATTGTGTTGAGGTTCATTGGTTATCTCCTTGACGTTGATTAAACTGGTTCATTGCTTTTACAATTCCAAAATCAGCTATGCACTCAACGGCCTTGCAGGTTCGGTCGATAATTGAGTTCAAGTCAATCTGCTCGTCCGAGGTAAAACTTTTGAGCACAAAATCTGAAACATCTCCGTGTGTTGGGCGACCTACGCCAATCCTGATTCTGTGGAAGCCGGCATCACCCAGTTCCTGTTTACAAGAGGTGATTCCCTTGTGGCCGCCGGTACCACCGCCGGATTTCAAGCGGACCATACCATAATCCAAATCAATGTCATCATGAATAATAATTAAGTCATTGATAGATAATTTGAAGAATGTCATCGCCGGTTGCACACTGCGCCCACTCAGGTTCATATACGTTTGCGGCTTGAGCAGAATGATCTGCTTTCCCGCGATGCTCAGCTTCGCAAACTCGCCTCTGAATTTTTCCTGCCAGCGGGTTCCGAACGTGCCGAAGCGGGTTACCAGTTCATCGAGCACCATGAAGCCGACATTGTGTCTGGTGTTGTCGTACTTGGGGCCGGGGTTTCCGAGTCCAACGATAAGAATGGGACTTTCCATAGTGGTACCTTACTTCTGTTGGGTTGAGATTGAGAATTGGAGACGGAACTTATATATGTTCGCGATGACTATTTTTTAGAGGCTTTCTTGTCTTCTTCGCCTTCTTTTGTTTCTTCTGCTGCAACCGCAGAAATCGTGATGATTGCTTCCTGGGGCGGCAGATCGATAGACAAGCCCTCGGAGAGTGTCATCTCATGTACGTGGAATGTGATACCCGCCTGCAGCGCAGATACGTCGATTGCAATTTTCGCGGGAATGTCTTTGGGAAGACAGAGAACCGGAACCGTACGATGAACCATACGCAATATTCCACCCATCTGCTCACCAACAGAACGCCCCGATTTTTCGACCGGCACGTCCACGCGAATCTGTTTATCTTCTGTAATCGCCAGAAAATCCACATGAAGCAATTCACGGGTGACCGGATCGTACTGATGGTCTTTCACGATTGCCAGGGAGTCGGCGGCTTTTTTCCCGTCTACTTCCGTAATAGAGAGATTGAGCGGTGTATTCACGCGCAATGGCCCGGCAAGGGCTTTTACCAGCGCTTCGGGATTGACAGAAATGGGCGTGTTGTTCGTGCTTTTTCCATATATTACCGCCGGTACAAAACCTGCGGTACGCATGCGACGAGCAGCGCCCTTTCCTTTGGTTGCTCTGACTGTGGCATCGAGTTTAATAAAATCCATTGTTTCACCTGTGTCCTTATATTTTTTGAAATTTGTTTTAGTCCTTGTAATTCGCGGCGAACAGACTGCTGAGGGATTCTCCCAGGTGAATACGTCTGAGCGCTTCGCCGAGTATTTTACCACATGAAACCACTTCTATTCTGGCCCGTTTCTGTTTTTCTTCAGAAACGGGAATGGTGTCCGTGACAAATAGTTTGTCGAGAACAGATTTCTCCAGACGGTCGATGGCCGGTCCGGAGAGAACGCCGTGTGTAATTGCCGCCATGACCCGTTTGGCGCCTGCCTCTTTTATCGCTGCTGCACCGCTGCACAGCGTTCCTGCTGTGTCAATCATATCATCGACGATGATACAATTGGTATCTTTGACATCACCGATGATGTGCATAACCGCGCATTCATTTGCCTGGGGACGCCGCTTGTCGATGATAGCCAGGTTGGCGTTGAGAATTTTTGCAAAACTGCGAGCCCTTGGAACACCTCCGGCGTCCGGAGATACGATCACCACGTCTTCGGTGACCTGACTTTTAATGTGGTCGCAAAGTACTTCGAGCCCATACAGATTATCAAACGGAATATCGAAGAATCCTTGGATTTGTCCCGCGTGCAGATCGAGAGAAACAACGCGATCCACACCGGCTGCGGTCAACAGATTGGCTACCAGCTTGGCGGTGATGGGAGTGCGGGGAGAAACTTTTCGATCTTGTCGAGCATACCCGTAATAGGGTGTCACTGCAGTCACCGATGCGGCCGAGGAGCGATTCAGCGCGTCGATGATTACCAATAACTCCATTAGGTTGTCGTTGACGGGGGGGCACGTGGGCTGTACGACAAACACATGCACTCCGCGAACGCTTTCTTCTATCTGTGCGAAAATTTCGCCGTCAGAAAAACGTCGTACAGTAGCCGCACAAAGCGGAATCCCCGATGACTCACTGATTTTCTGGGCCAAAGGCATATTTGCAGTGCCGGCAATGAGGAGTGTCTTTTGCATGTCCATTTGTGAATCTCCTTGATGTGTCGAAGGCAAAAAAAAAGCCCTCGCCAGCTGGGACGGCAGGACTCGAACCTGCAATGACAGGTACCAAAAACCTGGGGCCTACCAATTGGCCTACGTCCCAATAAAGGTCAAGGCGAGGACCGATAAGGGCTTGAAGATGTTATCATCCGGGCCCGCCTACCTCAACTTGAGGCCTTCGGTTCGCGCCGGTATCACCTGGAACAGGCGTCTACCATTGTGATTGCACCGTGTCAAATGAAAAAAAGATAAAATAGTTATGTGTATTTTTTTTGGGTTTTTCAAATAGTGAAGGCGATCGAGTTGAGATGCATACGGTTTCGAGGGTGGGTATTTCGGTGGGGCTGGCTTACAGCTCAGGCTGCGTTTTCGGTTGCGGCTGCGATACCGTAGGGGCTTTTGACGTAGCGGGAAGATCTGCTTTTTGGGGGCGCATGGCCTTGATTGGTTTTTTCAATGCGGGTGGTGTTCCTCCGCAGGATCCCATCGGTACGGGGGATAGCGGCGCATCAACGATATCCATGTTCTTTTCGCAATTGGCAATGTCCGCATTTTTCTCGCAATACGCGTCTTTGATTTGGCGCGGCGCTCGTGCACGCAAATCAAATCGATTGTTCATCAGCCAGCTCGGCGAGCCGGTGAGATTCAGGTCGGACGCCAGGGTGAAGGATTCGGCGAGCAGTTGTTCTCCTTCTTCGCTTTCCGCACATTTTTTAATGATCGCTGAGGCGATGCCGTCTTTGGCACATTCCTCCCACGAGTTTTCGTCTTCGCGTCCATGGTTTTTCTGAAACGCATCATTGCGGCAAAGGATATAGTCCATGAACTTGTAGCTTTTCGGGTAGTACTTCTGTGCGCAAATCTGTCTTTTATCTTCGTTCACTTCACGTTCACCATGCATGGAACTTAACTTGTCGTCCGATACTGTGCCGATAAATTGTAAATGAAAATCGATTTGGCTGCGGTCGTTGCCGAAGTGATCCAACACGGGTTTCATAGCATTCACAGTGCGAACGCCATAGGGGCAATGACTCATGACGAACAGATCCAGTTTGCCGGGAATTTCCTGTCTGCAGACTTTGCGGCTGGCGCAGGTTTCGTCTTCACAATCGGTTTTTCCGTTTCCGGTGTTATCGACGCCGTCATCACAGATTTCTGCGGTTGGATCCCATGGCGGCTTTCCATGTCGTCCGAGTGGATATACGTATTCACCGCTGTCCAGTTTTTCAAAATGTCGCTGAAGGCGGCTGAATCCAGCCTGTACTTTGGTTACGCTTGCTCCGAATACCGCGATGGGAAGGTACGACTGCCCTGATTTTTCGAATATGGCTTTTCCTTCTTTGTCCGAGTAATCGAGGGTGCGGATCTCAGCGCCTTCAAACGTATTGCTGACAAAAGCCAGGAATCTTCGCGGGTTACAGGTTCTCCCCTCGCAGCGTTTGTCCGTGATAATCGTTACAGGCACCTTAATGGGCTCGGGAATGTTAGCGCAGTATTCCGGTTTGCTGGTAGTAAATTTGTCGCAGATTGCCCGGCCGAAAGAGGCTTCTGTTCTCCCTCCGGTGTACGGTTCACCCGCAAGGAAGATAGTCGGGCTTCCCTTGGCCTCTTTTCCCTGGGAGTATTTGAATGATTCAACCAGCAGCTTTTTTCCCTCGTCACCTTCTGCGCAGGTCTTGATGCCGGCGGTGTCAAGTTTTGCCTTTTGGGCGCATTCCTCCCAACCTGTCGGAATCTTTCGCCAATTTTTGACCTGGCATTTTAAGAACGAAAGCCACTGGGATTGACTTCCCTCTTTGTGGACACAAAGTTGCAGCATATCTCCCTGAAGTTCGGATTCCCCATGGGATGATTTCCATTCGCCGTTTTCTTCTCTGGCGATGTAGTGCACGTTGAAATCCACATTCTCTTCCATTTTTTCAAGAATTGGAAAAAGGGTAGTGAGCACCTTGGCAGACCAGGTGCATTTGGACATGATGTGAATATCAAGTTTGATTTTCTCTGTAACTACGTTTTTGTTCTGATCTTTTTGTGCATTGGAGTCAGCGTCTCCACCACAGCCGGACAGAAACGCCAGTGCGAGTACGACAACCAGAAGCTTGAGAACTGTTTTCATTTTCCTGTCTCCTCATTTGTTCGCGATGACATTCGCGACGCTATCAGCGACGCGCTCGTGCGTCATCAAGCAGACCGCGGAACAACCACATGTGCAATCGGCAAAAACCGCTGCTCACGTGTACCGTACGGTTCATCGCTCTTTAATCGTAAATATGAGAATATGTCAAGCGATGGGTGACTTATTGAACGGATTGCGATGTTAATCGGTATGCCAAGGAATCGAGGGGGCGTCACAGGTCCATAAACCGGATTCAATTCCTAAAAATAATGTTTTTCCAATAACTTGGGAGGTGTCGTTGGGATGAAAGGCCAATTCAGATACTGAACACCAGTCTTGAACTGCGCGGAATTTTTCATCGAACGGGTGCGGAAGTCTCAGTCGGTCAATCAATTGGTGAATCATGTGTGATGGAGATACACTGCGCATTTCGAGCTTCTGATATATTTCATCGGTATCCATCTCATCGGCTCGATGAAGCAGGTAATCTCTAACAAAACTTACCAGGTCCAACTGAACTTCCAGTACTCCCTGGCGTACTTCCACACCCTCAAAAAATTCATATTTCCCAGATTGCCAACGAACGAGATCATTCAATCGTTGGGTAATCTGACCACTGATATGCTTGAACAAATCGACTGCAGTGAGCATGCCGAGTGCAATTAGTGTATCTCCTAAGTGCCCATGAAATTTTGGTAAAAGAGCGAGGGCCATTTCGAGTTCCATGCGTTCGACAACGCCGTTTTCTACCAGATATTCTCCCAACAGCTCAGACGATTCATTCGAACCGACATATACCGCCTGGCCGTTTCTGATATACACCTCTTTGCGGCGACCGTTCAGTTCACAGATGAGCGCCCCTGTATCATTGGATGCAGCCAGGGTAAGCAGAATATTGGATGGAGATTCCATTTCAAGGAGTCCCCGCCGTTTCGGCATATTCACTTCTTCAGTCGTGGATGTCGGGGTGTACACCGGAAGATGTCGCACCAGTTCTTCGAATTCCTTGGCGGGTGAGAAGCTGCGGCCGTCTTTGGAGATGGGAGTGTCGCCGGATATTTTGTCGCTGTAAATAAGTTCGACGATATGGGCGAACGCCGTGGGGCCGATGGAGGTGCCGTCCGTGATATGCGCCCAGTATTTTCCCTGGCCGGTGCGCTGTTCGAAGTCCATGGTAACCGGAGTACCATCACTTTCTGTAATAATTTTTATGGCATCGACTGCGGTGACACCGTCGGGTTTGGTGGTTTGAACACCAAGTATCTCTTCGCCCGCCAGCGTTTGCGCAATCGCGCCGATGTCGGAGGTGATATCTTTTTGCGAATCGCCAAGTTCCAGTATCTGTTGGATTTTTGCTGCGAACTGGCCTTGAGAAATCTGCTTGTCCAGCGTAGTTTCGTACACCATGAGCGCTTCGCTGAATTCGGAGGCCGTGCGATATCTATCGGCTGGATTCCGCGCCAGCGCGCCTTCAAGGATTTGCCGCAACCCGTCCGGAATTTTTTCGGCGTTTTTTTCAAGTCGCTCCAGTCGGCCGTCGCGTATATCCAGCATGATGCTGAGCTGACTCGTTCCGGTGAACAGCTGTTGCTGAATGAGAAGTTCTGTCAACACTACACCGGCGGAATATACATCCGCGCGCATATCCACTGGACGACCCTCTACCTGTTCAGGAGCCATGTACCCGTATTTGCCTTTGGGAATGATTTGCACCGCGCGAAAGCGAGTTGACTCGATTCGGGCGATGCCGAAGTCTCCCAGCTTCACGTTGCCGCTTCGAGAGAGATAAATATTGGAAGGCGTTAAATCCCGGTGCACCACTTGCAGCAGTTCGCCGTTTACATCGCGAACGTTGTGTGCGTACGCCAACGCATCGAGGACCTGGCGAATAATATATACGGCAACGCCGACGTGCTTGTCTTCCCAATGTTCGCTTCGTTTGGCAAAGCGCCAGCAGTCCAGTCCGTCAACAAATTCCATCACCATAAACAGTCGGCCGTCTTCCTCGCCGAATTCCAATACCCGAACGATATTGGGGTGGTGCATATGCGCCGCCAGCTGAGCCTCATTTAAAAACATGGCTACGAAACGTTCATCGTGCGCGAGGTTGGGAAGGATTCTTTTTACGACAACGGGTGCATCGTCTGCCGGAGAGTTTATGTGTGTAGCCAAAAATATTTCGGCCATTCCTCCATGCGCCAGTTTTTTAGTGAGACGGTATTTCCCGATTGTTTCCATATTATCAACTACTTTAAAATTTATTTTGCTGCAGTCACATTTATAGTAAGTGTAACATCAACTCGGGTTTTGCAAATATTAAAATGGGAGATTTATTGTTAATGGAATGCGAAAAAATCGACTTTGATATTCCGTTTGGCGTCCGGAAAATTTGCAAGATTCTTCAGGAAAACGGTGAGGACGGCTTTCTGGTAGGCGGGTCCGTTCGCGACCTGTTGCTTGGGGTGCCGCCCGGTGATTTTGACTTGGCATCCACCGCAACCCCAGAAAAAATGATGTCACTGTTTCGCCGGGTGATTCCTACCGGCATAGATCATGGAACGGTTACCGTAGTGATAAAAAAAAATACCTTCGAGGTGACTACACTGCGCTCGGAACAGGGATACACAGACGGTCGTCATCCGGATTCTGTGAAATACGTCACAGACATTGTCGAGGATTTGTCGCGTCGGGATTTCACCGTAAATGCAATTGCGTGGAATCCGTTGACAAAAGAATTGTTCGATCCATTCGGCGGACGAGGCGATTTGTCGGCGAGAATATTGCGAGCGGTGGGGGACGCGCATGTGCGTTTTGAGGAGGACGGACTCAGAATTATGCGGGCGGCGCGTTTCGCAGCCACATTGGAATTCGAGCTTGAAGCGTCTACGTTGAATGCAATTTCCGGGGCGGCGTATCGGTTGGAAAATGTTTCTGTAGAACGCAAACGGGTGGAGCTGCAGAAACTGCTTCTGGCGGTGAGGCCCTCTTGTGGGTTGCGTGTGATGGCGGAACACAATATTTTCAAATACATATGTCGGGATGGAGTTGGTGCGGATACACCTCAATCCTGGCAGACGTTATATCAACGCGTGGATGCCGTACCGGCCAGCTTTCATCTTCGTTTGGCAGCACTGTTTTTACGCGTACCCCCGGTACATTTGAATGCCTGGCTGGAGCACTTTCTGATAGACAAGCGAACCAAGAAACGGGTGCTGTCACTATGCGTGCTTTTTCCCGTGCCGTTTCAGCCGGAGTGGTCGGATGCAGAAGTGCGTCGATTTCTGTCTTGCGTGGGAAAAGAGCATTACGGTGATTTTCTGTCGTTGTTTGTCGCTCAGGAAGAGGCAGATAACGGAAACCGGATTGCGGCGAGACAGTTCGATGAGCGGGTGAAATCCATCGATGGATTGGGGAGTCCCTTGACAATCAGTGAGCTGGCTGTTTCAGGAAAGGATTTAATTTCTGTGTTCGGCCTTTCTCCTGGGCGGCAAATCGGAGTGATGCTGGAGCGATTGCTGCAACGGGTTTTGGAAACGCCGGCGGAGAATTCGAAAGAGAGACTGGTGGCGATTGCCAAAACGTTTCTATCGGATAGTTAAGAATTCTGTACTTTGGGGTACCGGTTTGGCCGCAAATTGCGTAAGATGATTTTAGAAGGCTGTTTTAGGAGGCCGAATGTTTTTTGCTTACAAATATAATTGTACCTTACGCTTCTTTTTTTTACTGATATTTTCGGCGGTGCCTCTTGTCGCAGGATGCGGCAATAAAACCGGAATTTCAGCGTATTGTGTCACCAATGAAGAGTGTGCGTCGGGGCAAGTTTGTTTGGATGGGACGTGCCAGACGTTGAATGTTGATTCCGAGCCGATTTTGATAGACACCAACTCTGAAACATCTACTGATGCCGATATCGATACAGACGCCGATACCGATACAGACGCCGATACCGATACAGACGCCGATACCGATGCGGACACCGATACCGATGCCGACACGGATACCGATGCGGATGCGGACACGGATGCGGATTCTGATGCGGACACGGATTCGGATACGGATACCGATACGGACGCGGATACCGATACCGATACGGATTCTGATACCGATACGGACGCGGATACCGATACAAATACGGACACGGATTCGGATACGGGTTCGGATACCGATACCGGAACAGAAGATGCCTGCGCAACTGCGGTGTGCGATACGCCGCCCGCAGCGCAATGCGCCAGTGATTACATTTTAACCGAGTTTGATCAGCATGGAGAATGTTTGAATGGCATCTGTTATTACGCGTATACCGAAAGTTGGTGCGAGTTTGGCTGCACCGCAACGGAGGAAGCGGCTGTCTGTGTTCCGGATGCGTGCGAGAACGTGGCGTGTGTGACTGAGCCCGATGATGCGTGTGACGGTGAGTCTGTGTTGAAACGATATGCGGAAGAAGGGGAATGCCTGTATGGCGATTGCAACTACGCGTACGAACTGATTCCTTGCGAGATGGGGTGTGTGGTTCAGACGGGAAATGATGTTTGCTCCGGTGACCCGTGTGAAGGGGTGGTGTGTGATGCAGTGCCTGACGATGTGTGTGAATCCGCTGATTCTTTGTGGCAATACACCGGCCACGGCGAGTGTTTTGATGGCGGTTGTGAGTACGACCACATAACTGCCGACTGCGCGTTCGGGTGTCAGGAAGAAAGTGGTGACGATGTTTGCGCACCTGATCCGTGCGACGGCGTGGTGTGTGACAACGCACCCGATGATGAATGTGATGAAAACGGCAATCTGCAGAAGTACCCTGCCGTGGGGATATGCAGCAACGGAGAATGCGAATATGTGTTCCAAACCATTCTGTGTGAACTCGGCTGTGGTGCGCAGAGTGGAGACGATGCGTGTCTCAACGATACCGATTCGGGAACAGATTCGGGCACAGATACGGCGACAGATTCGGAAACAGACAGCGATACCGGCATTGTTCAGATTTGTGGGAACGCATTTGATGACTACGATGGAGACGGGTACACGGAACAGAACGGTGACTGTGATGATTGCAACGAATGGGTGGGGCCGATGGCTTTGGAAGTTCCTGCCAACAACATTGACGATGATTGCGACGGCGCACAGGACGAGCCGATTTCTCCATGTGATTGCGGAGATGACGCGGATTGGGTCGCAGCTATGGACTTGTGTGACGCCAAGTATTACTTCAGCCAGAGCACATCCCATGCCTCAGGGAAAGACCCGGCGGTGCTCGGCGCATTGGATGTGATTTCGTATTACGGAGATGCAAGCAATGATCTGGGTGTGAAGGCAGGTTGCAAGTATGCGGTGTTGTCCACGGGTTCCATTCATTCCGGCATACCGCAGGAGGGACATGATTGGATGGCGACAAGCGTTGACCCTGCCCCTGAATATAATGGGTACACACCGTTGGGGAGCGACGGCGCAACAACATTCGACACGGTGCAGCTTTACGTTGCCCTGTTTGTTCCCGCGAATGCCCGCGGTTTTTCGTTTGATTTTATTTATATGAGCACAGAGTATCCCGAATATGTGGGAGATTTGTACAACGATGCGTTTTACGCAATCATTCAATCGGAAGGAACCAATAACTGGGCAACGACCAATATCGCTTTTGATCAAACACCACAACAAAATGAAATCTGCGTCAACTCCGCTTTTTTTGAAGACCCGCCGGAGACCAGTCTGGAAGGAACCGGCTTCGGCTGGGACAGTGCAGAGAATATGCACATCGGCGGATCCACCGGTTGGTATCAGACGGCGTGGCCGGTCGAACCCAATTCGGTGTTTTATCTGACATTTTCCATTCATGACGAAGCGGACGGGTTGTACGATTCGCTGGTTATCATTGATAATTTTCAATGGCTTCTTACCGAGCCTGTGGGAACCACAACCCAGTTGTAATCTCATGTGGCCGTTTCGAATATCCAGAAAGCCCACGCTTGCGAGAGAGTTTCCGTTGTATGACGTTCACAGCCATTTGCTGCCGGGGGTGGATGACGGTTCAACGGACCCTGCAACCACTGCCGCATTCCTTGCCGCGTATGCGGATTTGGGGTACCGGGGAATTGTCGCCACGCCGCATACAAATCATCCGATGTTTCAGACCTTGGAAACAAGCGAGATTGACAAGCAGGTAGCTGCTTTATCCGAGACCGCGTCACCTTTGGGAATATCGATCCGTTCGGGCGGGGAGATCATGCTGCGCGACTCGTTTGAAACGCAATTTCTCGATCGCCGATTGCCCGAGTTGGGGGGAGCATATCTGGTGGAGCTGGAAAACCGTCCCATGCCGGTGCAACGTGTGTTGGAGCCGGTGCTGTATCAGTTGCAGCGGGCGGGAAAGGTACTGATTCTTGCGCATCCGGAGCGCTATGCGGAGGTTCAGAAGAATCCCCGAATTCTTGCTGAATTGAAGGTTCGCGGGGTGTTGTTTCAGATTAACCTGGGTTCCCTCACCGGTTGGTTCGGCGCACGTGCACAGGAATTGGCCTGGAGGATGGTGCAGGACGGCATTGCGGATATGGCGGCGACAGACGTTCATCAATTGCGTGATTTTCAGGTGGTTAACAGTGCGCTGCAGGAGTTGGAGGCATTCAGTTCATCGGTATTCCGACGATTGGTAAGCGAGCATCCGGGGTTGGTTTTCAGCGGTCGGGCCCAAGAGATTGAATCGGCGGTCGGCGCGGGGTGAAACCACGAACATTGATTGTTAAATAATCGTGATTCAGAATGGAGAACAGTTTTGGAAAAAGAGGAACTTGTTGGTGAAAACAGCGTTCGAAGATTCAGGCTGACACCGGAGAATACCTGCCTGGAGTCGCTGTCGCCCAGAGAGATTGACGCGCTGTTTGAGAGAAGTAAGGGCGATGATCAGCACATGTTGATTCGATGCGTCCTGGCTGTACTGAACAGTGGAGAAGAAACCGACGATGTCAAACAGATGCTGGCAAAATACCGGAATTTTTCCATTGATGTGGAGCGTACCGCTGGAGGCATCGAACTGCTGTTGCACAATGCACCGATTAACGCGTTTGTAATATACGAGCAGAATACCCCCGGCGGCAGCGTAAAAGTACCTAAAATCATCGAAGGGCTCAGACAGCATGTCTTTGCGGTGATTCGCGATCTTCTCTTTATCAGCAGTGAAATTGAGCGAACCGCGAAATTCGATTTCGCTTCGTCAGACGGTATCACCGATGCGGTGTTCTTGATGCTTCGCAACGCCGGAGTGTTCGGCAAAACCGGTCGCCATAAGGTGGTTGTTTGTTTCGGGGGCCACGCGATTTCCGATGAAGAGTACGAGTATACCCGAGAGGTGGGTTATGAGTGCGGCATTTACGGTTGATGGACGTGGTCACCGGCTGCGGTCCCGGTGCCATGAAGGGCCCCATGGAGGGGGCCGCGATTGCGCATGCCAAGCAGCGAATTACCGATGGTCGCTACATCGGAATCACAGAGCCGGGGATTATCGCCTCGGAAGCGCCGAATGCAATTGTGGACCCACTGGTGATCATGCCCGATATCGAGAAACGCCTTGAAGCGTTTGTTCGTCTCGGTCACGGAATCATTATTTTTCCGGGAGGGGCGGGAACCGCCGAGGAACTGATGTATATTCTGGGAATTTTGTCCCATCCCCGAAATGCTGATTTGCCGTTCCCGCTGATTCTGTCAGGGCCCGCTTCCAGCCGGTCTTTTTTTGAACAGCTCGATCAGTTTGTTCGCGCGACATTGGGAGATAAAGCGGCGTCGAAATATCAGATCATTCTCGATGACCCGCAGCGAACGGCCACTGAGCTCAACAAGGGGCTGCTCGATGTAAAGAGTTCGAGAGAATCGCTGGCCAACGCGTATTATTTCAACCGAAGTCTTCACATTCCGTCGATTTTTCAGCAGGGATTTACACCCTCTCATGATGCGGGGGCCGATCTGGAAATACGGCTTGCCGATGACGCGTCAACCTTTGCCGCATCTCTCCGACGTTTTTTTTCCTGTGTTGTGTGGGGAAATGTGAAACCGGACGGGGTGGCAGCGGTGGAAGCGCATGGACCTTTTACGGTTTGCGGCGATGCGGAGATACTCAAGGCTGTTGACAATCTGGTGGCCGCGTTCGGCAAACAGGGGCGTATGCGACTCGTCGGTGACTACACGCCGGTCTACCGAATTTTGTCCGCCGACGGCGAAACGGAATAAAACTGTATTCACGTTAATGCTTGGTGTTATTGGACGGTTTCGAGTCTTTTCAGGTATCGGTATGTGTTTCTGCGCGAGATGGCATTGATGAGAAATGCGAACGTTGTCAACGATGCGCCGGAAATAAGCAGTCCCATAGACAGTCGGCTGAATCCATCACTGTCGGGTTCACCCATGACGAATGGCAGGGCCATAAAACAGACGCCCAGCCCCAGCAACGGCAACACCGCATATTTTCGGCTGAATTCCCGTTTGGAGATGACCCCGGGATTGACCCCGGATTGAATCGTATGCATCCCAAGAGGCGACGGCCAGAAATATTCCGGAAAGGTTTGTCCGCTGCGATACGCCTCCGGAATTTTCAGTATTTCTTCTCTGTCAGCCGGATACAGAAAACCGGACATCGAAAATTGGGCGTATTGTTCGAGACCGATAGATACGGTTCCCTGGTATTTCATTTTTCGTTTCAGGGAATATGGCTTGCCGTCTACTTTTATTCGATACGGTGAACTGAAAAGACCATACCTTCGGGAGACTTCAATTTCGGGTTTGGTTGCATAGACCGCGTCCGGGAATACTTCGAATGCCCGGGACCAACTGTTCGTTCCCGCGGTTTGTATCTGGTCGTAGTGCGAAATCTGTTTCTGTGCAATTCTCTGTTCAATATCTGCTTTTGTGTAGGGTCCCTCCGGCTGCGTCAGGCTGATTCGAAGCACATAATATTGTACAATCGGCGGTGGCGGTGGTGCAATGGCGGGTTCTTTAACGGCGGTGGGCGTTTCAGTTTCAATTGCGGAAAGAGGGGGCTCAACCGCAGCCTGTTCTGCACTGTCAGAAATGTCGTCTGATACGATTGCCGGCGCTTCTGCTTCTGCTTCGGTATCCTCCAGCGTGCCGGATTCCTGTGCGTCGGTTGTGACATCGGTATCTTGTGCGTGGGCGTGGCCGCCAGACAGCCAGCCGGAGGATAAAAGCGCCAGTAAAAAGATATACTTGGGAATTTGATAATGCTTCATTCGTAGCAACCTCTTTGGGGGTTTGATTCGTTAAACAAATTGTGTTCGGTACATAAAAGTGAAAAGAAAAACGCACAGCACATTCATCCTTTCAAATTCGGGCAATATATAAACGAAATGAAATTTATTTGGGAAATATAATTTCATATTTTTGAAGTATTCCAAGTTTTGTTTTTCAGCGCCGATTGTGAGACAAATGACAAATGTCACAAGGGAAATGACGGGAAGCTGCGGGTGGGGGTTGCGCCCTCTTGCGGAAGATGATATCCGTTTTACGTGACTGACATTAAAAGAAATGAAAGAAAAGAAGATGCGCTGAAGGCGTTTGCCGAGTTGATAGATATTATTGATACTTTGCGTTCTCCAGACGGGTGCCCATGGGACCGAAAGCAGACATCTGAGTCATTGAAACCATATATTGTAGAAGAGACATACGAAGTGCTCGATGCGATTGATTCCGGTGATGCGGCGCACATCCAGGAAGAACTCGGTGATGTATTGCTGCAGATAATGCTCCACTCTCAAATCGCATATGAGGAAGGCACCTATCACATCGGTGATGTGATTCGCGGGCTTTCCAGAAAAATGGTGGAACGGCATCCACATGTTTTCGCTTCGACAAAAGTGAATGGTGCAGATGAAGTAGTGACCAATTGGGAAAAAATCAAGGCTGATCAGAAACGGGAGCGCGGGTTGCTCGATGGAATTCCACCGTCATTGCCCGGGTTGCTGATGGCGTATCGCATGGGGCAGAAGGCCGGTCGGGTTGGTTTTGATTGGCCCGACGGCGCGGAGGTGCGCGCGAAAGTTGTGGAAGAGCTGCAGGAACTCGATGATGCGCTCTCCAATGGTGGTCGAACAGAACTGGAACATGAACTGGGCGATGTACTGTTCGCGGTGGCGCAATGGGGGCGGCACCTGGGGGTGGACCCGGAAGAGGCTGTGCGAAAGTGCTGCATGCGTTTTAAACGTCGGTTTTCGTATGTCGAAAAATCGGTAAAAGAAGCGCATCGTACATTTGATGAATATTCTATCGATGCCCTTGAGGAATTGTGGCAACAGGCAAAATTCGATGAAAGAAATCAATGAAAAGAATCATTCCGATGATATCGAGAAAACCATCGCCGATATCATTTCGTCAGTAACCGGCAAGGCGATTGAGTCCGGTGTGGACAATCTTCAGCATTTGAACCTGGACTCTTTGTCGAAATTGGAAATCATGACGATGATAGAATCTCGGTTTGACCTGTCGTTGACCGAAGAAACTGCTCGGGAATTTACATCGATTTCCAGTATTGCCCGTATCGTTGCCCGCTCGCTTGATGTGCAGTGAGAATACCGAAATCTGCGTAGTGTGCTTGTTTTCAATTTGCACTTTATCACTGTGTTTTTCTGCTATTTCCATAATTATTCCAAATCATAAGTTGACTTTTTGCAACTACTTTGAGTACTATTTTGTAATAATTTTAGGCAATAAGCGCGAATTGTGTCGTGCTTGTACGCCATAAGTAACTGTATTTGCACTGGTTTGGAGGACTTCCTGTGAATGGTCGCTATGCAATCCTCGCTTTCTTTTTTCTTTGCGTTTTCGTGTTGGGGTGTGCCCCGATAGAATATTCCGTTGTGATAGTTGATGCGTCTGAAGCGATTTCTGAAGCCAAGGTTGCCGGTGCGTCATGCACCGAACAACAGCTTGCCAAGTTGTCGCCGGTTACTCAGAACACCGCTCCCGAATCCGGTACAGAGGTTGCCTCCACAGAGAACGACGATTCTTCTTTGGCTGGAAGTCCCATGTGCAGTGCGCCGTATGAGTATTATTCCGCGCTTGAATTTTTAAGCAAGGCGCGCGAGGAGGTCGGGTACTCCGATTATCAGGCCGCATTGAAATATGCACGCCAGGCACGTTCTTTTGCAAAAAAAGCACGCGATATTGCGTTGAATATGGGACAGGAGAGGGGGCGCGAACATGAATAGCGTATGGTGCCGCGCAACCTTTTTCATATTGGTTCTGGGGCTGTCGGGGTGTGCCGCGACGGCAACGTTGCGTGGCGGATTGGCCGCTGCGGAAAAACGACTGGAGCAGATTGAAGCCAATGGTGCGTATGTGTGTGCGCCCAAAGAGTTGGCGCTGGCCAAAGCGCACATTGAATTTGCCCGGTTGGAGATTTCGCAGGGAATGGGCAGTCGAGCCAAGGCGCATTACGATATTGCGATGCAGAATCTGGAGCTGGCCGATAAAAAATCTCCGCCGGATAAATGCGCCACCCCGGCGGTAGTCGTGGCAGAACCCCTGCCGCCTGAATGTAACGATCAGGACGGCGACTACATTTGTGCCGATGTCGACAAGTGTCCGCAGCAGGCTGAAGACTTTGACGGCATTGAGGATGAAGACGGATGTCCCGAAGATCAGGATACGGACGGGGACGGTATTCTCGACTCCGTCGATATGTGCGTTGTGGATGCCGAAGATAAAGATGGGTATCAGGACGAAGACGGATGTCCCGATTTGGACAACGACGCAGACACCATTTTGGATTCAGTCGACACTTGCCCGATGACCCCGGAGGACCCGGATGGGTACCAGGATGAAGACGGATGTCCCGACGAGGACAACGACGGCGACAAGATTCTGGATGTCGATGATGAATGTCCCAATGAAGCCGGTATCGAGAGCGAGAAAGGGTGTCCGAAAAAATATGAGGGTGTTCAGATTACGGAAACGCGCATCGAAATTAATCAGAAGATTTTCTTTGCGTATAACAAAGCCAAAATCATGAAGAAGTCCTACGCCATTTTGGCTACCGTGGCAGAAGTGCTGAACGATAATCCGGAAATTACATTGAGCATTGAGGGTCATACCGATAGCAGAGGTAAAGATGCATATAACAAACGTTTGAGTACCAAGCGTGCGAAAGCGGTTATGGACCACTTGGTGAAAAAAGGAAAAGTCGACAAGAATCGGCTGACCTCGGTCGGATGGGGTGAAGAGAAACCAATTGACAGCAATCAGACCGACGAGGGTCGTGCTGCAAATAGACGTGTGGAATTCGTAAGAACGGATAACACCGATTAATCACATAGGGATTGGCTTTGAAATGATGAGACTGCAAGTAAAGATTGTTACAAGTGTAATGATGGTTTGTCTGATGGGTGTGTTCGCGCAGACGGCGACAGCTCAAACCAATCAGGATGTTCTTCAGAAAAATAAGCAGGCGATGGACGATTACGGAAATCTTGAAATCGACAAAGCGCTGGCAAATCTGAAAGAAGCAGAACAAATCTGCCTGAACAACAACCTTGCCGGTTCTCCGTTGGCGCGAACCTATGTGAATATGGGGATGGTAGAGTTTGGCGGAAACGGCGATAATGCCCTTGCGATGGAGTTGTTTAAAAAGGCCCTGTGTCAGGACCCATCGGTTATGCTCGACCCGTTGAACTCCACTCCCGATATGGATATTTTATTTAAAGGGGCCAAATCGCAGGTGGATTCCCAGGGGTGTCCGAACAAACCAACGTCTCCTGCGGGGGGAGGTGAGCCGACGGTTGACGATCTTCTCGGTGGTGGTACCACACCTACGCCGGCCGGACCACCCTCGACTGTGACAGCGGTATCCGCTGCTGAAGTGGTAAACGATGTCCTGCGGCATACGCCGGTGACACAGCAGGCGCGATTGATTCCGATTCCGTTTTTTGTGCAGACCAATCCCGAAATTGAAGTGGCGAGTGTGGTAGCTTTCTACCGCACAGTCGGAGAGCGTATTTTTCAGCAGTTGCCGCTGGTATCGAAACCGTCCGGGTGGTCCGCGTATATTCAATGCGATGTATTGACAACGCTGGACCCGGTAGCGATTGAGTACTATATCGCGGTGACCGATGCGGCCGGGCAGTTGTTGTCCACCGCGGGTTCCGAGGCGCAGCCGTTCACGATTCAAATCGGAGAGGCTGTGTCTGCACCGCCGCCGTCCATTCCCGGCGAGGAACCCATGCCGGCATGTCAGGAAGAATGCCCCCCGTGGAATCCCGACTGTAACAACGCCGATTGCAAGCAGTATGCGGATTTGTGTTCAGAAGACGAGCCCTGCTGTGCCGGCATGGCGTGCGTGGATGCTGTGTGCGTGGAAGCGGAGGGCGGCATCGGCGAAGGCGAAACATTGAATACCAAAGGGGCCAATACCAAAGTTCGGTTTTATGTGAACGGCGGTATCGGTTTTGGGTTTATCCCCAAAGAGAGCTACGATAGTTCTGATTTTCCGAATATGCGCAGCGAGCGTGGGGTGACCACCGACAAACCCGGTCTTGCACTTTCCAAATTGCATCTGCGGGTCGGGGCGATGTTCGCGCTCACCGAAAAATTCGAGCTGGGTTTGAACTTCCGCGGTGATTTGCCCATGTTTGCCGATTTTTACGACACACTCGTTCCGTCGGTGGTGGCCAACGCCGCGTTCCGAATTGCGGGCACGAACGCCGAAAAAGGTTTTCAGATGTTCGGTGTTGTTGGCTTCGGGTTCGTGCAGATTATGCACCGGATACCGTTCAAGGATTGCGCCAATTATCAACCGATTTTGGATGCGGATAATCAGCCAACGGGAGCAACGGAGTGCTATAACTCGGAAGATCCCACTGTGGATTGGGAAGACACTGCGAGTCAACAGGTGATGACGTCCGGTTTCCGTAAAGCGGGTAAATTGGGCGCGGAGCTCGGTTTCGATATGAACTACTGGTTCGTGAAGAACGTGGGGCTGAATCTCGGAACAATTTTCGACATCACGTTCCCGCACGAATTCACCATCAACCTGGATGTTCAGCTGGGTCTGGCGCTGCGTTTTTAGAACCTGATTCTGCTACCAGTTTAAATTCTTGATTTGATTACAATTTATTTACATTTTTGTCTATTGGGATTGACGAAATGCTTGACATTAGAAAGACAAAACGTGCACTCTGTGTTGTCATTTTGATGGCTGGGGGATATCGATTGGCGTGATAGCGCTAAAATATACGAATGGAGAGAAAACTGTGCGAATCGGAGCTTTTTCAAGAATTCTTGCAACCGTTTTTGTTGTTTCATTGATCGGATTGATACCCGTTTCAAAAGCCAATGCGCAGGGTGCTGACATGCAGGCCGTCGCTCTGAAAAAACAGGCGATGAGCGCCTACGGAGACCTCAATCTCGATCAGGCGGTGAGACTGCTGGATCAGGCTGCGGCGATGGGGCCGCAACTGTCGGCAAATACCGTTGCACAGATTTACGTAAGCTACGGTTTGGTATACGTGGGTGGTCACGGCGATAACGCTCGCGGCCAGGAATATTTTACGATTGCACGATGCCTTGACGCCACCATTCAAATTGATCCGCTGTACTCAACCCCCGAAGTTGATATGATTTTTAAAATGGCCCAGTCCAGGGCAACCCCGGCCACATGCCCGTCTTTGCTGGCCAACGTCAGCTACATGGGCGGCGGTATGCAACCCATGCAGCCTGTACAGCCCATGCAGCCGGTACAGCCGATGCAGCCTATGCAGCCCATGCAGCCCGGCATGCTACCCGCCTGTGGTATGCACAATGCACCGATGCAGCAACGCAAATCATATGAACTTCCCCTGGCTATTCAGATGGATCCGGCCAAGGCAGCCACACTGAATCGGGTGGTCGTAAAATACGCATTCGATGGCGGGGCAACCTATTTCGAGTTGGATATGACCAAAGGCGACCAGGGCTGGGTGACCGGCATGCTGAGTTGTGATGAAGGGCAGATTACCGCGTTCGATCCAACAACGATTACGTATTTCATTGAAGGATACG
The DNA here is from genome assembly GCA_016936575.1 of Deltaproteobacteria bacterium. Classification (GTDB taxonomy): domain Bacteria; phylum Myxococcota_A; class Polyangia; order JAAYKL01; family JAAYKL01; genus JAFGXQ01. Next base: position 43,985 of record JAFGXQ010000176.1, read on the forward strand.
ATATGTCCGGCGTTTTGGTTTGCGGGCACGGTTCTGCCGCGCAGCCTTTCACTGTGAGTATGAATCCGAATGCAGCAGTGGTCTCCGGGCTTCCCGGAATGACCGCGCCGAACGCCTGTGCGGAGTGTCCCCCGTGGGATCAGAACTGTCACCAAGAGAAGGGCGAACAGATTCCGTGTTTCGCCGACGATGAGTGCCCCGGTGGGAAATGTCTGGATACAGGCTATTGCGAGAGCACCGGCGGCGGCGGCGGTGGCGAAGGCTGGGAAGACGGCCCTGCAGATGGGGAAGGCAGCGGCCCTAAACATTTTTATGTGAATATTTCCGGCGGCACGGGAGCGGGTTTTTTTAGTTCACCCAACAGCTGGTACGTGACTTCCGCCCTGAACGGCACGTCCTGGAATGATTTGTACGCATATACAGAATCCGGTGGACTGTCTCAGGGGGCTGCCGGCGGGTTACCTCTTCGGTTATTGATCGGGTTTCAGGTAGGACGGAAGGTGGGGCTGGAACTCGGTTTTCGAGAAGATATTTCCTCTGCCTGGAGAAAACAACGAAATATTGCGTACTGCGCTTCAGACCTTGACTCCTATGTGGATGGCCAGGACGGCGGTGGCGGACTGGTGTGCAGGGCGCCGCTGGCAGATCCTGATGCCGGCATTTTCGGTGCGTGGGTGGTGAATGATCAATACATTTATTCTACCGAGAGTGACGGCATTGCAAAATCCTGGCTACTCAATTTCAGGGTGCGCGGACGTCTGGTCGATAAAAACGGCGTTCAGTTCTCGCTGTTCGGCGGCGCCGGCTACGGGCACCTGTTTTTTGCACCCCGTATTGAAGACATGGATCTCGACGGCGAAGACGATCGTGTTGTGGTTACCCCCGGTATGATCAACTTGGAAGTCGGCCCCGGCTTTGCCTACTATCTGAACCGTCATTTCGGATTCATTATCGAGCTGCCAATTGACCTGGTGTTCGGCGAAGATGCCTCGTTCGGTATGAACGCTGATCTGATGTTGGGTATCAGCTTCGGAGGCTGACATGTCCTCTCCCCAGACCATTCCCGGCCAGTTTCTCGCATTACTCGAAAGGGTGCCTCACAAAGCGGCGCTGATGGAGCGGGAAGGCAATACCTGGGTTTCAGAAAGTTTCAAAGAGTGGGATGCGAGGTCTAGAGCCGTAGCGGCAGCCTTGATCGCCGATGGCATTCAACCGCAAGATGCCATATCGATTTTTTCGTTTTCGCGCCGGGAGTGGCTTGAAGCCGATATGGGAATTCTTTTTTGCGGCGCGAAGACGGCCACGATTTATCAGAATCTGGCCGGCGAAACGGTCGACCATATTCTGAATGATTCCCAAGTGAAAATCGTTTTTGCGGAAGGTCCGATTCAGCTTCGCGCCATTTTCGGTGACGAAAAAGACAAACCGCTGCCGCCTCACGTAACGAAAATCGTGTATTTTCAAAATTCCCAGCAACCGGCGCATCGCCCGGGCAAACCTGCGCCGCCGGCCCTCACCCTGAGTGAAACCGTTCCGCAGGAGTACCGCAAACAGGTCGTTTCGTTTGAAGACTACGTGAAACACGGTGCCGCTGTGCTCGATTCCAAACATGCAGAATTGGAGAGGCGAATCCGTTCGTTGCAGGCCGATGACGTGGCGAAAGTGGTGTATACCTCGGGGACCACCGGCACCCCCAAGGGCGCACTGTTGACCCATCACAACCTGACTTCTGTGACCACGAATCTGGGTGAGACCCTTGATTTGAAATCGTCGGAAAAAACCCTGCTGTTTTTGCCGTTGGCCCATGTGTACGCGCAGTTGGTGTACCACGCCCAGATGCGAATCGGATTCACTATCGGGTTTGCGCGCTCGATGCTCACCGCCGTGGAGGATGCCGAGTCGTTTCAACCGGATTTTTTTGTTTCTGTTCCCAGGTTGTTTGAGAAAATTCACGCCGGTGTGGTAGAGAAGGTCGACCAGGGGAGCTTCGTAAAAAAGACAATTTTCAAATGGGCGTCCGGCGTGGGCCGTGACGTGAGTCGATGTCATCAGGAGAAAAAGCCGTTGCCCAGAAAACTGGCGGTTGAAGCCAAAGTAGCCGACAAGCTGGTTTTTTCAAAGTTACAGCAACGACTGGGCGGAAACGTTCGCATGATGATTTCGGGCGGCGCACCGTTGCAGCAGGAGATTATTGAATTCTTTCACGCAGCCGGGCTTCTCATTATCGAAGGTTACGGAATGACCGAGAATGCGTCGTTGACCCATCACAATCGCATACGCAATTATAAATTCGGCACGGTGGGGCTTCCGCTTGCGGAGACCGAGGTGTTGATTGCCGATGACGGCGAGATATTGCTCCGCGGACCGGGCGTGATGAAGGGGTATCAGAATCTGCCCAAGGATACCGCGGAAACCATTGATGAAGGCGGCTGGCTGCACACCGGCGACATCGGTGTCATTGACGACGAAGGTTTTTTGAAAATTACCGATCGCAAAAAAGATATTATCGTGACGTCCGGTGGGAAGAATATTGCTCCGGCGCCCATTGAGGCTCATTTGGTTCAGCTGAAGTATGTGTCTCAGGCGGTGGTGTTCGGAAACAAACGAAAATATCTGACCGCATTGCTGACCCTTGATTCTGATGCGGTCACCCAGTGGGCACGGGAGAACAATGTGGATGAATCGCTCTCGGGGCTGGCCCGAAATGCGCTGCTGAAAAAGGCGATAGAAGCGCAGATTATTTCACTCAATTCAAGGTTGGAACGCTATGAAACCATCAAACGGTTTGCCATCGCCCCGCGGGAATTCACCATTGCCGACGGCGAGGTGACACCCAGTTTGAAGCTGCGTAAAAAAATTATCGAACAACGCTACACTCATCTCATTGACGAGCTATACTCCAACTAGCTGTCTTCCTTTCACTATCGTTATTTCGGGCTTGACGCTCATGGTCCCTTCTGCTACCAATCTCGCTGTCTTCGTGAACGCGTGTTGACACGTGGGAATACGCAGGCAATGCAGGCACGTAGCTCAGTGGGAGAGCACTACCTTGACACGGTAGGGGTCGGCAGTTCAATCCTGCTCGTGCCTATTTAAACGGTATTTATTTTGAAATCCGAGAAATGTACGTGAACCCTTTCACAAATTTTAAAAACAAAAGATGAACAATCCAGAAGTAGCATTTGAAAAAGGTACAGCGGGCGCAATTCTCGCTGCGAATGAGCAACTTCGTCACGACACGGTGGCGGCACTGATTTCGGGACAGGTTGTTGACCTACAGGCTCCCGTTGCTGCAGATGCGGAGGCTAAAGCCATTGGTGCAACCGATGATGCGGCGTTGGCGGTGATTCGCCATTCAACGGCCCACGTGATGGCCGATGCGGTGCAACGGCTTTTCCCCGGTACAAAGGTGACCATCGGTCCATCTATCGAAAACGGGTTCTACTACGATTTTGATAAAGAGGGCGGTGGGTTTACCGAGGAAGATTTAGCGGCGATTGAAAAAGAAATGAAGTCCATCATCCAGGAAAAGCATTCGTTTATTCGCAGGGAAGTATCCCGGGACGAAGCGCGAAAACTGTTTTCTGAAATGGGGGAAACGTACAAGCTCGAATTGCTCGATGCCATTGATGCCGAAAAACCGGTAACCCTATATTACCACGGAGACTGGGTGGACCTGTGTGCCGGGCCTCACCTGCCGAATACCAAGTTTATCAATGCGTTCAAAGTGTTGTCTGCCGCGGGCGCCTATTGGCGCGGCGATGCGAACAACAAGATGCTTTCCAGAATTTACGGTACCGCGTTCAGCGACAAGAAAGCACTGAAGGCGCATCTTGATGCACTGGAAGAAGCCAAAAAACGTGACCACCGAAAACTGGGAAAAGAGCTGGATTTGTTCAGTATTGACGAGCAGATCGGCGGAGGATTGGTACTCTGGCACCCTAAAGGCGCATTGGTGCGTACATTGATTGAGAACCATTGGCGCAGTTCGCACATGAAGCACGGATATGAGTTGATTATGACGCCGCATATCGGTCGTTCCAAACTCTGGGAGACGTCGGGGCATCTGGAAAACTATGCCGACGATATGTACGCCCCGATGGAGATAGAGGGAAATCCATATTACATCAAGCCGATGAACTGTCCGTTTCATATTGCCATCTATCGCAATTCGCTCAAGTCGTATCGCGATTTGCCACTGCGCTGGGCGGAGCTTGGAACCGTGTATCGGTTCGAGCGTTCCGGACAGTTGCACGGGTTGCTTCGCGTACGTGGCTTTACCCAGGACGACGCGCATATTTTCATGCGACTGGACCAGCTGGAAGAAGAAATTCGACGTGTGGTACGGTTTTCTCTGAAGCTACTCGGCGACTATGGTTTCACCGATCTTGATATTATGGTGGCCACGCGGCCCGAAGCTAAATCCATTGGTGACCCGGCTGTATGGGAAAAGGCAGAGGCCGCGTTGAAATCAGGATTGGAAGCCGAAGGCGTTGCCTATTCAATTGATGAAGGCGGCGGCGCATTTTACGGCCCCAAAATTGATGTGAAGATTAAAGATGCCATCGGTCGCGTATGGCAATGTTCTACGGTGCAGGTGGATTTCAATCTGCCCGAGCGATTTGATTTGTCATATATTGGTGAGGACTCCGGCAGACATCGTCCGGTGATGATTCATCGCGCGTTGCTCGGCTCGATTGAACGGTTTTTCGGCATCATGTTGGAACACTACGCGGGGGCGTTTCCCATGTGGCTGGCTCCGGTTCAGGTATCGTTGCTGACCGTGGCGGATCGACATGAGGAATTCGCTCGAAATGTTCAGCAAGCGCTTCGCGATAAAGGATTCCGCGTCGAAGTGAATACCGACAACGAAAAATTGGGGGCCAAAATTCGTCAGACCCGGCTTGCGAGAATTCCGGCAATGGCGGTGATTGGCGACAAGGAAGTGGAAGAGGGCGGGGTATCGTTGAAAACCCGGGAGGACGGCGACCTCGGGTTTGTTCAGTTGGACAAATTCGTACAATTTATAGAAGAAAAAGCGGCCGCTCCCGAAATTTAATGTAATATTTACGTGATTATATTTTATAATGCAGTATTGATGGTGAAATAACCAAAGAGTCCAAGAGGGTACTCTTTTTGTGAAGGAGAAACAGTTATCCAATCGAAGCAATCATCAGCATCGGGCAAAAAACGTCCTCCGAAAACGCGAATCAATGAAATGATTCGAAGGCCGGAAATCCGCTTAATAAATCCTGACGGTCAGCAATTGGGGATTTATACCACCAGGCAGGCGCTTGCCATCGCGCAGGAAATGAGCCTTGATTTGGTGGAGATCAGCCCCAACGCCAAACCGCCGGTCTGCCGTATTATGGACTACGGCAAGTACAAGTACGAGCAGAAAAAACAGGCACAAGCGGCAAAGAAAAATCAAAAAACGATTGAAGTTAAGGAAGTGAAGATGCGGCCCAAGACCGATACCCACGATTTTAACTTCAAAGTGAAACATATTCGCAGGTTTATCGCAGAAGGGAACAAAACCAAGATTACGATTCGATTTCGGGGTCGTGAGGTTGCCCATCCCGAAATGGCGGCTGCATTGCTCGATAAGGTTGTTGAGGCGGTGAAAGATGTTGCCGAAGTGCAGCAACGCTATCAACTGGAAGGGAAAGCCATGACCACCATTTTGGCGCCCACCGGAAAAGGACAGTCCGCTCCGGTTGAGCGAGCGCCGATAAGCGATGACTTCGAGGGCGAGGAAGAAGAATAACAATACCCGTGAATATTGGTTTTTTTTTCTTGCACTGTGTGCAAAGGACGTGTAAACACGGTTACCCATCGTTTGATAAACGGGCGATGAGAAACGATTTTATTGAGTAATAGGTACCCATTATGCCGAAAATGAAAAGTAATAGAGCGGCGGCAAAAAGATTCCGCAAAACAGCAAAAGGAAAAGTTCGCTGCGCCAGGCCGTTTCATAGTCACATTCTGACTAAAAAGTCTACCAAAAGAAAACGCAATCTCCGCAAAGAGACCACTGTTGACAAAGGTAGTGAACGGCAGGTTCGCAGGCTCCTGCCTTATCTGTAAGCCGATTACGGTTTCACGGACAGGCGAATTCCTGATTACGCAAAAGGAGCGTTCAAATGGCTAGAGTTACACGAGGATTTAAATCAAGAAGACGACGCAACAAAATTTTGAAGCGTGCCAAAGGCTTTTTCGGTTCACGCAGCAAAATGTACAAAGCGGCATATAATGCAGTTATGCATGCGCAGATGGATGCTTACATCGGACGTAAGCTTCGCAAACGCGATATGCGTAAATTGTGGATCACCCGTATCAACGCGGCAGCGCGTCTGAACGAAATGAGTTATTCTAAATTGATGGGCGGCCTGAAAAAAGCCGGTATCGATTTGAACCGTAAAGTGCTTTCTGACATCGCTATTGAAGATCCCGCGGGGTTTGCGGCGATCATATCGATAGCTCGCGGCAAATAACCGCGGCGGCACTTTTGCCCCTTCTTTCAACAAATCAACCATTCATATTATCGGGAGTTTGCTATGGATCCTAAAGAGATCATCGAGCAACTGCAACTGTTGACCCAACAGTTTGTCGCGTCGTTGCAAAATCAGTCCACAGAACAAGCCATTCGCGATTTGCAGGCCGCGTATCTTTCCAAAAAGGGAAAGGTGGGAGAGCTGCAGACATCGCTTGGGCAAGTGGAGCCGAGTCAGCGCAAAGAAGTGGGTCAGGCGTTTAACAAAGCGAAACAAACGATTGTTCAGTCTGTCACAGAAGCCATTGACGGGCTGGTCAAACGGGCCGAAGAGGCCTATCTGAATGCGCATTTTGACGTGACGCTTCCGGGGCGTGCACCTGCTCAAGGGCATATGCATCCGCTCAGCATCGTAATGTATGATATTGTGGATGTGTTCACCTCAATGGGCTTTGATGTGGCGCAGGGCCCTGAGATTGAAACCGATGAGTACAACTTTGCGAAGCTCAATTTTCCCGACGATCACCCGGCGCGGGATATGCAGGATACTTTGTTTATTGAGGAGGGAAAGACGCTGCTGCGCACACATATGTCTCCGGTGCAGATTCGCTCCATGCTGGAACGACCGCTTCCGGTACAGGTGGTTGCCCCTGGTGCGGTTTTTCGGCGTGATGATGACCCAACGCACAGTCCCATGTTTTTTCAGATTGAGGGGCTGCTCGTCGATAAGGGAATTCATTTCGGGCATCTCAAGGGCGTTCTGAATACATTTCTGTATCAGATTTTCGGTGAAGATGTGCAGACCCGGTTTCGTCCCAGCTTTTTTCCGTTTACCGAGCCGTCGGTGGAAGTCGATATTCAATGCATTTACTGCAAAGGAAAAGGATGTCGTCTCTGTTCCCAAACCGGTTGGATTGAAATACTCGGCGCCGGGATGGTGGACCCGAATGTGCTGGAAGGAGTGGGAATTGATTCCGAGATGTACAGCGGGTTTGCTTTTGGTTTAGGCGTCGATCGCGTGGCAATGCTGAAGTATGAAGGAATCACCAGTATCAAACTGTTTTACGAAAATGATCCGCGTTTTTTGGAAAGGTTCAGGAGGTAAGTCATGTTAGCAAGTTACAAGTGGCTGTGTGAGCTGGCCGGGTTTGCCCCGGACCCCAAAGAACTCGAAGAAAAATTTACCTTTTCTGGACTTGAAGTGGCGAGTGTTGTTCATCGCAAATCGGAATTCGATCATATTGTTGTGGCGGAGGTCGTTGAAAAAGAGGCTCACCCGGATAGTAAGAAATTGAGTCTAGTTAAAGTTAGCGACGGCAGCGCGGTGTTACCGATTGTTTGCGGTGCTTCCAATTGCCCCTTGCCCGGAGGAAGAGTGGTGCTTGCAAAAGAGGGCGCCCGATTCGGTGACTTTGTGATTGAACCCCGAAAAGTGGGTGGCTACGAATCGTTCGGGATGCTTTGCAGTGAAGAGGAGTTGAATCTGGGTCCCGATAGCGATGGCATCATTGTACTGGAGGGCGTAGATGCGTCGCTAGGAACACCAATTGCAGAGGCGTTGCAGCTGGAGGATTGGATTTTCGAGCTGGAAGTCACTCCGAATCGTCCGGACGCCTTGTACCATCGTGGATTGGCGCGCGAGATGTGTTTATTGTTCGATAAGCCCTTTGCGCCGACTGAGCGGCCGGCAGCGCCGCTGGCATCGGGAAAGACGTCTGACGTGATTCATGTGACGGTAGAGAATGCCACCGGTGCACCCCGCTATGCCGCATCAGTGGTTGAGAATGTTACCGTACAGGCGAGTCCGTTCTGGTTGCGCTATCGTCTTCACAATCTGGATATTCGACCGATTTCAAATCTGGTCGATATGACGAATGCCATTTTGATGGAATACGGGCAGCCGCTGCATGCATTTGATTTGGATAAACTGGCCGGTAAAAAAATTGTTGTTCGCAACGCCGCAGAAGGTGAGAAAATGAGAACTCTCGACGATGTGGAGCGAACGTTTTCTACCGATGACCTCCTGATTTGCGACGGGGCTAAGCCGGTAGCGGTGGCTGGTGTGATGGGGGGGCTGGACACTGAAGTAAGCAATGAGACTCGCAATATTCTGATTGAGTGTGCGTACTTTAACCCGTCGAATGTTCGAAAGACATCGAAGAAGCTAAAACTCTCCAGTGAATCGTCGTACCGGTTTGAACGGGGCGTGGACCCCAATCATGAACCGGAAGTATTGGCGGCTGCGAATGCGATGGTCTGTGAATTGTCCGGCGGAAAAGCCCGTGAGGGAATTGTGGATTGTTACCCCAAACCCATTGCGCCGATTGAAGTGATATTCCGTCCAAGTCGCTATGCCGCAATGATGGGACATCAGATCTCGTCCGCGCAAATGGTGAAATGTATTGAAGGTATTGGTGCGGAAGTGACAGTGGACGGTGAAAATTACATAGTGCGTATTCCCACGCATCGTCCGGATATGGAGCGGGAAATTGATGTGATTGAAGAGATTGCCCGGGTGACTGGAATGAATCAAATCGAAGCAATGCTTCCGCAGATTCAATGCCAGATTCCCCGGCGTGGTGCGTTTGAAAACGTAAAGCGCGCCAAGGAGTGTCTCTCTGCACTGGGGTTGATGGAATCGGTTACCTACTCGTTTGTTCCGAAAGAAATACTGAGGAGTCTCGGTGTTGGTGATGAATTGATTACTGTTGCGAATCCGCTGAACGCGCAGCGAGCGGCGATGAGAACAACGCTCTTCGCCGGCTTGCTTGAAAACTTGAAACGTACGCACTCCAGGTACATGGATAGCTTCGCGCAATTTGAGGTGGCAAAGACATATCATTCATCCAATGCGGAATTGCCCACTGAAGTGGTTCGCGTTGCGGCTGTGCTGGATGGCTATGTGGGATCGTGGGTGAGTGAGTCGTCGCGACGTTATGATTTTTACGACGCGAAGGGTATCGTCGATAGTTTTTGCTGTGCGATGACCGGTCGGTCCCCGGATTTTACGGTTGAATCCGGCAACGTTGCGATGCATCCCAAAAGAACGCTGGCCGTATCGGTCAATGGTGTGACTGTTGGGGTGCTGGGAGAAATTCATCCGGCAGTATTGAAAGAGTTGAAATTGAGCAGCGGCGCTGTCGGTTTTGAGCTGGATTTGGAAATGCTCTGCGCACAACGCGCTGTAGCCACTGCTGTGCCACTCAGTGATTTTCCTCCGATGGCGCGGGACGTAGCGGTGGTTGCGGATGAAGCACAAGACGTTGGTCCCATTCTCGCCGCGTTCGCAGAAGCAGGTGGAGACTTGGTTACCGGAGTGAAATTGTTTGACGTATATCGAGGCGAACATGTGGAGAAGGGGAAGAAATCCATCGCGTTTTCGGTTCAGTATCGTTCTTTTGAAAAAACACTGACAGACAAGGAAGTGGATATGATTCATCAGAAGGCTGTCTCGTCGGTATCTGAACAGTATAATGTGCAACTTCGATAACGGCTTTTTTGTCCTTTCTTTTTTGTTTCAGTTTTAGTATTTCTTTAATTTCCGTTGAAATTCTTAATTTTATAAAAAAAAACTGGTGCCAATTGGAATAAACTATTATTTTTAAATGGTTACAAGGCTTGAACCAACATACATCATGTGCTTAAATGTATTTTAAGCAACAATACATGTGGGTCGTCAGCCAAAGGAGTTCCACGGATGACCAAAGCGGATATTATCGAACGAGTTTACGAAAAAGTGGGGGGCTTTTCCAAAAAGGAAGCATCCGAAATCGTAGAAGCAGTATTTGAAGTGATGAAATACTCTTTGAAGGAAAACAAAAAAATTAAAATTTCCGGTTTCGGCAATTTCGTTGTCCGCCAGAAAAAGGAGCGAATGGGGCGCAACCCGCAAACCGGCCAGCCGATTGTGATTGCACCGCGATATGTGCTGAGTTTCAAACCGAGTCAAGTGTTAAAGAATGCGTTGAATTCCAAACAGCAGTCTTCATAGGCTGATGTTTGCAGACAGGAAATCGCGACTTTGACGACACGTGTGGAACTACCGGACAAGCTATTTTTTAAAATCGGTGAAGTGAAAGACATCGTTGGCGTAAAGCAACATGTGCTTCGTTATTGGGAGTCCGAGTTTTCAACCATTCGGCCGCAGAAATCAAAAACCAACCAGCGTTTGTATCGACGAAAAGATGTGGAAGCCGTGCTGGCGATTAAACATCTGTTGTACGATCGCAAGTTTACCATCGAGGGGGCAAAGCAATATCTGAAGTCTGAAGGGGTGGAAGCATCGCTTCCTCCGGTCAGCCCTGAAGCGGTAGCTGAAAGTGCACGCCAGGAAACCATTGCCCAAATGAAGATCGAAGTGGCAAGGGCGCAAAAAATAGTTGTCGATCGCTACGAGAAGCAGCTGCTACAGCTAAAACAGGATGTCCAGTCGTTTGCGGCGAAGGTGGAATCGAGCTGAACTGCAATTTTTTTCCGGATACGAAAGTGTCATTGCGCGCACATTTTTTCTTGCGTCCATGAAACCCCTCTGGTAGAAAGTCACCTCAATCGGGGCGTAGCGCAGCCTGGTTAGCGCGCTTGACTGGGGGTCAAGAGGTCGGAGGTTCAAATCCTCTCGCCCCGACGATTGAGAAAGAGGCACTGTACTTTCAGCGGCCTCTTTTTTTTTGTGCAAACCGATTGAGAAAGAGATGCTGCGAATTTTACTGACAAATGATGATGGCGTTGATGCGCCGGGAATACTGGCGTTGGAAGAGTCTTTGCGACAACACACCGAGGTGGAATGCTGGGTCGTTGCGCCTGACTCTCAACGGTCCGCTTGCAGTCATTCGATGTCGTTGGGGACACCGGTTACAGTTGAGCAGCGGGGAGTCCGTCACTACGCGCATGGTGGTGTGGTTGCGGACGGTGTGTATTGGGCATTGGTTCATTTGATGGCTGCACAACCTCCGCACCTTGTGGTTTCGGGGATAAATCGCGGCGCCAACCTGGCCGAAGATGTAATTTATTCCGGAACCGTAGCCGGAGCGCGGGAGGCCGCATTGCGGAACGTACACGGATTGGCGGTGAGCCTGGTTGACGGCGATGATTTCAGTCTGGCAGCGAAGAGCGCCGCGGAGGTGGCGGTTTCTCTGGCAAGGAACAGCGAAACGGCGCCGTTGTTGCTGAATTTAAATTATCCGGTGGGGGAATTTTCGGGGCCGTATTTCTGCCGATTGGGAACCAAACCGTATGAACCGCTCGTTCGCTGCGTGTCGCCTGCAAAAAAAGAGAAATCCTATTTACTTGGCGGGCCACCCGTGGCTAATATCCCGCGTGAGCCGGGAACAGATGTGGCGTTGATTGATGAGGGTAAAGCGAGTATTACGCCTTTGCTAATTAATCAGACTGCAGAACAATCATTAACGAAAAAAGCGTTTTCGTTTTTGGATAAGTAAAAAAAGGTGAGGAATGACAGAACAGAAAAAAATGACGATGAAAAATGCGATCCTGACAGCGATAAACGGTGCGCTGATTGGATTGGCCAATATTATTCCCGGTGTTTCCGGCGGTACATTCGCATTGATTCTTGGAATTTTCGATCGAATGGTGAATGCGATTGATTCGCTATCATTTCAGACAGTGAAGATTTGTCTGGGGTTGTTGCGGTTCAAGCGAGATGCATGGGATTCGTTTTTGGCAGAGATGCAACGAATTGATGCTTTGTTTCTCATAATTCTCGGTGGTTTTGCCGCTTCTTGCGCAGGGGCGCTGACTTTTTTAATGGAGTATCTGCTGGCGGAACAAACGGCGCCCACGTTGGCATTTTTTATCGGACTGATTGTTCCATCCGTTGCCGTACCGTGGGCGATGATGGAAAAAAAGGGTGCAAGGCTTCTGATGATTATTCCGGGGATTGCATTGACGGCGGGCATCTCTTTTGCGATGCCCGATACTTCCGGCGGTGGGGACAATCCTCTTGTTGCATTCGGCGCTGGTGCCATAGCGATTAGCGCTATGATTCTTCCTGGAATCAGTGGTTCGTTTGTTTTGTTGGTGTTGGGGCAGTATCAGAATGCTGTCGCAAAGTTCACAAGTTTTGCAACGGACCTATCTGCCCGGTCATTCAATACGACCGCTTTTATTTGGCTGGTTGCTCTTGCGATCGGAATGGCTGTCGGGTTGCTTGGGTTCACCAAGTTTTTGGCCTGGCTTTTGAAAAAAGCGAAGTCTGCCACGATGGCATTTTTGATTGGATTGATCATCGGTAGTCTCTTCGTAATGTGGCCGTTTAAAGATGTTTCTCAGGGGACCGCGATTACCGGTCGTGATGGAGAAGTGAAGCAGGACGTACAAATCGCGACGGCGAAAAACCGTATGCCTGAATCTACGCAAGAAGGCGTAACTGCCGGGGTTGCGCTGGTGCTCGGGTTGGGCGGTTCTTTCGGGATGATTGCCCTCGGACGTCGTCGTGAAGACGATGAGTCGTAACATTTAAATTGTTTGACGGGATTCTTTGGTTCCTTTACGGCATCGTGATATAACCTCGAGCATGTTGTTAAGGACCGCTTTTCTTTTTTTGTTTCTTTTCTTTGTGGGATGTGCGCAAACCGTTGCACCGCTTTCTGTTCTGGGAAAATGGCATATTGTAAAAAAAGGCGACACCGTGGAGAGTATTGCATCCTCCTACGGCGCTTCTGCCGAATTGATTGCGGAGCTGAACGAGATTCCGGCTGCCGGGGAAATTCAAGGACGAGACCAGATTTTTGTTCCCCTCAAGTCGGGAACTCCACCCGGGGATGGAAAGCCGCCCAAGGTGACGCCGAAAAAAACAAACGATACGGTTGCGGAGCGCAGCGATTCGAACAATGCGATAACTACGCATGTCGTGCAGGGACAGTGCGGGCAGCAGGGACGGCCTTGTTTTTTGTGGCCGGTTGATGGTGCGTTTTCGCGCCCGTTCGGAAAAGACGAGAATGGTGACCATGACGGCATTGACATTGAAGCGCCGGAAGGAACGCCTGTGGTTGCCGCAAATGACGGGGAAGTGTTGTATAGCGGCGATGCCATCAAAGGGTACGGCAACCTGGTGCTCATCCGTCATGAAGACAACATTATTACGGTATATGCCCATAACGCTCGAAATGTGGTTTCCGAGGGAACCGCCGTGAAGCGTGGAGATAAAGTTGCCGAAGTGGGGAGAAGCGGTGCCGCGGCACGGGATCATCTGCACTTCGAGGTGCGTGTGAACGAACAGCCGACGGATCCGTTGTTGTATCTACCCTCAGTAGAAAACCAAAAGGAGTGAGAATGAGTGACATAGATTTGAAATCAATTATCCGAGACGTTCCCGATTTTCCGAAACCGGGAATTCTTTTTAAAGATATTACGCCGTTGCTCAAGCATCCGGCGGCGCTGAAGAATGCGCTTGATGCACTGGCAGAACCGTTTTTTAATGCCGGGATTACCGCGGTGGCCGGAATGGAATCTCGTGGTTTTATTTTTGGCGTGCCCGTGGCCGAGCGATTGGGGGTCGGTTTTGTTCCGGTGCGCAAGCCCGGTAAGCTGCCTGCTGAAACAGTGAGCGAGGAATTCGCGTTGGAATACGGTACCGATACGCTGGAAATCCACAAGGATGCACTGGGGCCGGAAGACAAGGTGTTGGTTATTGATGATTTGTTGGCTACCGGCGGTACAGCGGCGGCAACCATCAGCCTCGTTGAAAAACTCGGTGCCGCGGTGGTTGGACTGGGCTTTGTGATTGAATTGGCATTTCTGGACGGACGAAGCAAGCTCGGCGACATCATGGTTCACCGACTCATTACCTACTAAGTCGTTCTGTCTATTCTGTTTCTATGTTGACCCGCGAGGGCGTTTTTTTCTTTTTTATATCTTCAACCATGGTTTTCAGTCGTTCCGCCGTGCGTTTGTAGCCGCCCAGCATAAAGAAGACGGCAACACCGAGCGACACAGTGACCGACAGAACCGTGTACCGCGGCCAAAGAACGAATTGGATGCACCACGCCAGGATGACCGTTCGTCGAATTTTGGTTTGTATTACCGGATATCGTTTGCGAACCCAGTCAATACTCCATGCGAGCAAAATCATCAGCGTAAACAGCACCGCAATATACGCAAACACCTGCAGCGGCGACATTCCCTGCTTGTATTGCTGCGCCACCCCTAATGTTCCACCGTATATGATAGGAAGATGAACCACATATATGGCCAGAGAGTCTTTACTCATTGTCAGTGCTAACTCGGGCAGAATCACTACGAGTTTTTCAAGGAAGAACAATCCGGAAATGACCAGCATGGCACTGCCGCAGCGTGCGAACGTATTACCCGGTGTTTTTTCCATTTCAACCGCGAACGGGAATACACCGCCGCTGACATGGTTTCGGATCACATACTCGAACAGCAAAAATCCGACCCCGGTTGCCGCCAATGCAGCCATGGCTTTCCATTCTGTACCTTTTTGTTTTCCCTGCCAGAAAAAGTAGGCGAAAAATGCGCCGACCAGCATGAATCCGGTAAACGGAATCAGAGGGAAGAGGGAACGGTGATACATATTTAGCGCCGGTGCCAACCCAAGTGGGAGATGCGCATCGATGGCAGGGTCATAGGTAAGCGTAGCCAGCAATAGAACCCCGATGAAAAGGGCGAGCGTGATTTTCCAAAAATGTTCGATTTTCTTCACCGCGAATGCGGCAGTATGCAAAATGAGTAATCCGAAGCCGATGTTCTGCAGCACATCAAAGCGCAGGAACGCCTCCAAACGGTTGGGATTGTACCACGAAACCATTCGTGCCAGTGTGCCGCCGTACATATGCAGCAGATATGCGAGAAACAGAATGTAGCCGATTCTTCGCAACCGTGCGATCAACCTGGGAGAGATGTGGGTGTAGTCATCCCAATACTTGAAGGAGGCCACTACAAATGAAAATCCGGAAACCATGAGAAACAGTGCGGAAGTGATTCCTCTGAAAAACTGATATTCGTTGTACGCTTCTCCGCTGCGCCAGGGTTCCCCGAGAAAATGGTGAAGCGTGTGCCCCACCAGCATCATGGTCAACGCAAATGCGCGCGCTTGATCAATAAATACGACGCGACCGGGCTTTTTTCCGGAAAGCGGCTTTTTTTGTTCTGGATCGTCTGCCATTTGTAACCTGTATCTGTGCGAGCGGTACTCAAGCCGCTGTGAGGCCTCTGTAACATAAAACCGGTGTTTCTGTAACGGTTTGGTGGTTTTTTTTCGATGGTCTTATAAGTTGGATAGCGATTTGTCATTAACGACAACCACCTCAGCGCACAGTGACAATTTGTCCAATTTGCAGCCTGGTGACGGCTGGCTGTATCTCGCAAGTTGCTGAATAAATATAGCAAATATGGTTCGTTTGTAGGTGGCATGGATTTCGCTTAGTATTTCATAGCAGGTGAATTGTATGAAGCAGAATATAAATTTGAATGGTCTACACCTTGGGCGTTTTAAACGGAATGGGCAGGTTCGCGGAGCGATATTTGATAAACGGATGCGTGCTCCCAATGGCTCAATGATGCCGAAGGGGGACATTTTGACAACGGATGAGCGCGCAGCGCGTCATGCTTTGGAGTTGTTTGTAATGGGTAGAAGCTGGAATACGAAATACACGATGAATGTTGGATTGTTGCTTGGATTTATGTTGGCTGTGATGCTGGCTGGCCCGTCGTCATTGAACGCGTCGCCGCAGCGGGGTCGAAATGCCTCTCCGACTGCAACCAAGCCCGTCACTGCGAAACCGGGGGCCAGACGCCCCGCTGCTGCTGCGAGAACAGCCGCAGCTGTAAAAAATAATGCCGCGAAAGCGAGCGCGGCGCCGCCAGAGAAGAAGACTGAGCCGGAGAACGAACCGTCGGCTTGGGATGAAGTGAAGGAAGCGCAGAACATGGATTTGAGTATCGAGTACAAGAAGCCTCGGCGCGGTGCTCGTTTCGCTTTTAATCTGGTTGATGCGGATTTGATTGAGCTCATCAAAATAATCGGAAATATTACCGGCAAAAGTTTCATCATCGGTGGCACGGTTCCCAAAATTAAGGCAACGATTTACGCACCGACAAAAATAACTGCCGATGAAGCGTATCAGACCTTTTTGAGCGTTCTTCAGGTCAACGGATTAACTGTGATGCCTTCGGGGCGGTATTTGAAAATTGTTCCCAACAAGAATGCAATCGCCAATACCACACCGATTACGCGAAATGTACCCAACCGGGATCAGATTGTTACCCGGTTGCAGCCGCTTACCTATGTGTCTGCGGACGAGTTGTCGGGATTGCTCACAAAGTTTAAATCTCCGGAGGGAGATATTACAGTTTACTCTCCCACCAACACGTTGATTATTACCGATTACGGCAGTTCAATACGTAGGCTGATTCGGTTAATTGATCTGCTTGATGTAGCCGGAACACGGGAACAGATTTGGGTGGAGCCCGTAAATTACGCATCCGCAGAGGAATTGGCGGCGCGCATTCAGGAAATTTTTGAAGTGGATGCCAACGGAGGCGCGAGAAAGGCCGCTCCCAAGAAGAAAGGAAAAGGCGCGGATGTTACGCCAGAAGTGGCGATGGGGGATGGCGCCGGCGCCGGCGCGGTGAACTACTCAAAAGTGATTGCGGATGAACGAACAAATTCGTTGATTATTGTTGCCTCGGAGGCGGGGTATCTTCGTATTCTTGAGTTGGTTAAAGTATTGGATGTTCCAGTGGCGGGAGAGGGTACGCTGCACGTGATTCGACTGCAGCACGCCAACGCTGAAGAACTGGCGAAAACGCTGAACAGCCTTGCCAAGGCGGCAAATCGCGCATCGGGGGCAAAAGGAAAAAACGCGGCGGCACCAACAGAGCTGTTTGAAGGAGATTTGAATATCTCTGCGGACAAAGCAACCAATTCGTTGGTGGTGGTTTCTTCATTGCGTGACTACATGAGTCTGAAGGCGGTAATTGATGAGTTGGATTCGATGCAGCGTCAGGTTTTTGTTGAGGCGGTGATTATGGAAGTGAGCCTGGACAAAACCCGAGAAGTCGGTTTGGGGGTTCACGGCGGCGGTATGCTGGGCGACGGTGATAACGAATCGCTGTTGTACGGCGTGAGTCAGCCGCCGGGGGGACCCACCAGTCTCGGGTTGGATCCGTCTTCGCTTACCGGTCTGGCGGCGGGGGTGCGAGGCCCGGATATTCCCGGTTCGGAAGATTTGATTGGAGTGTCTGTTCCGGCGTTTGGTGTGGCGTTGCAGGCGCTGCAGCAGAATACTGATGTGAACGTATTGTCAACTCCGCATATTCTGGCAACCGACAACGCGGAAGCATCCATCACGGTGGGAGAAAATGTTCCGGTTCTTCAAGGGGTGAACTCCGGCGCCGCCATGCTGGGGTTGCTCGGTTCTTCCGGAACGAATACCGGCAGCGCGGCAAGTCTGTTGAATTCAGGCTCGTTGAGTAGACTGACCAGCTCGTACAGTCGTCAGGATGTGGGAATCACACTGACCATTACACCACATATTAATGATGACAATCAGGTTCGTCTGGAAGTGGACCTGGAGATCAGCGAAGTGAAATCCATTGACCCTACCTCGGGACCGACCATTTCCAAACAGAATGCGAAAACCACATCGGTGGTGTCGGATCAGCAAACATTTGTGCTGGGCGGATTGATTACCGACAATCAGGTGGAAACAACCAACAAGGTTCCTGTGCTGGGCGATATTCCTGTGCTCGGTGTTTTGTTTCGCCATAAAGCGAGCATTACCAAAAAGCGGAACCTTCTGATTTTTCTGACGCCGTACATCGTACGTTCACCCGAAGATTTCAGAGAAATTTTTCAACGCAAGATGGCCGAACGCCGTGAGTTTATCGAAAGATATACCGCGTTTGAGTATCATCGGTACGACCCGCATCTGGATTGGTCCAGAACCAAAGGCGCTTTGTCCGTAATTAATGAAGTAATTGGTGAGGCACAAACAGATTCTGAGCTGCGTAAACAATCCGAGCAGGTGGATGTGGATACCCATGAACCGAAAAAGCCGCTTCAACTATCAAAACTCGGCGACAAAGAGATTGAAGGAGAAGCGGGGGAAGAAGAAGACGGAGAAGAAACCATTGAAGAACCCGGAAAATCAGCTGTCGAGGCGCAGTCTCTGGGGGGGGTGGCAGGAGAAGAACCCGTCGTTATCACCAACACCGGAGGCGACAGTGAGTAGCCCCAGGGACAGTTTTATCGGAGATATTCTGGTGTCAGCCGGATTGCTCGATAGTGAGCAATTAAATGAAGCGTTGGTGGTGTTGTCCACCAAGGGGGGGACATTGGTAGAGTATGTGGTGGGCGACAGTCTGCTGACGGAAGTGCAAGTGGGCAGAGCCGTTGCCGATCATATGGGGATTCCATTTTTGGAGACCATTAAAACCGACGAAGTAGCTCCCCACCTGATAGAGCATTTGCCGATTGTATTTGCGAAAAATAATTGTGTGTTGCCTTTGAGTGAGACCGCTGCCGGCGTTCGTGTGGCCTGCAAAGATCCGTTTGACTTGGGGGCGCTTGATGCAGTGCAGGCAATTTTGGGCGCGCCGGTGGAAGCGGTGGTGGCACCGGGCGGGGTCATTGTTGAAACTATCAACGCCGTATACGAGCGTTCGGGAAAAGATGAAGACCTGGAGGGAGAAGGCGCGGCAGAGGAAGAGGAGCTGACAGACCTCATTGATGCCGAAGATGAGGCGCCCATTATCCGTTGGGTGAATAATTTATTTTTTGAAGCTGTTCGGCGGCGGGCCAGTGATATTCATATTGAGCCTCTTGAAAAAGAAGTGGGCGTTCGGTATCGGGTGGACGGCGTTCTACAGAACGCGAAGAATGTGAAGAAAGCTTTTCTTCCGTCAATTATTTCCCGTGTGAAAATTCTGGCGAAATTGAATATCGCCGAAAAAAGATTGCCGCAGGATGGGCGCATCGCATTGAAAATTGCGGGTAAGCCGATTGATGTGCGCGTTAGTACGGTTCCCACCAGTCAGGGAGAACGCGTGGTGATGCGACTTCTCGATAAACAGGCGGTACTTCACGATATTACAGACCTGGGATTCTGGAAAGATCACTACACACTTTTCCATTCTCTGATTCGCAGACCTCATGGCATTATTCTGGTAACCGGGCCTACCGGTTCCGGTAAAACCACCACGTTGTACGCCGGGTTGTCGCAAATCAATACGCCCGATAAGAACATCCTCACCGTTGAGGACCCGGTGGAGTACGATATTGAAGGTATCGGGCAGGTTCATGTGAATCCCAAAATTGATTTGACATTTGCCAGTGGACTGAGGGCATTCCTGCGACAGGATCCCGATGTGATCATGGTCGGTGAGATTCGCGACAGGGAAACCGCTGAAATCGCGGTGCAGTCGTCGTTGACGGGACACCTGGTACTTTCCACAATTCATACCAACGATGCCGCCGGTGCGTTGACCCGGTTGGTTGAGATGGATATTGAACCGTTTCTGGTTGCATCCTCTATGATCGGCATTCAGGCGCAGCGACTGGTACGTGTGCTTTGTCCGCATTGTAAGCAGCTGTTTGAGCCCACTCGTGAACAATTGGTGGAATTGGGCGTTGATCCGGACAATCCGTATCAGTCTTTTTCGCAACCTGTCGAAAACGTTTACATAGAAGCCGCAAAGCGACTGCCGCCGCTACAACCGCTCAGTAACGACCGAGTCATGTTGTACGAAGCGGTGGGGTGCGATGAATGCCTGGGGTTGGGGTACAGAGGGCGTACCGGGTTGTATGAGATGCTGATGATCACCGACGATATCCGCGCGTTGGTGTTGAAAAATTCTGATTCGAATTCGATTAAGAAAACCGCACTTCGGGAAGGAATGGTGAATCTTCGGGAGGATGGCGCACGAAAGGTGCTTTCCGGAATAACCACAATTGAAGAAGTGTTGAGAGTGACTCATGACGATTGAGTCCATTTCTGTAAAGGAATTGAGCCGTGCCTCTTTATAAATACGAAGGTATACGCAAGAGCGATGGTAAAAACGTCAAGGGGGTACTGGACGCCGAGAGTGAAAAGGCGCTGCGGGGTTTGTTGAAGCGCGATGGAATCATGCCGTCTTCCACCAGTGTAAAGGGGAAGGGTAAAGATAAAAATGAAGTTGATTTCGGCCGCTATTTCAATCGGGTAAAAAAAGCCGATATCGCATTGACCACAAGACAACTCGCCACACTTACAAAATCAGGTGTGTCGTTGGTTGAATCGTTGACCGCAGTGATTGACCAATGTGACAAGCCGGATCTGAAGAGTGCGATTACCGATGTTCGGGATCAGGTCAATCAGGGAACCAGTTTGTCCGATGCCTTTTCCAAGTATCCGGCATATTTCGATCGTCTGTTCTGCAATATGGTTCATGCCGGCGAGCAGTCGGGCACGTTGGAGCAGGTATTGGAACGCCTGGCAGATTTTATTGAAGCCTCCGATCGGTTGAAAAACAAGGTTGTCGGCGCCATGGCGTATCCGGCATTTATGCTGGTGGTAGGGGTTGTGGTCATCAATATTCTGATGATTGTGGTGGTGCCCAAGGTAACGTCGATTTTTGAAAATTTTGATAAGGAGCTTCCGATTTACACACGTATTCTGGTGGCTATCAGCGATTTTATGGCCACATTCTGGTGGATGGTGCTTATCCTGATGGTGTTCGGTATATGGGGATTTCGCAGATGGAAGAAAACAGAAAAGGGTGAATTTTCCTGGCATCGGTTTACTTTGCGGGCGCCGATTTTCGGAAAGCTGACAATGATGGTGGCTATTTCGCGATTTGCGAAAACTTTGGCGACACTACTGTCATCTGGTGTTCCGTTGCTCTCTGCCATGGATATTACCAAGGGGGTGCTTGGAAATGTGGTGCTCGAAAAAGTGGTGGTGGATGCGAGCAAATCTATTCGCGAGGGGGAAAGCATTTCGGAGCCTCTAAAAGCATCAGGGTATTTCCCACCGGTGGTCACTCATATGATAGCCGTTGGAGAGAGAACCGGTCAGTTGGAAGCGATGCTGGAGAATGTCTCTTCATCATACGATGCTCAAGTGGACAGTAAAGTGATGGCACTCACGTCAATTTTAGAACCGTTACTCATTGTATTGATGGGGGTTGGAGCCGGCGGCATCGCAGCAGCCGTTTTGCTTCCGCTGGTTCAGATTAATGAGTTTATCTAAATGTTTGGACGCAAAGAATTCGTACTCGGAAAAAAAGGACATCGCCGTAAAAAGCTCGGCCCGTTGGCGCGGCGGATTCGTGCGATTTCCGTTGTTACATTGATTGTGTTGTTTATGGGATGGTCTATTGGGTTTATGTCAAATCGGCGGCGCGTACGTCAGGCCCAGTTGGATATTTCGCGAATAGCTCATGCCGCCCGGCTGTTTCGAGCAGATTTCGGCAGATGTCCTGCCGGCGTTGAAGAGTTATCAGCGCCGCCGGAAGGAACGCCGTACCTGCGTGCCATGAAAGACCCGTGGGGGAAGCCGTATATTCTTCAGTGCCCGGCGTTTCAAGATTCCGAGGATGTGGATGTGGTCTCGTTGGGGCCCGACGGTGAAGAATCCGGCGAAGACGATGTGAAAAGTTATATTGCGCAATTGAACCTTTGGAAACAAGGAGAGAAGTGATGAAATCAACAGAAATCAGAAGAAGAAACCGTAAGCATCAGCGAGGTATGACGCTCATCGAAATCATGATCGTGATTGTAATTATCGGTATGTTGGGAACAGGTGTGACCATCGCGTTCATGGGGCAACTGGAAAGAGCGAATGAAGATACGGCCAAAAACGAGTCCTGTCTGATTCGTTCTGCGGTGATGTTGTACATGGCGCAAAATCCAGGAAAATGTCCGAGTATTGACGACTTGAAAAGCGGCTACCTGGATGCGAATAAACGTACAAAAGATCCATGGAAAAATCCGTATGTAATAGATTGCGACGGCGCGTCACCAGATGTGTACTCCACGGGTAAAGACGGCAGTGGTCGTATTGCATGCGAAGAGGCCGAAGAAGAGTAAATAATGAACCGTCGCGGATTCACACTGATGGAGATTATGATTGTGATTGTAATCATCGGTATCGTGGTGACCGGTGCTGCGTTCGGATTCGGTGCGACATCGAAGGCCAAGCTGAAATCCGCGGCATGGTCCATTGTATCTGCTTCCAAATATGCATATTCCCGCGCGGTATCCAAGGGCGTTACCGTGCGAATGGTTCTTGATTTTGAAGGGCGCTCCATCCAGTTGCAGGAAACCTCCGGTCGGGTTGTATTAAACCGCGATGATGAAACCGGCGTCGGGTTGAATCGTGAAGATTCCGAAGACGAATACATGGCTGACGGCAGTATCGAGGAAGGGGATATGAAGGACAAACTTCGGAATATCGGACCGAAGTTTCCCACCCCGCAGTCCACCGGTTCTTCGGGCGACGGCGGTATCGCACCGCTGCCGGTAACTGATCCGTTTTTACAGAATCTGATTGGTGGAAACGGTTTGGAACAAGTGACCACCGGTGTGCCCATGTATAAGGGACCACGGTTCATGACTATTGATGGAAACCAGGGGAAAAAACGAACGTTCGGTGGCGATGTTGGGTTCCTGCAGGTGTTCTCTCCCCACAGTCCGAATGTGATCGATAAGGGTTTCGCGTTCGTGTACTATTTCCCGGGCGGTACGACGGAGCATACGTATATTCAAATCAGTGATTTCGACGATGAAGCCTCGGAAATTTCAACCGTAGTGATTCATCCCCTGAACGGGCGCGCGATCATTCACCATGAAGAGTTGGAGCCCCTTGAGGATTTAAGCGAACTTCAGGAAGGGGAACGGTAGATGACGAGGCGTTCAGTAACACAGGGCGGGTTCACTGTCATAGAAATTATGGTGGCCGTGTTGCTGCTGTCTTCGGCGTTGGTGGCTATTTTCGCGGCCCAGTTCGCCGCCGTCGCAACCACTAATTATGCGCGCAACATTACTCAGGCGACGCAGCTTGGGCGTTGCAAAATGAATGAGCTGGAGTTGCTCTTCATCGAAGAGGGGTTTCAGGAAGGGGATGTGGCCGAAGGAGGGGAATGCTGTGAATTTCTGGAAGGTGAGATGATTACTGAGTTTCATTGCGAATGGGTGGTGGAAACGGTCACGTTTCCGGACATGATGGATGCCGAGATAGATGAGGGCGATGAAAATGGTGCAGGCAGCATTATGGATCAGGTGACCGGGGGAGCCGCCGGACTCAGTTCGATGGATAACTCTCAAATGGATCAGATGGCTGACGTGGGCATGGATATGCTTACGTCGCTCATGCCGATGGTGACCGATTTGCTGGAACAGGCGATTCGTCGGGTAACGGTAAAGGTGACCTGGAAAGAAGGAATTGAAGAGAAGGATTTTCAATTGGTTCAATACGTAACTCACCCGTCCCAGGGGCCGCTCAAACTGATGCAGGAGGCCAATACGGTGGATGATGTGATGAACAGTATGTCTACGGAGGAGAGTCAGGAATGACCATTCGGCGCGGATTTACATTGCTTGAGATTATGGTGTCCCTGGCGGTAACCGGAATGATTTCCATCGCCATTTGGGCCGCGACATCTCAAACAACCAAAGCGCGCAATATTGTTGAATACTCGCAAGATAATTTCCATCAGGTGCGTGTGGCGTTTGATATGTTGAACCGTGATATTTCATCGGCGTTTCTGTCGTATCATCGCGCACCCCAGGCTACTCACGACACGATTTTTATCGGAACCGACGGCGGAAACGAAGACAGCATCGACTTTGCATCGTTTTCGCACAATCGGCGTTATTTTGATGTGGATGAGTCCGATCAGGCAGAAGTATCGTATTTTCTTGCCACAGATCCGGAGAACAGTGACATGGTGAATCTGGTGCGCCGGGAGTCTCCCATTCTTGATACAAAGCCGTTGGAAGGCGGACAAACTCTGGTGCTGGTGCACAATGTCGCCAAGTTTGACCTGCAGTATTACGACATTGCCAACAAGGAATGGCAAGATGAATGGGACACCACCCAAGCCGCTGGAGAGGGAACCATTCTGCCCACACAAGTTCGCATTAAGCTGGTGGTGAATGAGCGGCGAGGCGCCAGCCGAATCAACGGCCTGGACGAAGAATTTGAAGAAGTGACATATGGAACGCAACTCACAATTCCGTTCCGTACTCCGATTTTGCTTGTGCCCACGTTTATTCCGGGCATGCCGCTGACGGTGGACTGATGAAGCGGACTGTGAATACACATAAACGTCAGAGGGGCGTGGCGTTACTGCTTGTAATGATTGCGCTAATAATACTTACAGCCATGACGGCGGATTTTATGGAGAGCAACAAAGTGTATTTGCTCAATGCGGTACATCACCGCGATGCGGTAAAAGCGGAGTATCTGGCCAAATCCAGTGTGAATCTGAGCCGGTTGCTTCTGTCGGTTCAGTCTCTTCCGATGTTCAAAGAGGCGCTGAATTTCCCGTTCTGGCAGTTTGCCGACATGATGCTCGAGCCGTTTTCTTCCAATGCCAAAGAGGGGTCGCTGGTGGGAGAGGCCATCGGTTTTGATTTAGAGGAGGCGGAAGGTCTGGGGCTGGCGGAAGGTGAGGAGTTTTCGGTTGAAATCGTTGATGAGGAGAGCAAACTGAATTTGAATATTGCAGCGAATCCCGACAGTCCGTTGAGGCAATTGGTTTTCAATAGTTTATTGGCGATGATGGAACCCGAAATTTACAATGACATTTTCGAAGGGAAGGATTATCGCGACGATGTGGATCGGGAGCAGGTGGTCTGCGAAATATTCGATTGGGCGGACCCGGACGAAGATAACTGTCTGGGGGATATGGGCGAGGAGTCTTATTATTCTGAAACATCGCCGGAGTATGAACGAAAAAATGCGCCGTACGACAGTTTGGAAGAACTGCATTTCGTGCATGGCATCGGCGATGATTTCTGGACCGCGTTTGTGGAGCCGAATCCCGAAGACCAAACAACGCGAACGTTCACGGTATGGGGCAAGGGGAAAGTGAATGTGAATACCGCCTCTGCCGGTACGTTGGTGGCAAGTCTGTGTATGTTGGCTACCGATCAGGACGGCAACAATCCGTGTCAGAATCCATATTCGCCGTTTGTGCAGAATCTGGTGACGATGCTCAACAATATTATCACGATGAGAACGTTTTTTCCGTACACAGATGTGAATGCATTCATCAAACAGATTGAAAACCCCGCGGAAGACCCGACGATGTTATTTGCTTTGGCAATGTCTGGGGCGACCAGCGTGACCGGTGCACAGGGGGTTCCCATTGTGAACAAAAAACAGGCGACGCAAATGTTTACGACAAAAAGTCAGGTGTTTTCGATTTACGGCCAGGGAACCGTTTCCAATCCGCTGACCGGAGAAACCAAAAAACGAATTCATGTGGTGGTAGATATTGATCCCAAGGAACCGTCCATGATTGACCCCAGCCAGTCGATGGCTGCGGCAGGTGGGAAGGTTCTTTATTGGAGGCAAGACTAATATGACACAGCATTTTATCGGCATTGATTTGGGGAGTCATGCTGTGAAAGCCATTGCCGTGAAACAGGGATTTCGCGGTGGTGAGATTGTTAAATTCGATTCAGAAGCGGTAGTACAGGATGAAAACGGCATTGCACTGGATTCTGAAATCATGCAGGCCGCGGGGCGGGTAATCTCCCGATTCAATTTACCCGATGCGTCGGTGTATTGCGCACTTCCCGGCGAGAGTGTCAGTATTCATCGTATTTCGTTGCCCACAAGTGCGGCGAAGAAGGCGCATGACGTACTGAGCTTTGAACTTGATGAATTGTTGCCCTATGATGTGGAAGACGCTGTATTCGATTTTATCGAGGTGGGGCGTACACCGCAGGAAGTGCAGTATCAGGTTGCCGCGGTGCCTAAGCAACGGGTTCGGTTGTTGTTGAATAATTTGTCTCAGGTGGAGATTGACCCGGCCGAAATATCGGTCGCACCGCTCGGGTACGCAGTTTATTTGGAGGAAATATCAGCGGTGAACGGCCCCACTGCGATTGTTGATTTGGGGCATCAGCGTACAAATGTGATTATCGCCGGCGATTCGCAGTTGACCACACGCACGGTGCTGCGAGGTGGCCGGGAGTTGAGCGTCAAGCTGGCGGCAGCCGGTGATGCGGAATATGCCAAGGGAGCGGAGTTCAAGGAAAAAGAGGGAATGACCGGACGCATCGGTGAAGTGCTGAAAGATGCATTCCGCTTATTGGTGCGTGAAATTCAACAAACCATCATCGGACACCGAGCCAACGGGGGTAACGAAGTTCAGAAAGTGCTGTTGTGCGGTGGAACTTCGAAACTGAACGGTGTCGCTCCATTTTTAGGCGAAGCACTGGCGCTCCCGGTTGAGGTGTATCAGCCGGAGGTATTCAAGGGAGACGTAAAACCGTTTGAGCAGGCGTTATCACCGGAAAACGCGGTACTTGCTATGTGCCTGGCGGGAACCGGAATTGTACCGAAGGCCCGAAGATTTAATTTTCGCCGTGATGAGTTTGCCTTTAAAGGCGATACCGAAGCCATTCGACAGAAAATTGTCATTGCGGTGATTTGTTTCTTGTGCATCGTGGCATCGTGGATTTTTTCTACTGTCGCCAAGTATGTCGTAGTGTCGAATCAGGCGGAAAAAGTAAAGGTGCAGCTGGAAGAAGTGACGGAACGCGTTCTAGGGCAGAAAACGGTAAGCCGTTCCATCATTGAAAAGAAGATGGGACCTCAGGTTGCCGCCAAGTCGCCAATGCCCGAAAACGATTCATACGATATTGTGATTGAACTGTCGAAACGTATTCCGGAATCGGTGGTTCACGATATTGATGAACTGGATATAAAACCCAAGCATGTAAAAATTCGCGGCAAGGTGGACTCGGAATTAAAGGAAGTGGATGGCAAAATCGATGAGGAGAACCTTGACCTTTCTCCGACAGACCTGATTAAAAGTAAATTGGGCGAATTCGAAGAATGTTTTACGTCTTTTAAAATACCGAAGGTGCGTACAGTGGCAGAACGCCAGGAATACACCATGGAGATAGACAGTACGTGCCCCTGATGGCGCGAATAGGAGACTGAATGTCGTCGATTGTACGGAATTTGTTGGCAGGATTGTCGGCCAGAGAGAAGAAAATGGTGGCGGCAATGAGCGTTACCGCTGTTTTAATGATTTGTTTTTTAACCGCCTTTTTTGTGGGCGGAGCCATTTCTGATTTGGAGCGCGATACAGCGGAATGGACAGAGCTTATTGGTTTTGTAAAGGTGATGGAGTCTCATTTTAAAGAAAAGAAGCTTTCAGACCAGCGGATGGAGAAACTGGGAAAACCGAAACCCTTGCGCACGCTGGTGGATAACGTAATAAAGAAAACGCAGGTAACGGAAGCCGATACCAAAGAATTGAATGATAAAACATATCCCGGGGGGTGGTTGGAGCGCAGTGCGGAAGTTACTTTTCGCGAGATTGACTTGCAGGGAATCGTGAAGTTCATGAAAGAGGTGGAGCAGAACAAACGTACATTTCCCATTGCGATTTCAAAGTTGAACATACGAAAACAGCGGCGTGAGGAAGGGATGTTTCGTGTTTCTCTGACGATTTCAACCTATGAAAAAGTGGAAGAGCTTGCAACCAAGACAAAGGGTAAAGGGGAGGTGAAGAAATGATTCCGCTGAACCTGAGCCCTGCTCAAAAGAAAATTATCAAGGCCATCGGGTATCCGGCCTTCTTCTCGATGTGTTTTTCGGTTTTTCTGGCGCTGACTTTTCCGGCGGAACGATTTCTTCCCATGGCAGAAGCGCAGCTGACCGATATTCTGGGCAGAAAAGTAACGATAGAGGATTTGTCTATATCTCCTTTCGGTTCGGTCACTTTGGAGGGGGTGAATATTGAGGTGCCGCAGGAGGATGACTCTTCCCCCAATGGTCGCTCCAGCTTCGAAGAATCCGACGATGAAGACGAAGACGGAGATGAAGGTGACCAGAAAAATGAAGATAAAAAAGAGGTAAAGCCGATTGCGCCCAAGTATTATGTGGAGGAAATGCATTTTGAGGTGGGAATACTCTCTCTTCTGTTCGGTGATTTGGAATTGAACGTTGAGATGGATTTTCTGGGCGGGCATGTTGAAGTCAGTTATGTGGGACCGATTTCTGGCGATAAGAAAGAGAATGAACTCACTGAAGAAGAAGCGCAGCTGACGCCTGCAGAACGAGCAGCGCTGTTGCGCGAACGGCGTGCAGCTAAGGTTGAGGAAGCCGAGAAAGATGCTGAATCTGAAGAAGCATCGGATGAAGGCGATGAAGTTTCGTTTTCGATGGTGGCCACGGGATTGAATCTGATTCAGTTCTGGGACTTGAAAGATTTTTTACCCCTTCCCATGTTCGGTCAGCTTGATTTCGGCATCGAGCTGAAGACGAAGACAGGAAAATTCAAGGACGCCGAAGGGAAAATGTGGGTGGATGGCAAAAATATTTCGCTTGGAAAAGGGCAGTCAAAAGTAGAAATCATCAAAGACATGGGGCCGATGACTGTGGACGCAATCGCAATTCGTTCTCTGCTGCTGGAAATGGCGGTAACGGATGGAAAATGCGCGTTTAAAAATGCGAAATTGGTATCTGATGATATCGCGGCAACGGCAGAGGGTGATATTCAGTTTGCCGACCCCATGTCGCGCAGTCGTCTGAATTTGTACTTCACGTTCAAACTTCTTGAGGGATATGCCCAGAAAAGTGACAAGGCGAAAACGCTGGTTTCACTCATGCCCACTGCGCTCTCTCGCGCCAAGCGAACCGACGGTTCTTTCGGATACGCGTACAGCGGCATATTTAAAACCGCAAAATTCAGACCGTCCAAGGTATTCAATACCGCTAGTGACCGGTCCTCCCGAAGAACTGCGTTGCGTAGAGGTAATCGACCCACGACAAGTAACCGCGCGCGAGCGGTGAATCGGGCCAAACGTCCGGCAACAGCGATTCCTTCAAGACCGGTTCCTTCCGAACCGCCGCCCGCAACTGCACCGGAAACAGAACCGGAGTCAGAACCTGACCCTGTACACGACGACCGTGTGATTGCTCCGCCGGAATCCGGAATAGGGACGGCCTCGTCCACTGAAATACAGGATCGCCAGAACGACAGTCAATCGAGGCGGATGGAAGCCACAATTAAGGCGATAAAAGAGAAAGAGGCGAATGAGGAGGAAGCCGCGGAGGGTGAAGAGCCCGAGGGAGAAGCGATTGAAGAAAACAGCGGTGAGACGGAAGAGGCGGACGAGGCGGAAGAGGGTGATGTTGAAGAGGAATAGTGAGGATTCGCGCAGCGCCTACTTGTAGAATACACCTTTAAGATCTTCAGTGGTGCTGAGCGGAGAGCCGCCGTTGCTGATTGACGTTACTTTGAACTGGTAGTACATGCCTTCTTCCAGCGGATCACCCGCGTACATGACTGATGCGGTTTCGCTTCCGGATACACCGTCGATGGTGGTTTCCCAGATTAAATTCCCCAGCGCATCAATCACGCTGATTTCGTAGCTTTGCTCTGACGAATCGTCTACCCACTCGAGAATCAGATTGGTGTCATCTACCTGAGTGGGTTCTTCCGCGCCGGGTGAAACAACTTCGAGAGCCTCTGTGACCTTGAAGCTTTCCGGCAAAACAATGTTGTTTCCAGAATCCGGGTCCGGCACCTGAATATGCACAATTGACGTGCCGCCGATGCTTTGGTCCGGGTCTCTCACCAGGAAATCATTTTCATACGCCGCGAGCACCACGTATCGACCGTCCGGAACGTTTTCAAACACAAATTGGCCGGTAATCGGGCCCACTCTTAAACCCGGTGGAATCTGCGCCAGAGCCGTTCCCTCCACAAACGTGCTTTCAACTGCGAGAATAACACTGGTTTCAGCGTCACCGGGAGCGTTGACAATATTTACATTTCCCGACACTGTGCTGAGCGCATTGTTTGACACAGTCAAATCCACATCCACTGTTTCATTGCCCGTGGCTACCGTGGCTTCTGCAGCTGTCAATTGAACGCCCACAGCGTACCCCATCACGGTGTAGGTGCCGGCCGGTACATTAAAGATGGTATACTCGCACTCGCTGTCAGAGAAGCCCACTACACCGGAGGCATCGGCTTCAGCGACCACCAGAATTCCAGCACAGTTGTCGCTTTCAATTGTACCGGAGATGATTCCCAGCGAATCGGCAGCGTCTTGGATGGGAAACAGTTTGATTGTGGTGATTGCATTTTCCACTGCGTACTCTGAGTCGCCGTTCGCTACCGACGTTGACACATCTATCGGCAGTGATGGGCGCACTGCTGTTGGGAACAGCTCAAACCCCTGCGCCTGCGCAGCGAGTGTATAGTCGCTGTTTGTGGACAACGGTTTTCCTTCGGCATCTCGAACCGCAGGAACAATCAGCTCGTAGGCGCCCTCCGCATCACTAACTGCAGAAGTGCCTGCCGCCGCACCGTTGGCGTCCCGTGCCTGAATCAGGGCCCCTTCAATGGGCGCATCATCACTGATGTTCAACACGTGTCCCACAATTTTTACCGGTGCGAGACACATGGGCTCCGCGTTTTGAACTTCGGCGCAGACCAACCCGTCGTTGCAATTCGGGTTTTCCATGTCGCAAGTACCGTCTTCTTCTTTGGGGTCTTCTTTGCACCCCCACATAAAGAGAAATGTGATAAATGAGATGCTCCATAATATCAACGCGTGGTATTTCATACGACCTCCCTGTTTAAAAATTTCAAATCGACCGGCGGTAATCATAAACGCCGAAGCCTCTTGTCTTATTATATACGTTGCCAACCACAGCAAAATTAACCATCGCCTGTGAAATTATATGTCTTGTTTTCGGGCTTCAAACGTTCGGTTAATACATCGGCAGCAACGGACAACCGACTGAGAAATGAATCATCTTGTATCCTACGCCAAAGAAATATGATATAACAGGTGCCGACATTGACGGGGCAAATGAAAGGGATCACATGAAATACGTCGTATTAATTTTAGGAATTTTATTTTTTGCAGGCTGTGGTGACGACGCGAAAGATGGTGGAAACGACACGGAAACCGACAGCGGCGGTACTGACAGCAACGCGACCGACAACGATTCCAATACCGGTTTTGATAGCGACACTAATAATGAAAACAGCAGTGATCCCGACAGCGATCATGATACCAATTTGGATGAATGCGCTGATATTAACTGGGATGTGGCGTTGAAATCGGTAAATATTCTGGTGCTGCTCGATCGATCGAAATCAATGTTTGATTGGCACATGCCAGCGGATGGTACAGATACCTACGCAACGGTTGTACGCCAGGCCGTTGAATACATTGTGCAGCAAAACACCAACGCCGGAACCATCAATTTTGCACTGAACGTGTTTCCCTCGGCTGCGGAGTGCACAGACCCCGAAACCGGTATGGTTTCTTCGATGGACGTTCAATGTCAACCGGCCAGCCGATACTTTCCGGAGACTGCGTCATCGTCGGATGCGCCGCTGGTGGAATTCGCTCGGGATACCGACGATGAATTGGTTGTGTCAGATGCCACCGTGAGTTTAATTGAGAGCGCGCTCGGTTCGGTAAATCAATGCGGTGGAACGCCTGTTTCGAAATCGTTGGCCTGGGCGCTGTATTACCTGGAGGCGGAGCAGATGCCCGCTGAGGATACCTATGTCATATTGGCAACCGACGGCGCTCCCAATTGTAATTCCGACAATGACACGAGTACCTGCCGCACCACCGATGGGGGGACAGCGCTTCTTGGGGAACAGTGTTTGGATGATGCGGCGGCGTACGATGCTGCGAAGGCTCTTCGCGCGGCCGGTTACAAAACTTTTGTGATTGGCGTGGGCGATGCGGCTCAGGATGATGCCGCGATCTTTGACGAGGTGATGAACGGATTGGCCTATTTCGGGGCCACGGTTACCCCGGAAGACTCCGTGCCTGATAGTGGAACTCCTTACTATTACTCTGCGGCTTCACCGGAGACGTTGGATGCCGCGTTGGAAGAGATTACCAACGAAGTGGTGGATTGCGAATATGCAGTGGACTGGCTGAGCGTTCCCGCCGAATGGGAAGGAAACCCGGTGAATAAGAACTGTGCAGATGTTCGATTACTGGGGGTGGATGCCCAGACTGATGTCGAGGTTGAAATCGGATACACCGAGGACTGCACCAAAATAGCCGGCGACGCATTGGCCTGGTACTGGGTGGAAACCCCCGGCGTTCCACTGGAAGATATTGAAGCGCTGGGCAATGACTACTCTCAATGCGCCAACATTCAGTTGTGTCCCACCGCATGCGCCAATTTAACGGCCAAGGGCGGGCAGCCGCGCGTCTGGTCCGGCGTATCTGCCAAATTCGGTTGCCAGCCGGTAGTTGTGCCTATCGTTCCGGAATAGTTCATAAAGTAATTCCAATTTACCTCTAATGACATCCCCTCAAATGCGTCGTTCCGGTCATCTCGCTGACTTCGGGAGTGACGAATCGACTTCGGGAGCGACGAATCGGACGATTGTTTTTTTTGTTATGCTTTTCGGGGAGGGAAGTCGTTAGTTCAGAATAATCTGGGTACAGCAGCCGGTAATGCAATACTCGTTGCCGGGGCAGGGGTCGTCTCCAATCTGGCCACAGGGTTGTTTTCCGTCCTGGCAGCGCAGATTGGTATTTCCGGTATCGGTATCGGGCGTGGTATCGGTATCGGGCGTGGTGTCGGAATCCGGTGTTGTGTCGGTATCAACCGTGGTCAGGCATTCGTCCGGCAATGTGGTCATTCCAATACACAGTTCACACGTTCCGCATTCGTTTTCGCAGGAGGGAACCGGGGTGCATGGGTCGCAATTGTCGAGAGACGCCAGGCTGCAATTGGGAGTGCCTACAAAACGGTAGGGATTTTCGTCTTCCGGAGCGATAAGGCAGCATCCCCAGCAGTCGCAACCGTTGGGAACCAGCGGCTCGCAAATATTGTGGCATTGATCCACCTGGGTTTCTTTTAATCCATCACAGTATTCCACGGCAGACGGGTCGGTGTCGAATACGCAATATTTATCGCCGTCTTCTTTGATGAATTGCGGAAATTCATCGCAGGTGAAGTCCCAGTCGCATTCATCATTACCTGTGCCGTTGTCACCGTCGAAATAGCACTCCATGGTGCATCCGGATGGCGCGCCGCCCGGAATGTTCGAGTTGAATCCACTTTCATTGTTATCACAGGGGCCCAGGCAATCCGGGTCGGATGCGTCCACAAGACCGTCGCTGTCGTCATCGATACAGTTACCGCATTGATAAGGGTCACCTGAACCACAGGAAAAAGGTACACAAACAGTCACGTTGCCGGTATCCGTATCTGAGTCTGTATCCGTGTCGGCATCGGTATCTGAATCGGTATCCGTGTCGGTGTCTGTATCCGTGTCGGTGTCTGTATCCGTGTCGGTGTCTGTATCCGTATCTGAGTCTGTATCCGTGTCGGTGTCTGTATCTGTGTCTCCATCCGCACCGGTATCATCGGTATTGGTATCGGTGTCTGTATTGTCATCAGTACCGGTACTGGTATCTGTTTCGCTGTCAGTATCTGCGTCGGTAGCTGAATCGGTGTCCGCATCTGTA
>JAFGXQ010000177.1 GCA_016936575.1 Deltaproteobacteria bacterium
ACTGCCTTCTTTGGTTTGACCGAAGTCCGTCACGCTGATGCAATTGTGATGATCGAGCCGGCTGCAGGCATTGGCTTCTCGTTTAAAACGCTCCACAAATTCTTTTTGCCGGGCCAGTTCCGGGTTGACCATTTTCAGGGCGAACGATTTGCCGAGGCGCAGATGCTTGACCAGAAAAACGGTGCCCATGGCGCCCACCCCCAGGCGCTCCTGGACTTCGTACCGATCATCGATAACGGTGCCGGGCGCGAGGTCTTCGGGGCCGGAGTGCAACCTGGACTCGCGGGTGAGCGGATTGTCGTGAACCGGCGACGACGACTCATCGGCCGCGGCGTTCTGCACGGTTCGAACCGTGGGTTTGGGCAGTGGCGGCAGCGAGTCAATATCTGTAGCGGTCAGTTCCACAGTGTGCTGATTTTCGTTCTTTTTATTCACTTGGTATATGTAATATTAAACGGTTCGAACATCAATGTGGATTCGACACATCTGCGGCTGCTTCTGTTGTTACAGCCCTACGGATTTCCGGAGTCGGTGTCCGGGGTATAGGGCACTTCGCCGGTTGCAGGGGTGGAATCAAAGTAGCTGGCCGCGCGAACGTCACCCCGGAGGGTACCTTTGAGGGAGGGAGAAATATCTCCGTAAAAATAGCGAATCAAATCCACGTGCGCCGTGCAGATTTGGGTGCAATAGTACGGGTACATCTGCAACGCTTCGGCGGCAATCACGTATTCGCCGTCGTTGGTGACGATTTCGTACACCGACTCAAAACAGCTGCTTTGCAGTGACAGATGGATTTGTCCGCTGCTGGGGTCGCTCCACTCCACCATAATATCATCGTCCCGGGAAATGGGAGAGCCCACCGGAGCGGTCATTAGAAGCGGACCGTCGGAATAAGCCACACTGGAATAGGCGCCTTCCTCCGGTCGGTTGAGAACAAATTCATATTCTCCGGTGGCGGATACATTGCCGGTATACCGGGTGGGGTTGCCGCCGCTTTCGTGAAGTTTCGTTCCATTGACCGAAATGGTATCGCCGCAGGCGCCCAGTTCCAGATATGTGCCGCCGGGATCATCGCCCACCCAGAAGGTGGCCTGCACTGCTGCGTTCTCGCCCTGTTCAGACACCTCGTATTCCACATAGATGCCGGGCGTGCGTACATTGCAGGAATCCTCTTCTTCAAAACATCCGATTGCGGTGATGGAACTCAGCACCAGAAAAAAACATACGTGTTTCATCTCTCTCTCCCTCTAAGTTGTAAGCGTTAAGCCGGCCCAAAGACCGTGTTTCCCTCGGAATTTGCAATGGCTGTGCCAGCGGCGAAAAATCAATAAATCGCCGCGATTGTCACCGATAGTGTGACTTTTTTGCCACGAGCCTCTGCAAAACCGATCGGCGCCTGTGTCGATTCTTCGGACTTTCCAATGGATATTGGTTGCGTGCCCAGGCCGTTCACGATGCGGAAGTTGCTGAAGAAAAACTCAAAAACGTGATTTCTCAAATCCCCCCTTGGGCGCAGCAGGAAGCACAGATGTAACGCCCCATGTAAACGAGAGCGTTGCGGTATTTCTAATTCAGTTCAGCGATTCAGGTTGAAATCGAGGGTCAGGAAGGGGCGGTCTTTGTCGTACAAAAATTTATAGGTGGCGTAGGTGGCGAGCACGCGCTTGGTGTAACCGCGGGTCTGTTCGTAGGGAATCGATTCCACCCACAGGTCGAGGGGCTGATCGCCTCGTTCTTTGAGCCAGCGCGCCACCGCACCGCCGCCCGCGTTGTAACCGGGAACAATCAGTGCCGGATGATTTTCGAACATGCCGCCCAGATACGACAGATACGCCGCACCCAGGCGAACATTGGTCTGCGGGTCGTTTAAACTTTTTTTGGTCACCTGAATGCCCAGCCCTTTTCCCATTGATTTGGCCGTCGGCAGAATCAGCTGCATCAACCCCATGGCGTTGGCCCACGACTCTATCTTGTGATTGAAGCCGCTCTCCTCGCGCATAATGGCGAAGATGAGCGATTTTTCAATACCGCTTTCCGTCGATGCGAACGCCACTTCACTATCGAACGCCTTGGGAAACGCCAGGGTCCAGGCGGTGTAGTCGTCGCCGGTGGGATAGCGGTTTTTCCAGCCGTCGTTCATTGACGTGGACACCTCTTTGGCGTCTGTGAAGCTGCCCACCTGACGAAATAATGCAGCGGCCGCGCGGTGCACGGATGGCGGTGTGTCGGGGCGGGACAATACGGATTTGATCAGTTTGGTGCCCCGGGTGGTCAGCCCCAGCCGAATCAGCTCCACCCCGGACGCAAAGGGGCCGTCGGTGAGCAGGGTTTCTTCAATGGTATTTTTCTCGGTACCCCCCCCGGGCGCCAGCTCTGCGGTCAGCAGTTCCGCGCGGGTGCCGTCCAGTTCCATAAGCCGACTGTATGCCAGCACCATGTAAAACGAAAACGGCGTGGTCGAGATAACATACTCGTATCGTGCCAGCGCATCGTCGGTTTTTTCGAGCAGTTCCAGCACCCGTCCGTACCAGTATCCGGCGCGGCCCGCGGTGTACCAGCCCTTTTCGATGGGAAACATATGATAATATTTTTCGAGAATTTCCTCGGCCTTTTCGAGGTTGTCGCTGTCCAGTGCACGCTTGGCGCCCACCCACAGGGCTTCCGCGCGCATGTCCCCGGAAGGATAATCGTCGGGCAGGGACGACACCATCGATAAAAAGCGTTCCTCATTGCCGAGGGCAAGCCAGCAGCGCGCAGCGTGCAACCGTGCATCGTCGGCGTAGGAATGGGTGGGGAACAGTTTTTCCACCTGGGCGAACATGTCGATGGCCTCCCGGTACCGGTTGGCGCTCATGTTACTTTTGCCCGCTTTGTACAACGCCTTCAGCCGAATTTCGGGCATGCGGCAGTCAGCAGCCACGTCGGTGAACAGGTCGGCGGCCTTGCCGTGTTCTCTTTTAAAGCTGGTGACAATGGCTTCTTCGTAGCGTGCCTGGCACTCCAGCGCGCCGCCCCGCTTGGCGAACTTGAGTACCTTCTGATACGCTTTGAGCGCTTTGTCATGGCGGCGTTTGAGCATGAGCTCACGGGCGTCTTCATACAGATTTTCGGCCACTCGGGTCTCTTTTTTCTGCTTGGGAATTTTTTTACCGATTCGGCCGAGCAGGGTTTCTTCGTGTTCGAGCGCTTCCCGGGTCCATTTGCCACCGGGCGCCTGCGCTTCCATGGTGTTCATCAGCGTAAGCGCTTCGTCGATGAGGGCACGCATGTATTCGTTCGGATCGGCCGGCGTGATCTGCAATTTTTCAGATACCAAATTCGCCAGTTCCGCAGCGTCCGCGGTGTCGGTATCTGCAGTGTCGTACATCACGGTTGCGGACTCGGTATCGGCTTCGCCGGCATCGGTGTCCGCTGGGGTGTCGCCCTTCGTATCAGCGCTAACGGGGTCAACATCGGCGTCGCTGTCTTCATTGCTTTGGTCGTTCGCCGCGTGGTGTGCTTCAGTTTGCTTCAGGTCATAGTCGTCGGTCAATGCGGTGATACATGCGATGATTTTGGCTTGGCATTCTGCTTTGGCGTAGCCGGGCCATTGATCCAGAACCAGGCGGTATTGCCGCAGTGCGTCTTCAAACTGATCCTGCTGCAGATGTGCGTCGCCGATGAGCATGGCGGCCTGGGCGCGACTGTGGGTCATCTGTTCGGCGAATGTGATGCATTCGTCATATTTATTTAACCGAAACGCGGAAAGGGCGGTCACTTCGTAAATGACATCAGCCAACAGCGGCAGGGAAGATGTCATAGCGGGCAATTCAGTGTAGGCTCGGGCGGCATCGCCTGCATAGTACGATAAATAGGCCGACAGGAATCGCGCCCGGTCGCGCAACGCGGTGTCGGCGCCGGATGCGGCAACGGTGTCAAAGGCGGCAATCGCATCCGCCAGTCGATCCTCGTTAAGCGCCGTGGCGGCGTCACCGTTGTTGATATGTTCGAAATAGGGAGTTAATGTACCGAGCGCGACTTCTCCAGGCGCCGGCGGGGCCTTCGGTATTTTTTGCGTCGCGGGTGTCGGTTCAGTTTTTTCGGGAGTGGTCGGCAGCGCGCTTCTGTCGGAAACCGTACACGCGGTTACCAGTGCGGGTACAAGAAGAAAAAAAAGTGCGTTTTTTGGTATCAAATTGCGTTTACCCATCAGCAGCACTCTAGCAGCCCGATTTGCCGAGAACCACTTTTCGGCGATTTTTCATAAGGTAGAACGTTTTTCTTTCTCTTTTTAGTTCGGTTACCACGACAAAATGCCGGTTTCTTCAAAAAATTGCTGCAGGGATTGAATTTCGTTGGTACTGTCCGAGCGGAAAATTATGACGGACTGTGCCCATTGGGCCGGAAAGGATTAAGGATAACTAATGAAAAAGAAATATTTGCCGATTTTGGTCGTTGCGCTGCTGCCCTTGCTGGTAGCGAATCAGGCTGCGGCGGAATTGAAAATGGGCGCCGGCGCCAAGTTCGCCTGGGACAACTACAAAACCGCGATTATGGACTACAACACTCAGACCGAAGCCACTATCGGATCCATGAGCTATGCCAGCCCCCGATTCGGCGGGAATTTTCAATTGAAAATCAGCGACCAGTTTGTGTTGTCGATTATCGCGGATTTCGGTTTTTTCAAGCACACCATTTATCCGTATCCTGAAACCAACTCTGATGCAGCGTATGAAAGTGAGCATAAATTCTTCAAATTCGGAATCGGTGTGGACGGCAAGTTCTATCTGAAAAAACCGGTCGACAAAAGAGCGGTGCCCTACCTGTCATTGGGCTTGGGCAAATATTTCGCCAAAGCCTCCGCCACCCCCGACACCGATGACGCCGGCAACACGCTGATTAAAACCGAATTGGAAATCATCAGCAAACTGTCGTCTCCGTTTTATATCGGTTTCGCGTTCGGTGCGGAGTATGTGGTCAATGAATCGTTCAGCTTCGGCGCCGACATTTTCGGGCTGCGCATGGAATTGGCCAAAGTTGATTCCGGCATGGGGTATCCGGGGGATATGATGACCGGCGAGCAGTCTTATCTCAATCTGTATATGTACACTGCGTTGACGGTTAACTTCACTTTCCTCAAGGATTCCGGCGCGGCTGCTCCGGCGGGGAATGTGTGGGGTACCGGCGGTCAGCAGCAGGATACCGGCTG
Organism: Deltaproteobacteria bacterium; assembly: GCA_016936575.1. Lineage (GTDB taxonomy): Bacteria > Myxococcota_A > Polyangia > JAAYKL01 > JAAYKL01 > JAFGXQ01. Next base: position 5,189 of record JAFGXQ010000177.1, read on the forward strand.
GGGCGGCACCGGCACCGGTTCAGCCACCGGCGGCTGGGGAACGCCCGCACCTGCACCGCAACCTGCACCGCAGCCGGCCAACAACTGGGGAACGCCCGCACCTGCACCCGCACCGCAACCCGCAGTCGTGCCCGCCCCGGCGCCTGCGCCCCAACCGATGCAGCCCGCTCCGGAGAAAAAGAAACCCGCGTTCGGCGGTGGCGGCGGTGCCTCGGTTGCCCCCCCCCCTCCACCGGCGCCGTGATTTGAACGCCTTCTTTTCTTTCCTTTTTTTCCGATAAAAATTTCATCCATTTTTTTGATTTTTCTGTAGTCAATTTGCTAATTTTTTTAGGTGGTTGGAGCAGGTTATCCATATTTTGCTTTAAATATTTTTTCGTAAAACTTGCTTTTCGGGGATACATGTGGTTACACTAACCTACATGTAGTCAAGGAGGCACCATGCAGGATTTAAGTCGGTACAGAAAAAAAGATCACATCGAAATCAGCACGAAATACATTTCCCCGCTGGTGGTGGGATTGGTCACACTGGTTGGGCTTGTATTTGCCATGGGCGTTCTGGTGGGGAGTCGTCAAACGTCGGCCCCGGAATGTCCGGAGCCGGATCTGCTCACCAAGCTGAATGAACAGTCCGGTGAACCGCAGATACCCACCAAGGTCGATTCGGTTTCGTACCATACCGCATTGAAAGCGGAGCCGCAGAATGTTCCGGTACCGGCATCATTGAAGTCGATGGACAGTGAGGACGAGCCGGTGAAAGGGGAATCGGCTTCCGAGCGCGAGGAGCTCGAAAAGGTGAGCCTCAGTACTCCGGTGAAAGATGAAGAACCGGTGCCCGAAAAGATCAGAGACGACGAAGCCGACGTGTTCACACTGCAGGTGGGATCTTTTCAGGATCACCGGGAAGCCAGTCTGATGGTGAACCGGCTGCGCCGCGCCGGGCACAAGTCATTTCTGGTTCGCGTGAATATGCCCGACAGCGGGGTCTGGTATCGGGTTCGCGTGGGGCCGTTTGATTCCAAGCGCGATGCGTGGAGTTACAAGCAGGATTTTGAATCTAAGGAGCGCCTGCCTGCTTTTGTGGTAAAAAGAAGAAGTTAGTGCCGGTGCGCGGTAATAATTTTTCTGTTCACTTGACGCGGCAAGCGTACTGGACGTACATTTGAGAAACTAGGAGGAATTATGTTTGGCTCCATTTTAGAAGAAACTGTAACGAGTGTGAAAGGTGCCCGCGCAGCCATTCTGATGGGATTCGACGGAATTCCGGTTGATGCGTATACCGCTGATTCCGATTCCGATATCGAGTCAATCGGAATGGAGTTCTCCGTGTTGCTGAAAGAAGTTCAGAACGCCGCCGCCCAGTTGGAAGCGGGCAGCGCCAATGAGATCACCATCCGTACAGAAAAATTTTCGACGATTCTCAGAATTTTGAACGACGAATACTTCATGGCCATCGCGGTCGCCGCCAACGGTAATCTGGGGAAGGCCCGATATCTCCTGCGCATGGCCGGTCCCAAACTCCTCGAAGTGCTGTAGTCGCTCCATCTCTTGTAATTTCCGGTTAATTCAGCTTTTCTGTTCTTTTTTACAGACGACTGATTTGTGTCCGCTCTGGACTGTTATTTTTTTACAAATACTGGATAGAATTTTCACAGAAACGTAAACCCGGTGTTGACCAACGCACCTCCGCTCTTGTAAAGTATGTTCCTTAAATTATTACATAAGACAAACGGTGTGTTTTATATTATATCGGCGCCGGTTGTCTGAAACATTTTTCGATTCAGACTGTTATTAGAACGTTGTTGAACCTGTTTTGGGAATGAATACGTGGCCACGAATAAAAGCAAAATAATCGCTGCCGCCCAGAAGTACGCGGGCAAAGGAAATTTCGAAAAGGCTGTAGCGGAGTACCAGAAGGTTCTGAAGATCGATCCGAACGATATTCGAACGTGGCTGAAGATGGGCGATCTGTACACCCGAATGGGTGCGCGACGGGAAGCCACTGATACGTACCTCAAAGTAGCGGAGCAGTATCGGCGCGGTGGGTTTCATCTGAAAGCGGTGGCGGTGTACAAACAGATCCTGAAGCTGGATCCGTTGCTCACCGATGTTTACGAATTGTTGGGCGATGCCTATCTCAGCCTGGGGCTCACATCTGAGGCGCTGATTCAATTCGAGCAGTTGGCTGATATCGCCGCCCGGCAGCAGAAGCAGCATATTGTGGTGGATACGCTGCACAAGATTCTGGAGCTTGATCCCAACAACGTGTCCACGCGATTGCGGGTGGGGGAGCAGATGTCCGCGGCCGGGGAGAGCGAACAGGCAATTGAGCAGTTTCGCGTTGCCTGTGAGCAGCTGAAAACGCAGGACCGCATCGATGACTATCTGAAGGTCGCCGAGCGGCTTTTGTATCACGACAACACCCAACTCGATATCGCCCGCGACGTGGCGCAGAAGTATTTGGAGCGCAATGATCCCAAACGCGCGCTGTCCAAACTGCAGCTTTGTTTCAACGCTAATCGCAAAGATGTCATGACGCTGGAGATGCTGGCTGCTTCGTTTTCAATGCTGCAGCAGCCGCAGAAGGCGATCTCGGTGTACACCGAGCTGATGAACATCGCGATTGCCAACAATAACGTGGCGCAGAAGCACGGATATGCCAAATCGATTCTGAAACTCGACCCCAATCACAAGGTGGCGCGTCGCGAAATGGGGTCGAACGCGTCGATTCCGCTCGATGCCGGACCGGCCGCGGAACCTGCGCATACGGTGACCGGCCCTGAAGCGGTGGTGGCCAAGCTGCTCGATGAAGCCGAAGTGCTGCTCAAGTACGGACTGATTGAACGGGCGACCGAACATTTCGACAAAATTTTCACGTTGGATTTTTATAATCTCGAGGCGCGGGAGCGATTTAAAGATGTGCTGATTGAGAGCGGCAACATCAAGGGCGCCAAAGAGCAGTTGTTCATTCTGGTGGATGCGTTCGCCGAAGCACAGCCCGAAGGGGCGGTCTATTACCTGCATCAGGTTCTGCAGATTGATCCGAAAAGTCGGCGTGCGCGGCAGCGGTTGCAGGAAATCGGCGGCGTGATGCCCGACGGACTGCCTGAGTTGGCCGACGGCGAAATCAGCGAGCATTCCGGATTACTTGAAGTGGAGAACGTGGCGCCGCGAAGCAATACCAATACGAACGCGGCCCGGCGGAATACCGAACAGAGCGGGTACGAGGTGTCCATCGATGATTTGCCCGAGGTGGGGGCAGATGACGGTGCGGCGCTGATTGAGGATTCCCAAATCGACATCATTCCGGTGACCGAAGGTACCGGAGAGCATGCGGCGGCACCCTTTTCGCCGAGCAACAAGGCACCGGCGCTGCCGCGTCCATCGTTGCTTCCCAAAGATAAAAAAGGCGTTAATTTTCCGCCGCCGCCGCCCCCCTCCATGCCGCCGAGGCCGAGCAGCGCGGGGGTGCAGCTGCCGCGTCCCGCGTCGATTGCGCCGCCGCCCCGGGCAAGCGCAGCGCCGTTGCCGAAACCCAAGCCCGCGTCGCAGGACGACCTGATATCTCCCGCAGATGCGCTGGCGCATATGAGCACTCCGCCGGAAGAGCCGAAATCCGCCCCTGAACCCAAACCCGCATCCGCGCTGCTTCCGCAACCGGAGGCAACGAAGCCGACTGCGCCCAACACGGATGCCGATATTGGTGAGGAACTCGAGGAAATCGAATTCTTTCTGGAGCAGGGGCTGGTTGAAGAAGCACGCGTTATTTACGATGATTTGATGCAACAGTATCCCGATGACTCGCGCCTCGCCGAGTTAGCGCCGAAATTCGCGTCGGCCAGAGATATCGCGGAATCAAACGATTTGGGAGATGATATTCAGCTGCAGGATGACTCTGCCCTCAACATGGATGAATTATCGAGCGATTTGAATCTCGACGACATCACTGAGGAGCAGGGCGAAGTGGCGGTGGACACCGTGTTTACCAAATTTAAAGAGGGAGTGGAAAAGCAGATTTCAAAGTCTGATTACGACACGCATTTTGATTTGGGACAAGCCTACAAGGAAATGGGTCTTTGGGATGATGCCATCGGTGAGTTTAAAATTGCGGCGGAACACCCCGATCGCGCCGGTACGGCCGAGATGATGGTGGGCATGTGTCATGTGGGAGCGGAGCGGTATGAGGAGGCGATTGCCACCTTTGATGCGGCGCGCGAGCTGCCCGGCCAGAGCGAGAGCGAGAAACTGGCTCTGTTGTATGAAAAAGCCAAAGTCTATGAATTGATGGGGCAACCCGAAGACGCGCTGGTGATTTACAACGACATTCTCAATGTGGACCCCGGATTTGCCGATGTGGTGGATCGCATCGATGAGCTGGAAGCGTGATTCGTTGATGGTTCGGTTGCTCGTCGGTGTGTGTTGTGTGATGGCCGCGGTGGCCTGTTCTCCCGATAAAAAAACCACCACGCCGTCAAACGTGAAACAAGGCACGGCTCAAAAAGCCGACGCAAAAAAAAATTCCAATGCATCGAAAGCGTCGAAGGACAACCCGGCGAAATCCACACGCCCTAAAAAGGTCGCGGCGGATTTGGGCGGAAGCGGTGGCTGGCCCATGTTTCGCGGCAATCGCCGGCGGACCGGTTCGGCGGATGTAGCGGGACCGCGCGAGGCGAAGCTTCAGTGGGTGTTTCGCACCAAGGGACGTATTTACGCGGATGCGGCCGTTACGAAAGATGGAAAGACTATCTACGTGGCATCTCACGACCATTTTTTGTATGCGGTGGATACAGAGGGCCGCAAGAAGTGGTCGTTCGACACCGGCGGAAAAATTTGGACCAGCCCGGCCATTTCCGATAACGGCGATGTTTATGTGGGCAGCGACGAGGACGCCCTGTTCTCCGTGTCTGCGGATGGAAAAATGAACTGGAAGTTCGTGACCACCGAAGCCCAGAAAAAAGGTGAACCCAAACCGGAAGCCGGTCGATACGATGTGGATACCTCTCCATTGATTTTGGATGACGGCACCATCGTGTTCGGGTGCCATCTGAATCTGATTGCATTGCGACCGGCTGCGGGGGACTTGCGTTGGGCATTCGCCGCGGGAACCGGTCGGGCAAAAGTGTTTTCAAGCGTGGCGCAATCTTTGGACGGCACACTATTTTTCGGTACGCAGGGGAATTTTTTCTTTGCGTTGAATCAGGTGTCTGAAGTGCAGTGGCATATTGAAACCGAAGGTGACAACGACAGTACGCCGGTGGTGGATTTGGACGGCAATGTGTATTTCGCTTCCGATGACGGTGTTGTCCGGTCGGTGGCCCCCGGAAATAAAATACGTTGGACGCTCGATGTGGAAGCGCCGGTGCGTGCGCCTCTGGGCTTATCATCGAGCGGTGTGCTGTATGTGCCCACCTACGGGCAGGCGCCGTTTGTGGCGGCGGTAGACGCCGAAACCGGAGCTGAGAAATGGCGCTTTCGGGTGGAAGCGGGCGTCGGTGATTTTTACGGCATTCAGTCCGGTGTAATCACGGATGCCAAAGGGTATGCATATTTCGGCGGTAGAGACGGATATGTGTACTGCGTCAGTCCGGATGGTCAACTGGTGTGGAAACACAAAACGGATGATCAGGTGGACGCCAGCCCTGTGCTGGGACCGAATGGAACACTGTACGTCGGTAGCGACGACGGCCGGTTGTACGCATTTTCCAGATAAACTCGACACAGACAAAATCAGACGCAGGAATTCGCATTTATTTCTTTTTGTGGGTACAATAAAATTCCAGACAGCGAGATGGATTTGCGATATCGCAGAAATCGAGTAAACGCCGAATATGGATCATAAAGAGCAGGAAAGAATGGTGAAGGAGCTGGAAGTGGCGATTGAGCGCCTGCAGGCGCTGTACAATCAATACTTCATGGGTATTGAAAAGCTGGAACCGCTGATTCCGAAAAAAACGGTGGAACGTAAACTGAACGAACTGCGTAAAACCAAATTCTACAACACCGCGTTGCGATTTCGGTTTCAATCGCAGGTACAGAAGTATTCCACGCATATGACGCACTGGCGTCGTATCTGTCGTCAGATTGAAGAGGGTACGTACAAGCGTGATATTATGCGGGCAAAGGCTCGTTCGGATCAGCAGGAGAGGGTTAGGGATGTGCAGACGGAGTCGGGTGCTGCGGACACCGGGGCACAGGAAGACACGGGACTGCCGGTATTTGATTTGGAACAAATGTTCAATGAAGTGGAAGATGCGTTTGAGCAAGGGTTTGATTTGGACGCGCAACTCGATGCGATTACCGCTGCGCCTCCACCGAAGCCGATGCCGTCGATTCCGACCGCGCAACGTGACGTGGTGGAACCGGTGGGCGGTGCCGTGCAGAGTGCGTCGACGTCCCGTACCAGCGGTGTTCCGATTCCGGTGTCTTCGCTGACAGCCAGCCGTAAAACCGACGAAGCCCGGTCACGGGCGGCGTTGTCTTCATCAGAGGGAGCATCGCGGTTCAGACCAGCATCGCCGCCGCAAAGTAGTGCGACAGGCGCTGCGAAACCGCCGCCGCCTCAGAAAGCCGCCGCCGTACCACCACCACCTCCTTCTCCCGGGGCGCCGTTGCGCAAACCGCCACCACTACCGTCTTCGGCAAGACCTGCCGCTGCCGCCGGTACAGGCACGAGTGTGATTGACGATAAAAAAATTCAGTCGGTGTATCGGGCCTATATGTCTGCGCGCAAAAAGACTAACGAGAGCACCGACAATATCAACTTGCAGAAAATCTCATCACTGCTCAAAAAGACTGAAAAGGAAAAGGGCGGCGTATCTGATTTTAAAGTGGTCATCCGAAACGGCAAAGCCGTCATCAAAGCAGTAAAGTAGGGGCGATTCGCGAATCGCCCTTACCCTTACCTTACAACAATAGGTCTGTTTTATTTGATTTTTCGCCAGCTGCCGGGGCCGGGCATGGAGGGGGGAAAGTTGGAGATAATATAGTCGGCACGACGGTTCCGGGCCTCACTCACACTGTCTCCGGTTTTCACCGCGAGCAGTTCTTCGCCGAATCCGCGGATTGAAATGGATATTTTGAGTTGTTTCAGACCATTATCCATCAGATATTTTGCAATAGCTTGTGCCCTGCGTTGAGAGAGCAGTCGATTGTCCGCGGTAGAGCCGACTGTATCGGTATGCCCGGCAACATACAAGCCGTATGTCATCTGGGAGCTGAACCGCTGAAATTTTTGCACCATTTCGATGATTTTCGGAATCACCGCATCCAGTTTCGGCGCTTCAGACGGAAGAATGTCCCATTTGCCGGATTCGAAGATAACTTCTTCGTGGGGAATTTCCCCGTAGAAATGAATGATTTCGAACCCCACCCAGAAATCGTTGATATCGGTGGCTTTCAGTTCAATACGGAAATTGTCCTGATCTCCAGGAATCTGGGGCCATTGAATAGACAGTTGGGTCCCGGCGCGAGCACCGTCGTAGCTGACCATTTTTTCGGAGAGTACATTGTTGTCGAGATCATACACTTTGATTTCAGCAAATGCGGCGTCCTTGTTCAGCCGAAAATTCAGGGTTCGGTTTTCCAGGTCAACGTCATCTTTGTTGATGATGATGCGCAGCTGGTTCTTTCCCGCGTGGGCAGAATAGGAAACTGCCATCAAACACATCACCAAACTAATGATTCCAAATATTTTACGCATGGGTTCCTCCAAGGGTTTGTCTATCTGACGCTCAACATACACTATTTGTTCAATCTATTTTATCAAATTCCACCAGGAAACTGGTGGAAGCCACAAAGCTGAAATCGCCGAAGGCGATGAACGGCGCCGCAAAGGATACCTGGCGAACTCGGGAAAGACGCATCTCGTAGGTTTGATCGGTCAGTTCACTCGTCATCTGTTTAGTAATTTCTCCTGGAATCGTGAATTGTCCGTCGTCTTTCATGCGGCACCCCATCGACCAGCTGAGTCCCATGTCGCTCCAGTGAATATCGGCGATTACCTCATCTCCGTATCCTTCTCCTTCCCAGCGAATGGTCGAACCTTTGCCGGCGATAATCGACGGCACCGCGTCTGCCGGCGATACGCCGTTGAGGGTGACTTCACCCAAATCGTTGGGCGCTTCAAGAACCACTTCGAATGACCCGATATTGTCTGTACCGGCGTTGGTGAGTGTGTACGTCTGACCGGGAATGAATTCGATACCGTGGTTCGGGGATGCGGCGTAGATCACACCGTCAATCACTTTCAGCAAATCCGGAAAGGTGCGGGTTGGAATGGGCACTTTGCCGGCTCCCATCTGTAAAAACATGTCGCCCGCATCCACCAATGAGATGGATACCGAGTTGTCATCTGTTGCATTGTCGTGAAACTGGGGCTCCGGGACGGAGCAGGTGTCCATAGCCAGATCAGCGCGGGGAACATGGGTTTCCAGCAATGCATCCACTTCCTGTTGTTGATCTTCGGGATATTTTGGAAACATGGCGATAAAATCGAACTGCTCAAACGGTTCTTCGTTTTTTTCAGTGATAAACCTGGATGCGGTGGCCACAATGATGCCCTGACACAGCAGCGCCCTGCCGGCGTTCACCGGTTTTGCCGGCGGTTGATCTTGACATCCAATCAGAATCAGGCACATCAGTGCGAATACACGTCGAACCTGTTTGAATCGATCCACCATAGGGACATGGTATCAGTATTGCGCTGGGATTGCCAGAACAAGGGAAGCTTTTCAAGGGGTTACCATAGAAGAGAAAAAAGGGCTGTGGGCTACTTGTCTTCTACGATTTCGAGTTCGTCCACTTCCTGCGTATCTCCGCCGGCCTGGGCAACCTGGGGCGGCGGCGGGGGAGCCTGGGGAATGGAGGGCGCTCCCGGTGCAGCGGGTGCAACAGAGGGCGGCGGCGGCGGGGCAACAGACGGTGCAGCGGGAATTTCATCGGCGTTGAACGCTTCTTCTTCGGCTTCGTCGAGCGCGTTTTCTTCTGCAATTTCTTCGTCAGGCGCTGCGTCGAGCGCTTCTTCCTCAACGGCTTCTTCTGCGATTTCTTCTTCGGCTTCGTCGAGTGCGTTTTCTTCTGCGATTTCTTCGTCAGGGGCCGCGTCGAGCGTTTCTTCCTCAACGGCTTCTTCTGCGATTTCTTCGTCAGGCGCCGCATCGAATGTTTCGATTTGCGCCACTTCTTCTATTTCTTCAACCGCATCCGCTTCCACCTCTTCAGCAAATGCTTCTTTTCCGATAGGAGGTGCTTCTCCGGATTGTCGTAGTTTCCACTGGTTAATGCGTTCAACGAGTTCTTGAAGCTCCATGGTGTTCTCCTTCAATGTTCCCGCTCATGGTTTCGGCTTCTGTTTCAGCCGCTTGCGAGAACATAGATCAACTATGCGATTCTGTTATTGGAATCGACTGATTATTGGAAAGCATCATATGCGATTTGTGGGGTTTGGGCAAGTTTGCGTACCGTTGAAAACGACATGATGGGAAGGGGTTTGAGGGAACTTGAAACGGCTGGATCAGACGCCGTGGCAAACCGAAACCGCGCCGCAGGACAGGTCTTGAATTTCGGACTTTCCGTCCATGTGTTTGGTGTCATCGAGAATGGCGGTGCCGTCTTCGTTCACCATGGCGCCGTGGCAGTCGGGGCTGTTGCATTTGAAGATAATATGATTGCCATCGGTGTGGGGTGCACCCGTGGGAGGCGTCTGGTGACAGGCGGTGCAACTGGCGGTTTCTCCGTGGCAGTTGTCGCAGGTTGCCGTCGCCGCATCATCCATATGTTTCGCGACGTCGAGAATAGCGGTACCGTCGTCATTTACCATGGCGCCATGGCAATTGGGGTCATTGCAAGCGAATTGGGCATGTGTTTCGTTGTGCGGCATGTCTGCGGGCGGAGTTTGATGGCACGCGGCACATGTGAAATTGCTTTCAGCGTCCGAATCGGGGAAAACAGTTTTTTCATGGCAGGCGGTGCAGGCGGCATCCATGACGTGATTGTTGTGGCGCGCGTCACTGCTGCTGGCCAGAGAGCCGTCTTCGTTTACCATGCTGCCGTGACAGTTTTCATTGTTGCAGGCCAGAAAGTTGTGCGTTTCATTGTGTGGGGCGGTAGGAGGCGGCATCTGTACATGACAGTCGTCACAGTCTGCAATCGTTCCGGAGTCAGAATCAAACGTGCTTTGCGCTGAGTTATTCGGTTCATCCAGGCAGGCACAGAGACTCAGCATGGACCATACAACCAACCATTTTTTCATTTCTTACCTCCAGGCGTTCAATACGATGACTTTCAGTAGTACAAGTATAATTGAACTTTGTAAATTTGAAAAACCGCATCCGGCTTGTTCTGGTCAGGAGGTCGATCAGCGATATTTTGCAAAGAACGACGCACCGCGCGTCGAAAGAATGTCGCGAACCAGGGCGTCTTTCCGGGATGAAAACGAGTCACTGCCGCCGGTCGTTTCCGTCAGTGACAGCTGGGCGGGTGTCGATGAGAGGTTCTTTGCCAACTGGCCGAAGGGCAGGGCGGCACCATAGGCCCGCTGCATGTAAGCGAGTTGTAGGAGAACCGTTCGCAGGGCGTCGGTTTCACTGCAATTGTTCCAGTAGATGTCCGGTGGAATGCGTCTGTATAGCTTCAGTTCGTGAGCTGCCCGGTTGAATCTGCTTTCGATGCGTCGGGCGTACGCGGGGTGGGGAGCGCCCCATTTATTCGGAGGGTACACCGCGTCATAGTTTTGTGGGAGGGAGGAATCATAGTGATTGAGCACCCGTAGAAAATGGTCTTTCTGGCGTCCGGCTTTCAAGGTCATTCCGCTGAACAGCACATAGGTCGCACCGGCGTGTTTCACCCGGGTCAGTGTGTCTGTGATAGCGTCGTCCGAATCACTCACCCCCGGAATCACGGGCATCAGAAATACCCCCACCGGAATACCGGACGAACGGATGTCGGAAATGGCGTTCAGCCGTTCGCTCGGAAGGGAGCACCCCGGTTCGAATACCCGAGCGAGATTGTCGTCAGCCGTGGAGAAGCTGAACGAGACAATCGCGCCGCGGGCCGCATGAATTTTGCGCAGCAGGTCGAGATCGCGCAGCACCAGGGTGGATTTGGTAAGCAGATGCACCGGCTGCTGCCATTTCAGAATCACGTTGAGACATTGCCGGGCAAGACCGAGCTCCTGTTCGACCGCCTGGTAGCTGTCGCTGACACCACCGCCCAGCATGATGTACCCCGAGTTGAGCGGGCGGCGTTTGCGGTACGGGTTCAGGGCGGCGTCGAGCAGCGCGGGGGCGTTTTGTTTGGCCGTGATGTCCGAAGCAAAGTGTTCGGGGGCGTAGTACCCTTCATAGCGACCGTCACAGTAGGCGCAGTTGTGCGTGCAGCCGCGGTAGATGTTCAGGTGCGCGCGGGAGATAAACCACGCATCGATATGGGTTTGTTTGTTCAGCACGGATTTCGCAGTGGTGGTGGTGATGGTGGTCATGGGTTGGTGGTACTCGAAATATCGGTCGGGTGAAAGCGCTTTTCGCAAGCGTTTCGGACACGAGGCGGGGGTCAGTACATCGGCTGCGCGCCGGCTGACGAGAGCCGCTCGTTGCGTGGGGAAAAGGTGATGAGTGCGTCGTTTCGAACGCGATACAAATCACCCCAACTGTTCAACAGCTGCGACGCCGAGATTTGGAGCAATCGCGCTTCGTCGGTTTTTTCGAGCATGACCGCATCTCTTTCATAGTCTTCGTTGGCAGCGAGCAAGATATAGTCTATCTGGTCGGCAAGGCGAAGGGCAGCTACGTGTTTGGAAAGCTTTTCGTGTGCCAGGGCCCGCTTCGGCTGGTGATGCCAGGCGATGGCGCGGGAGATGATCGCGCCGAAGTTCCAGGTGGCCGCAATGTGCCCCGCCAACACCGCGTGGTCGTACCCCAATCGTTTCTGTTCGTAAATATGGGTCAGGTCCGGGGTCAAGGTGGACGGCGAGCCGGCGTGATAGTCCATTTCGTTTGAATCGAGCAGCATCAGTTTTCCAATATCGTGAAGCAATCCCGCCAGAAACAAACCTTCCAATTTGCCTCTCACATATTCCCTGGCCAGAAAATGCGACAAGCCCGCCACCGCGGCGCAATGGTCGCGAATCTGCATGCCCAGGCCGTCTACATCATTGAACATTTCCATGGTGGCCACCGCGCACACAATTTCTTTCACATGCTGCGCTCCGATGCGCATGAATGCCTGATTCATCTCGGTGACCGGGTGGTTGGAGACAAAGAACGCCGAGTTGGCCATGCGCAGCACACTGGAGGCCAGTGACGGGTCTTCTTCAATCGCTTCCACCACTTCTCCCACGCGAAACTGATCGTTGGCGAAAATCGACAGAATGGTCTGAGCCACTGCCGGGAAGGTCTTGAGTCCCTGGGCCTGGGTGAGTCGGGCAGCGAATGACGCGGCGGCCGTCTGATTGGCCGCGGCCGCGGATTCCGGTTCAAACCATAATTCTTCAATAATTGTTGCCGGCTGCATGAACAAGTCCTTCCCGCGTGGTGCACACCTTCAATCTATACATCGACCGTCGGCCCACGAAATTAAGAGATGGCACCGTTCAATTCGAGGTGGTTGGGGGGGACATGCATCAGATGAAGCAAACGCGTCGGCTTTGCGGCAGCAGTATTCGATTGGTATCAGTTGTTGTCCATCGAACCTATGAGTTTCGGAAACAGCCGCACGATGCCCTTTGACAACGGAAAGTGATTCAACTCGTTGCGAAGCAATTGGGCGACAATGTGTGCTTGCTCTAAATCTTTTTTTGCCTTTATCGGCTTGGTTCGTTCCACTGTGCTCATATAATGCTTGTGAATCGCAAACGCTCTGGGGTCGACGGTATTCAGACGCACCGGGTGACCTTGCCGGTCAAAAACCACCTCGCTGATACTTGGAGCCGACACCAGCCATTTCAGTGAACCGATTCCTTGCGGCTTCAGGTCGTCGGCATCCAGGGACCCGAAGAAGGCGTTCGGCTCCCGGATGTCAGCACTTTCCTGGGTGATCAAATCTACGCGATAACCATGATTGTTCGCTGCGGAAAAATCATAGGGGGAGGGGGTGACGCGACGAAAACTGCTGTCTGCTTCTTTTATGATGGAAAGCAGTGTTCTTGTTTTGAGCGATGAGACAATTTTCAGTCGTTGCCTGCTGTCCATTAGCAAATCCAAATCATCTGTGGCGAGAAACTCCGGAAGAAACAGCACTCCGCTGAGACTTTCATACGCATACAGTGCGTTCGTTCCCACCACTTTGATTGGTGTTCCCTGTTTTTCAAAAGACCGAATCACTTTTGCGGCAACACTTGGAAATCGATTCAATCGATTCAACCGAATATAGCCGGCATGAATTTTCAATTGCTGCGTCAATTGGGCCTTACGGTCCTTGTGCGCCTTACGCGAGGCATCATATTTTGTTTTAATGCCTTCGGTTGTTGGACTGCGTTTGCCCAGAGATTTTGTGCGTCCACCGGAATATCCCCGGTACAGGTATTCTGTGTTGTTAATTCGCTTCCAATGCATGGTGCCCAGAAAGGAAGTATCCAGTGCATGCACCTGTTCCATTACCTCAAATATCTGAACGGCGTTGGTAAAGACTTTTTGCTGTTCAGAACTCATTGAAACATAATGCATATAACAAGTATTAACTAAAAATAAATAAATGTAAATGTAGTTTAGTTAATTATTTTTAAATTTTTGAAATTATACGTTTTACCTAAAACAAATAAAAATTATTAAAAAAATAGTTAAAACAATGAATAGACCGTATGGCCTATATCTGATGAGGTGGGTGCGAGGGGTTGCACGAATGATCAGCGAGAGAGGTCTGACGGGACACGTTGCAGTGCAGCGCGTAAAATGTGGTGCAGCTGCGATTCACCGCGGGTGATGCGGAGTTGAACGTGGAGGCCGAAGATGGGCAGTGCCATGGCCGCCTCTTTGAGTCGGGGGAGATCTTTGGTGGTGGTGAGAATGGCGGTCGCGCCGTTGGCTGATGCGGTGCGTTCGGTGGTACGGAGGTCGTGTCCGGAAAACCGATGATGGTCGGGAAAAAACGATGTCGAAACCACTTGAGTATTCAGTTGAGATGCGGTCTGTTCGAAGCGGTCGGGGTGTGCCACGCCCGCCAAAAGGTGAATTTTTTGAGGCAGTGCGGTGAGCGGAACCGCCTGAAACGACGGGGTCATCAGAATACTCGGTTGAAGCTCGAACAACACCTTCGGCCCATTGCGTTGCCCCTGCCAATCGCCGCGGTATCCGGCCAGCAGCGAGGCGCGTTTCAGGGATTGAGCGTTTTCACGCAAGTGGCCATTGGGGACGAAGGCGGCGTGCGGGTCGATGTCTTCGGGAGAAATGAGTACAATATCGGCATGGCGAGCGAGTTTTCGATGCTGAAAACCGTCGTCCAGCACAATTACGTTGACCCCTTTGTTTGCGGCGGCGGACACTTGGGTAACGCGGTTTTTTCCGACGTGCACGAGCAGCCCCGGGTTACATGAAGCAGCGGCAAACGCCTCATCGCCCGCTGCCCGGGGAGAGACAACGGGGCCGTTTCCCTCTGATACGAGTCCCCCCGAATATTCCATGGCGCCTTTGTACCCGCGCAGCAGCAATGCAACGGAATACCCCCAGCTCAGGTATTGTCGGGCCACGTATTGGGCAAACGGCGATTTTCCGCGTCCCCCCACAGCGATATTTCCTATGCTGATCACCGCACAGTTATCAACCTGCTGAATGGGGAGCGCACCTCGATCGTACAGATCGGTTCGGGTTCGGGAGGCGATTTCAAAAAGATGCGCTGCGTGACGGCGAACCAACTGTTGAATGCGTGCCGGGGAGGCCATGGGTGGTTGTCGGTTCAGGAAAGCTGGGCCAGAAAATCGGCAATGGCTTTCACTGCGGCTTCATTGGAACTGTCAAAACGCATTCCCGAAGAGAAACCGCCCGCATCTCTGGGCGACGACCATATAATATCGGCTTTAATGTTCAACGGTTTCGCATCGGGGTCTTCGATGCCGTCGGTGACCAGAAACAGCGATACGCCCACGGCGGTGCGTTCCGGCAGTTCCACCTCCACGTCGAGGCAGACACCGGTGTTGCTCAGGTTGCGCGTCTGTGCGGGAAGCACCGCGGACTTGGTGTACACTTCGGCAGCCACTTCTACGTCATATCGAACAGCTTGTCTGAGATCTTTGGTCATGGTTCCTCTTTACCCAAGTGCAAGGGTGCGAAATGCACGAGTCATATACTATAGATTGCGAGACAGAGTGCCGCCTGTCAAGGCATCAATGAGTGCGGTAAGCTCTTTTAGTCGAAAGGTTTGTTCCACGGTTTCTTCGATAGTGGCGGGGGGCCGAAGGGTCAGGGTCAGCTGCAGACGCTGGCGTTCAAAGTAGTACCCGATAATCAGGGCGATTATCTCTTCTCGCCGTTCCGCGCGATGGGAGAGGGTTTGGTACACTTTCAGTTCATCGGGATGATAAATCAGGTCGGCCAGTTCCCACTGGGCGGTGGCCTGAATTCCGAAATCATTGTCGGCATCGGCCCCCCATCGATCCGGGTCGTCCTGAGTGCGATCAAGGGATTCATCGCGCTCCAAATCGTAGCCGACTGAAATTTTCAGGGTGGGAAGGACCGGAGACCTGCGGACCGCGACCGCCCACCGGTCGCTGCGACCGCCTCCGGCTTCCGCGTATCGAAGCGCGGAGGCAATCAACATATTGAGCGATGGTTCGTTGTTCCATTTTTGCTGCAGTGTATGAAGGAGGGTTTCGTCCGGCGGTTTGGGAGACGTGGGATATGTATATTTCGGGGCGGCCGATTGCTGACAGTGCAGGGGTGGTGCGATGAGCAGGCAGAACAACGCCGGCATCAAGTAAAAGATTTGGAAATGTGAATGGGTCATGATGGTTCCTTTGGTTAGTGTCCCAGGTGGGACAGTTGGGAGGTGATTTGTTCAATATTCAACCGGTGACGGGTGCGCTCAAACAGCGAATCGGTTTGTTGCATTCGGGCACATTCCATCTGAACGGCCCGACGCAGTGAAATCTTTTTCTGTCTGACAGCGTCCTGTATAACCGATTGTTGTTCCTGCAGCGTAAACCAGTTGCTGTTTTTTTCTGGAGAGAAGCGCCATTGCAATACAATCGATGCGAATAGGTTCGCGCGGGTTTCGAAGACGGGGTCTGCATCGGAGCCGAATGCAACGGATTGGCCGCGGGTGTATCGTATACGTACCTGAATAGAGGGAAGCAACAATCGTAAGAGCGGACGTGGGGTGGGTAGTTTCGTGGTTTGGGTCAACGGGGACGGTATCGGAAGCGGGGGCAGGTGACAGGCGGCGGTTCCCACTGTGAGAGAAACTCGGGTGAACGGTTTAAAGTACCACCGGTCGCTTGAACGATACCAGATACCATATTCAGAGAGTATAAATACGGCTGCCCTGTCGGGAGTTCGTGCGAACAGCGTAAATGAGCCGTCATTCCCCCGTTCGAGAATGTCTCGATGGTTCAGAATGAACACTCGATGCTGATACACTGAGGCATGGGTGGTGCCGGTGGGCAACGGTTCGATAAATTGCACCCGGCCGTTGTCCTGGTCGATAAATCGGAGCGTGTCACGGGTGCGGGCTACCATTTGTTTCGCGTGGGGCAGGTAAAGCAGTTGTCGAATGTCGGTCACACCGATTGAGCGGGCGGGCCCTTCGAGAGGTAGACGAATGAGTCTGCGAAGGGTGGAAATCCAGAGCACGCGTTGTCCATCCAACTGTATTGCGGTGGCACCGACGGTGGTTTTGAGATATCGGCAGGTACCGGTCGGCGTGCAGAGGTACAGTCTGCTGTTATCGCTGTGCCAGAACGCGATGTTCCCTTCGTCGTCAACCGTGAAAAGAAAAGGCGTGCTGGAAGATTCAATCTCGTCCGTTGGGACGATGGCCACGGTGTTTGAACCCTCAAAACCGTCATGCGCCATTTCGGGGTCGTCGCTGAACAACGGGTCATGCTGGATATCGGCGGCGGCATCGGTTGCTTCGTCGACGGCGGAAAAAATCGATGCGACAAGGGTCCAGTGTTGCCCGCCGTTTCGGGACAGGTACAATCGTTTGTTTACCCGCGCCGCGATGATTTGCGAGTTGGTGGGCGCAACCGCGATATGTGTGGCGGAACCATCGGGCAAGCGGAACTCCGATGCCCGGGTCAACCCGGGAAAAAGCAACAGCAGTGATAGGCATGCGGCAAATTTCATAGCCGGTGGTCGGCCGATGAAAGCGTCGGTTGCAAAAAAAATAAAAAAAAAGAGAAGATATATCCGGATATGAGAGAAATGTCCGTGCTATTGCTGGGTGAAATTGATCTATACAATTGTGTATTTCGTTAGTATATAGGTCAAAAGTTCAATTCGAAATTCCGGAAATCCGGGTTGTAGTTTGTATAGTAGGAATGCATATGGAACGTGACTTGATTGGTATTGACATCGGCTCTACCAGCGTAAAAATCGTACGAATCGCAACAGATAATTCCGTTGACGCACAGGTGATGGCGCATGACGGGAATGTGCCCCACACCGTTCGGCAGCTACTTGAACGGATTTCGTTTTCTTCAAAGATCGCGCCGCTGGCGCTGGCGACCGGAACCGAAGGTCGGTTTCGATTAAAGCTGCCCAATATTATCGCACCGATGGCTATTGAAAACGCGCTGTCGCATCTGTCGCTTGATGCCAAGGCGCTGGTGTGCATGGGCGGAGAAGACCTGGTGGTGTACACCCTCGATGCAGCGTGCCGGATTACCGCGACTTATTCGGGAAACAAGTGCGCCAGCGGCACCGGCGAGTTTTTCAGACAGCAGCTCGGTCGCATGAATATGAATCTCGAAGACATCGAATCGGCGGCGACCGGCGCCACCCTGCAGAAACTGTCTTCGCGCTGCTCGGTGTTCATGAAGTCGGACTGCACCCACAAGTTGAATAAGGGGGAAGCCACACCGGGCGACATCGCGCTGTCCCTTAGCAAAATCATGGCCGACAAAGTGAGCGACTTTTTAACCAAGACGCGAATCCAGAGCGGCAAGGTGGTGCTCACGGGAGGCGTGACGCAGAACCCGTTTGTTGCCAAATACGTTTCCGAGGCGTGGCCGACTCTCGATATTGTGGTACCGACCGAGAGCCCCTATTTCGAAGCGTTCGGGACGGCCTTTTTAGCGGCGGAATTCGGGGCTGAGCTGCCGTCACCGGAGGAGTTGTTCAACAGCGGTGATGCCCTGTCGTACGATACCTATCCCTCGATTACGGCGTTTGCCGACAAAGTGAAATACATGCCCTCCATGCGCGGCAAGTATGACCCCGACGCCGAATACATTCTCGGTGTGGACGGCGGTTCCACAACCACGAAAGTGGCCCTGGTAAATGCAAAGACGTACGAAATCGTCGCGGCCCATTACGGCAGAACCCACGGCAACCCGGTGAAGACCACCAAAGAGTGCATCGAAGAAGTGAAAAAACAGATCGGCCCGAATGAAGATCCGAACATTTCACTGGTTTCCACCACGGGTTCCTCACGGGAGCTGCTGGGTGTTTTTCTGGGCACCAGCGCGGTGTACAACGAGATTATCGCCCATACCACAGGAACGACGTTTTTTGAAAAAGCGGTAGATACCATTTTTGAAATCGGTGGTCAGGACGCCAAGTATGTGTCTATCAACAACAAGGTGCCCATCGACTACGCTATGAACGAAGCCTGCTCCGCGGGAACCGGTTCTTTTCTGGAGGAATCCTGCAAAGGCGATTTGAGCATTGACCGCCCCGAGGAAATCGGCCCCATCGCCATGAATGCAGAGGCGCCGCTCAAGTTCGGTGAACACTGTTCCGCGTTTATCAACTCTGATATTCGCAAGGCCATTCAGCAGGGGGCGGCCCGCGAAAATATCGTGGCGGGCCTTATTTTTTCGATTGTTTCCAATTATCTCAATCGCGTGTCCGGCAACCGGCGCGTGGGCAATCATGTGATGCTGCAGGGGGGAGTGGCGAAAAATCCGGCGGTGCCGCTGGCCTTTGCACAACTGACCGGTCAGGAAATCATTGTTCCCCCGGACCCCGAGTTGATGGGGTGTTTCGGCGTGGCGCTCCTGGCGCACCAGAAAGCGAACGAGGGGTTTCTCGAAAAAGCGGCGTTCTCTTTGAATGCGCTGCTGCAAAATGAAATTGTGCAGAAAGGGACCTTTGTTTGCAAGAGCTGTGACAACTACTGCACCATTCGCCGACTTGAGGTGAACGGCACCAAGTATCCGTTCGGCGGCAGGTGTTCGAAATTCACCAATCTGCGGAAAAAGAAACCGGATAACGACGACTCGGTGAATTATGTTGAAGTGCGTACCCGGATGTTGTTCGAGGAGTTTGCACCGGCGCCGAACGCGCATCCCGATGCACCCATTACCGTGGGGGTGCCCATGGCGTTTTCGGTGCATTCCCTGTGGCCCCTGTATTCGTGGTTTTTCCACGAACTCGGTGTGAAGCTGGTGATTTCAGAGCAGATTCTGTCTGAGGGCATCGCCAAAATCGAGAGCAATTACTGCTTCCCGTCGGAAATCGCACACGGGGCTCTTGAAGACGTGCTGCGCAAGAACCCGGATTTCGTGTTCATGCCGTTTTTTAAAAAGATGCCCACGCTGGAGGCCGGCAAGGTGCACGCCACTGTGTGTCCGCTTACTCAGGGAATGCCGTTTTTCCTGAAACAGGCGTTTGGACTGTCGGAAGACGTGATATTGCGTCCGGTGGTGAATCTGAAAGCGGACCTGCGGGGGTCGAGCGACGAGTTCGAGCAGATTGCCGTGAAGATGGGGTTCACCGCTGAACGGGGCGCCGCCGCCTATAAAAAAGGCGTCGAGATGTACGATCAGTTCCTTCGCGCCTATCGGGCACTGGGGGATGAAGTGCTCGAACAGGTGGCCCGGCACCCCGAGAAAAAATATATCTGTCTGCTGGGCCGTCCGTACAACGCGTTTACCCGGGACGCCAATATGGGTATTCCGCGCAAGTTGTTGTCGAACGGTGTCAGCGTGATTCCGTTTGACATGATTTACGATGTGGATGCCGAGATTTTTCCGAACATGTACTGGTACTACGGTCAGCAGGACATGAAAGCCGTACGGGTGGCGAGCCGGGTGCCCAATCTGTATCCGGTGTGGATATCGAATTTCTCTTGCGCCCCCGATTCCTTCATGCTGCATTATCTGCGGTGGATGATGGGTCAGAAGCCCTACCTGGTACTCGAAATCGATTCCCATTCCGCGGATGCGGGCATCGATACCCGTATTGAAGCGTTCCTCGATATTATCGACAGTTTCCGTCGGGGCGGGTTTGACGCCAATGTAAAACCGTATCGTCGCCGGTTCGTTGTGGAACAGAAAAAGGAATTTGTAGATATTGTGGATACCCGAACCGGGGAGCGAATTGATATGCGCGACCCGCGGGTCACATTCATCTGGTCGTCGATGGGAGAGTTCTCCAGCGGCGCGATTGCGGCCGCATCCCGGAAAGCCGGAGTGAATTCCATTCATTTGCCCATACCCAACGTACATACGACCCAATTGGCCAAAAATGTCGCCTCCGGTAAAGAGTGTATTCCCTCGCTCATCGTTCTGGGAGGTATCCTGCATTTTTTTCAGAAGCATCCGCCGAACCAGGAGGGCGAGATTCTGCTGTTCTATATGCCCTCCACCCTGGGGCCGTGTCGCACGGGTCAGTACTATGTGTTTTACGAACGGCTGTTTGAGGAGTTGGGGTTTGAAAATGCGGTCATTCTGGTGTGCGATTCGTCCAATTCCTATCGGGAGCTGGGCAGTTCGTTCACCAAAGATGCCTGGTGGGGGGTGATTCTCGGCGACTACTTCACCGATATGCATACCGGATTGCGATTGCTGGCCAAAGATGTGGACGCCGCATTGAAGACACTTCAGTCGGTCTGGGAAGATGTCATTGAAGTGTTTTCAAATAACGGAAACATTGAAAAAGCATTGGACCGGGCCGGGAAAATTCTTACGGCGATTCCCCGTCGGCAGCGGTTGGAAGATCTGCAAAAGGTGCTGATTGTCGGTGAAATTTATGTGCGCCGGGATTCTTTTTCGGTGAAAGAGATTAACGACTTTCTCATTTCGAAAAATATTTTTCCCAAGATCGCCGGTATTTCGGAGTGGATTGACTACACCGACCACTGTCGATGGCGGGGCCTGCAGAAGCAAAAGGGCGAGCTGAAGTTCAAAGGGCTGATTCAAACGGGCAAGTGGAAAGAGCACGCCATGTACCACGTGGAAGGGTTCTATAAAGAAATGATTGTCCATAAAGTGGCCCGATATCTCAAGCCCACCGGTCTGATTCCGGATGTGCCCACCGATATGCACGAAATAATCGGAAACACCGAAAAATTGTTTATTGACCCTCGGCTCGAGAGCGAAGCCACGGTTTCGGCGGGCGCCGCTGCCACCGGTATGTTGGACGGATACAACGGAACGGTGATCATTTCACCTTTCTCGTGTCTTCCCGGTCGGTTGGTGGAAGGGGTGTACGGCCCATGGGCGAGAAAACACAATTTTCCGTATATCGCACTGGAGAACGATGGTCAGCCCTATTCCCCCAGCGTGGTTGCTCGAATGGAAATTTTTGCCCATAACGTAATGAGATTTAAAAAATAAGCATTCCGGTGTACATCTATGTAACCTACCGCATTATTTATAGTCTTTTCCATATGTAAAATAATTGTTGATTTTTGTGTGGCTGTATTGTTACTTTGTTATTGAAATATTAACGGTTTCCGCTAATTCTGGATCCATAATTTTGTTTACAAAAAGGTGATAAATCCGTAATCTTTAAAAACTGGAAAACGTAACGAAGGCATAACTCCATTGCGAATGAGAAGATTTCATATCGAAAACGAGACATTAATTGCCCAATATGACCGGGTGGATGATAAAGCGGAAGAAGTCCGTTCGCTGATGGAGTGCGTGTCCAATACCGAGCTGTACAACTTGTGGACACAGCTCGACGTATCGGCCATTTACCACGATTGCGCGTTGGAAGGGGAGGTCATATCTCCCGAAGAACTCAACTCCGCGCTGGATCCGCGATCGGTCACCGATGCCACCAATTTAACGTTGTACACCGCCATTCGCAAACATAAACAGGCGTTTGAAAGATGTCGCGACCTGGCTCAGCTTTCGAATCTCGAATATGATGAGGCGTTGTTCAAATCGTTCAATTTGATGTTCAGCCCAGTGGATGTGGACCCGGATATTGAGGGTTTCCGGAATGAAATTCCATTGCACCGCACCTATTTTCACGAAATTAATCAGGCCAAACAGATTCGAGAAAATATGAATGAGCTGATTTCATGGGCCAATGACGAGTTTGACAAAAACGCGCATCCGTTCTCTTTTGCAGCGAGAATGCATCATCGGTTCATGCATATTTTCCCCTACCCCGACACATCGGGAAAAGTGGGACGCGCGGTGATGAACATCTATCTGATGCGAAATGGGTTTCTGCCGGCGGTGGTGCATGCGACGGAACGTCAGCGGTACTACGAAGCCATTCGAAATTCCCATCAGGACCTCACCGTATTGCTCATTGATTCTGAAATGGCCTCCCTCGATTCTGCCATTCGGTTTTTACGGCGGGTAATTGTTCGAAAACCCATGGCGCGATAATTTTTTCTGTTCGATGATGCTATAAAATCGGTCTCATTACGGTGGGCATGAAGGTGATTACAAAAAGCACCAGGCAGATAATTCCCATTACTTTTCCGCGGGTTGAGAGATGCATGTCGTCTGTTGGCGGGTGTTGAAAACCGCGTTTTTTAAACACCAGCAGCATGATGGTGCCCAGGAAAATCCAACTGAATCCAGGAACGGAAGCCTCGACAATCTGCTCTGTCGGCAAGCCGCGGTGATACGCGTCCCATCCGTAGTAGCCGCTCACCGCCGCGCCGAACAGGAAAAGCAGTCGATGAAACATGATTGAGACTCTGCTGTGAAGATCGCCGAACAGCGCATAAAAAATGTGTCCGCCGTCCAGCTGACCGATCGGAAACATATTGAGCATGGTGATGAGCATGCCGAACCACCCGGCGAACGCCATGGCGGATTTGTTTATCAGGATGTCGTGATTGTCGGGCAGGGGACCGATGACCACATGCTTGGCCAGCAGGTACAACAGCGACTGTCCCTCCATGTACCCGGCGCTACCGGTTTCAATAACGGGGCATCTCGCAAGTCCTATGAATAATAGTGGAATCGCCACAATCATGCCTGCCAGCGGGCCGGCGGCACCCACATCCATGAGTGCATTTCGGGAGCGGATTCTTCCGCGCATCACAATTACCGCACCCATGGTTCCGAAGAGCGAAACGACGGGCGGAATCGGGATGAAGTAGGGGAGAGACGCATCCACCCGGTGTTTTCTGGCCATGAGGTAGTGCCCGGCTTCATGGGCCACCAGGACGGCCATCAGACTGGCGGCGAACGCAAAGCCGTTTTCAATTCGTTCCGCAGGGTTGTCGCCGGACAAATGGAGGTATCCGGCAAAAAATACGGTCGTCACTGTTACCAGAAATAGACCGAGATTGACAATGGGGTTGCGTTTCTTTTGAGTCATTTGATTATTGCTTCGGCTTCATTTCGAAAGTACGTCGGCAGACGCATCTGAACTGTCCGTTCGGACCGTTTCTACAACGTAGTGCGGCATTTGACCAGTTGCTTTTCGCGAATTGGAAAACGTACAATGTTTGTGGGGGGGCGGATGATTAAAAGTCTTCGAGGTCCAGATCCGCTGCGGCCGGGTTCTTGTCGGTGGCCTCGGGAGCGATGGAGGGCGTGCGGTCGGCTTTCGCTTCAACCTCTTTCACTTCGCGATAAATGTGATCGGTGCGGTGATTGGTGTGGTGGCTTCGACCGCCGTCGACCTGGAAGAAGCGGATGTTCTTCAACAACATTTTTGATTGATCGGACAGTTCCTGCGCAGTGGAAGCGGTCTGTTCCGCTGCGGCGGAATTCTGCTGAATGACATTATCCAGCCCCCGGATGGCGGTGTTGATCTGTTCGGCCCCGTGGCTTTGTTCAGCGGACGCCGCGCTGATTTCCTGGATGAGTTCGGTGGTCTTTTGAATTTCCGGAACCAGTCGCTGAAGCATTTCCCGCGCATTTGCCGCCACTTCAACAGTTTCCTGCGACAGTGCCGAAATATCGCCGGCGGCCTCCTGACTTCGAGCAGCCAGCTTCCCAACAGCCGACGCCACTACGGCAAATCCTTTCCCATGTTCACCCGCTCGGGCGGCTTCGATGGACGCATTCAAGCTGAGCATATTGGTTTGGCGCGCAATCTCCTCGATAATTGTGATTTTTTTGGAAATTTTTTGCATCGCCTCCACGGCGCGGAGCACGGATTCACCACTCAGTTCGGCATCTTTGGCCACCTTCACTGCGATAGATTCTGTGGTGCGCGCGTTGTCGGCGTTTTGCTGAATGCTGGCGCTCATTTCTTCCATTGACGCGGAGACCTGTTCTGCGCTGGCCGCCTGCTCCACCGCGCCGCTGGAAATCTGCGAAGAGGCGGAAGTGAGTTGTTCCGCACCGGACGACACCTGCGCCGACACCTGCTGCACCTCAGTAATTGTTTTATTGAGGGTGTGAATCATTTTTGCGAAGCTTTGGCTCATCACGCCGAATTCATCTTTGGTTTGAATGTTGCTTTGCACGGTGAGATCACCATTGCTCATCCGCTCGGCGATGTGTTTGCTTTCGTTGACCGGTTTTAGAATGCCCAGAACGAGAATGAACGCGAACACCACCGATAGGGCGATGCAGACGACAATGGTGAGAACGGCGCTTGAGAATATGGATTCCGATATGGCGATACTTTCCTGGTACTTGGTCTCCGCCCCTTCGAGGAACACCCCGGTAAGATTGTCCATGGCCGTGCGGACGGTTGAAAAGTGTTCTGTGTACCCGCCGTAGTACAGCGCTTCGGCGGTGGTGAAATCCTTTTTAGATATCATGGAGAGAAGATTTTTCGTATCTTTAGAAAGTTCCTCGAAATTTGAATGGAAGGATTCGAAGTCGTCGGTTTTTTGAACCCCGCTTTCCTCCCACAGTTTTTCGGCTTTAACAAAGCGTTCCTGTACCTGCCCCAGATTATCTTTCACATCGGCCACCAAATCCGCGTCGGGTTTTTCGGCTTCGCGCTGGTTGAGCAATTGGGTGATGGCCAGGTTGGACTGATAGGCATCCCGGTCGGCTTCAATCAGATAATCCACACTGAGCAGATTGGTTTTGTACATCACTTCGACTTCATCATTGATCACTTGTATGCGGCTCAGGATGTAAATCACCCCAACGACAAACAGCGCCACGATGGTGGTCAATGCCACGACGATTTTGTATTTCACTTTCAGGTTGTTGAAAAATTGCATGTTCCTCTCCTCAGTTTCAAAGAAACGATTTGTTTCAATTCCGTCAAAAGAATCTGGGAAGAATAACGGGCAAAATCGAAAACGTTTAATGCCATTTTCGCAACGCTGCGCGATGGGATGGGCGCGAGGCTCGAGTACGCCCAGTGAAATCGTGCAGGTTGGCGTCAGTGACAAGATTATAAAAAAAAGCGGGAGTGGATTTCACCACGATACAGGTGCTCAGTGGAATTAATCTTCTTCGTCGGACGGCTTGTTATAGTAGTTGAAAAGAATCGCTGGATTGTCTTCGTGAACCGAAAACTCGTCCCCCGGGCACCATTCATCATCGGCTGGATTATAAATAGTGGAAGGAATGCCGCATCCGTTTCGTGAGGTATCGATAATCACAGGCTTGTCGGTAAGCTCGTACAGCTCGTCGGCGAACAGTTCTTCAAGTTCCATGGGCTGAAAATTCGATGTATTGGACGCCCAGCCGTCGATTTTGTCGTAGTTCTCGTATTGAGAAACCAGTTCGAACACGCCTTCGGCATCAATCCAGCCGCTGTGACCGATGTCGAGAAATACCGCGGCGTTCTCGGCGTTGTCGGCGATGATGCCGCAGACTTTGTCGAGTATATCATTCATTTCATCGTCATTGGCGGACATGGCGAAGGTATCGGGTTCGATTACCAAAACGACATCGCCCGGTTTTTCGCTGATCATCACCGCGAGTTCTTCAATCCAGGCCAGGTACCCGTCCTCGTCGAAGCCGCCGCAGTGAAGGCATTGATAAATTGTAATCACCGGAAACCGATCATCACCGGATTCCTCCATCGGAGTGGCGATCATGGCGCGGGAGAGGCGCACCTGGTTTTCGTCGGTGTACATATCCGGAAACAGCCAGGAGGCGCAGCCGGTGGCCTCGGTCGAGTACATCTCCTGAGAGGCCAGACGGTCCAGAATGGAGACGGACGGCTCTCCGTCGGCGTTTTCGGTTGAAGAGTTGTCGTCGTTGTTTTCATTCACCTGCGAGGGGACGCCGGGCGCCTGTTCAAGGCTCGGATCCATTTCACAGCCGACGATGATGAAAAGAAAACAAAAGGATAAGATTAAACGTTTTAACGTGTTCATTTTTTCAGTTCCTGTAACGCGCTTGTGTTCGTTTCAATCCGAAAGTTGATATGAACACCGCTTCGTTACCTGCAAATCAGGCAAAAATCAAATCGAAATCAAATCAATCACGTGCCCAATTTGGAAATATTTGTTTTCGGCAACGATGGCGAAGTCTCAATTCTCGTGGGGAACGGTTCCTTACGCGCGTTGTCAGGGGTCATTTTTTTTGCTCATGCTGACTATTTTTGTGTCGCAATGGCACGAAATGGCTCATAATGTGCCGAATCTGACACAAAAAAGGAAAAACATGTTGAAGCAGGAAGTATTCAATCATCGGTACCGCGTCACTGAAATTCTGGGAGCGGGCGCGCAGGGACAGGTGATGTTGGCAATCGATACGGTGGTTGACCGACAGGTGGCGCTTAAGGTGCTGCACGTGGGTCAGGACGACAACTGGCGTGCGTTGTTCAAACGCGAATTCGAGATTCTGGCGGATTTGTCCCATCCCTACCTGGCGCAGGTGTATGATTTTGGAGTGACTGCCGATGAGACGGTGTATTTCACCCGCGATTATATTCCGGGAAAAGATTTGCTGTCGGCCACCGACGGCTGTTCTATACCGCAGTTTGTGGCGCTGAGTGTTCAATTGTGTCGCGCGTTGCGTCCTTTGCATCGCAGCGGGTTGATTCACGGCGACATCAAGCCCGGAAATCTCGTTCTCGGGCCCCTGCAGTCGGTTGACGGCCACGCGTGGCGGTGCACCGCGCATCCGATTGACTTTTCGTTTGTTCGTGCGGCGCATGGACAGTCTCCGCCGCGGGGAACGTTGCAGTACATGGCGCCCGAGCTGCTGTCCCAACAACCGATTGATGTGCGTGCGGATTTGTACGGTT
This sequence comes from Deltaproteobacteria bacterium, assembly GCA_016936575.1. Taxonomy (GTDB): domain Bacteria; phylum Myxococcota_A; class Polyangia; order JAAYKL01; family JAAYKL01; genus JAFGXQ01. Next base: position 32,650 of record JAFGXQ010000177.1, read on the forward strand.
TAGGCGTTTCGTTGTTTCAGGCGCTAACCGGTCGGTGTCCGTTTACCCCGGATGTGGCAGCCATTTTGGACGCCCATCAGAAAGGGGTGGTACCCGAGTTTGAAACGATTCGGGTGCGGGTCGAAAGTGAGGAAGATACCCAGATTTTATCGGCATTGAAACCGATTCTATTGCGATTGCTCGCCGGGGATCCGAAAAAGCGATATCCCGATTTGGACGAGCTGGAGGCCGCATTCACCGGTTTGAAACCCGCCGCTGTGGTAACCGACAACATCAGCGCGATTCCGAGCAGAAATGTTCTGGCCACTCGGGAGGGGTTTTCGAAATCAATCTGGGAAAACGTGAATAAGCGGTTGACGGCAAACCGGCATATGCCGCTACATGTGATTCAGGGAGAGGTGGGGTCCGGTCGCAGCGCGCTGCGAAAGGTGGTCAAATGGCAGTCTCAATTAAATGGGTTCAATGTAGCCGAAGTCGACGCATCCGGCGCAACGGGATTCTTTACGACAATGGCAAACCTGCTGACGCAGTTTTCGATGCTGATGGGGGGTACTGAAGACGGTGACGTCTGCGCGAGGTTGGCCTCCCGTTTGAACTCCCTGGAATACACCAAAGCTGAAATCGCGCCGGCGTGTGCCGAAGTTGCGACGCTGTCGGCGGCATGTGCGGCGATGAAACCCTTGTTGATCACCGTGGACAACGTGAATCGGGCCGATGCCGATACCCTGATGGCGTTGCGCGGAATAATTGCCGAAAGCTCGGAGCGGGTGCCGATGGCCGTGTTGGCAACCGCTACCGCGGATTTTTCGTGGCAGGATGCGTTGGGGCCGGGAGAGAAGTATGAAATCGTCGCCCTTTCAGAAACAGAAATATCTTCGTTGATAAAGCGGTATCTGCGAATTGAAGGTGCGCCGGCGGCATCGAAGATTATTGCCCACACCGGCGGAAACCCGCTTATTGTCACCCAGTTGTTGTGCGATTGCATTACGACTTCAAAAAGTCCGGACTCACTGCTGGAACAAACGGTGGTCTCGGATGTGAACGGTTATTGGCAGCAAAAATTGACGGAACTGCCATATTCTGAGATGTGCCTGCTAAAGGCTTGTGCCGTGTTGAATCGTCCGAGCAGCGCCGAGTGCATTACGCGCGTGGCAGAGGTTCCTGAAGGCGGGGATGCGCTGATAAAACAGCTGTGCGACACTCGATGGCTGACCAAAGCGCAGAATCTGTTTGCCATTCGTTCAGCGGCATTGGCGGCGCAGATCGTATCGAATATTTCATCCGATGAGCGGACGCAGTACGCCAGGCGGGCATTTGATGCTGAGGTAGGTGCACCCTACAAAATACTGCATGCGGCCGCCTGTGGTGAACTCGACTATGTAAATCAACATGCATTGAACATTGTTGTGGAGCGGGAGAAGAGCGGCGCGCCCGCCGTGGCCAGAGAGATTGCGCTGGCGGTTGTGAAATGCGACGTGGATGCAGAAATGGCTGATGAGTTGAGGTTGATTCTGGGACGGCTGCATATCGCGTTGGGGGAGCTTGAATCGGCCCGCGACTGGCTCTCTGGGCTCGAAGATTGTGCGAATCAGTCTCTTCGACAATCGACCCTGAAATATTTGGGACGGCTTGAGGTGTTGCAGTCGTCATTTGAAAAGGCGGCTGTGCTGCTTCGGAAAGCGTTGGCGCTCGATGAGAATGGAATTGCAGCACCGTCAATTTTGTATGAAATTTGTGAAATTGAGTTTCGTCGCGGCCGATATGACGTTGCGACTGAAATCGCGAATCGGGGCTTGGATTTACACGTCTGTGACGGGGAAACCGCCTGCAATCTGCTGTGCAGCAAAGCCAAAGCCAGCGCCGCGCGTGGCAAGCACGATGTGGCTATTGCACTGGCGGATGAAGCGGTTGAACGGGCAACGTCACTCAAGGAAAAGCGGCTGTTGGCGTTTGCACGCGATGTGCGGGCGTGGGTGCTCAGTCTGCAGGGAAAAATGATGGAAGCCACAGAAGAGCTGGAGCGATGCGTGGTACTGTATCGCGAAGTGGGCGACCTGGCCCGGTTGGCGCGATCACTTCAGGTGGTGGGAAATAACTATTGGTGGTTGGAGCGTTGGGAACTGATGTTGAAGAAACACGAAGAGGCGATGCGGGTGGTGGCATCGCTCGACAACCCGGCGGCGCGAAATGAACAGCTTATCGCGTATGGATTTGCACTGAATTGCATTGGACGGTTTGAAAAAGCGGCATTGGTGCTGCGGCAGGCGGAAGCAGAGGCAAAACGATTGGGTGACGCTTTTCAGCAGGCGAAAGTGGCAGTGTATGAGGGCGATATGCACGCATGGCAGGGGAATAATGAAAAAGCGCTGGCGTGTTGGGAACAGGGCTACGAGGGGTTTGGTGAATTGTCGAATTACGGGCTGTTGGCTGAATTGTGTCTCGAAATCGCGGGGGCGCTGGCTTCCATTGACCAACCGGCGAGTTTGCCGCTGGCTGAAAACTGGGTGCGCAAAGCCAGGTCATATCATCGTGAAGATTTGGGACGGCGCTTTGATGAATTGCTGCTCCTGACCGAGGGGCAGTTGCTGCTGGCGAAAAATGAATATCAAAAAGGGTTTTCTACATTAAGTGAACTGATCGACAAAAAGGCTGATATGCCGAACAAGCAGCTTAAATGGCAGGCACATCTGTTCATCGCTGAAGCGCAGATCAAAAATAAAATGTCGGTACTTGCCCGGAAACAGCTTCGGGAAGCCGAACATTTGTTGCTCAGATTGTCTGAACGGTTTTCCATTGCTGACCAGAAATCGTTCTGGCAGGATGCGCGGCGAGCGCGGGTGCGGGCCTTGTTGGAACAGGCGGAAAGTGAACAGGTGTATGACAGCGAGCAGATTGAGCTGCAGCCGGAGTCCTGTGTTGAAGCGGAAAAGCTGTACCGGGTGCTGGAGTTCAACAAACGTATTTCAAAGGAAACCGAGTTGGGACAGCTGACCAGTGAAATACTGGATGCGGCCATTGAACTGACAGGTGCGGAGCGGGGATTCTTTCTGGTGAAAGAGGCAGAGGGATTGACGGCTCGGGCGGAGCGGGATATTTCGGCGAACCAATCCCAAAGTCCCGAGACGCAGTTCAGCAGTTCCATTGCGGAATCGGTGTATCTCGATAACGAATCGGTGCTGACGGTGGACGCGGCGCGGGATCCGCGGTTTAATGAGTTTCTGTCCATACATCATCTGCAAATAAAATCTGTGGCGTGCCTGCCCATTGCCTATCGCAACAATGTCATGGGGGTGTTGTATCTGGAGAATCGGCTGGCCCGGGGCAAGTTTGATCATGGCGACATGAAAATGCTGTCCGCATTCTGTGATCAGATGGCCATCGCATTGGCCCATGCAAAAGCAATAGAGGAAATAAATCAGGTACGTCAAAATCTTGAGGAAACTACGCTGCGTCTTCAGGAGTTGGTCGATCGGCAAACGGCCGACTTGCGCAGCAAAGAGGCCAGCCTGGAATTGGCCCAGGAACAGCTGCATCGAATAAAAATGCGGGTTTCCGGCAGCGGCTCGTATCACGGGCTGATTGGCGCGGGTGAACAAATGCAGCGGGTTTTTGCCGTGATTGAACGGGTTAAGAACAACGATATTCCAGTGGTCATTGTCGGGGAGAGCGGAACCGGAAAAGACGCGATTGCCAAGGTGATTCACGAAGTGGGAACTCGGCAGCGGGGTCCGTTCGTATCGTTGCCCTGCGGTGCAATTCCGGAAAATCTGGTGGAAAGCACGCTGTTCGGCCATCGTCAGGGGGCGTTTTCCGGTGCCCAGAGTGACGCTTCAGGACTCTTTGAATCCGCTGCCGGGGGAACCCTGTATCTGGATGATTTGGCGGAAATGCCCAAGCGTATGCAGGTAGACCTGTTACGGGTATTGCAGGAGGGGGCGTTCAGCCCTCTGGGTGATCATCGTAAAATTCGCGCAGATTTTCGGTTGCTGTGTTCCAGTAAAGTCCCGCTGGAGCAGTTGGTGGAGCAGGGACTGCTGCGTGCGGATTTGTTTTATCGACTTCAGGTAATTACCATTCAACTGCCGCCGCTTCGTCAGCGGAATGACGATATTCCGCTGCTGGCCGGGTCGATTGCCAAACGGGAAGCCCAGCGACTGGAGCTCCCCGACAGCGCATTGGAAGCGGCGACACTGAAAGATTTCATGCAACGGCCCTGGCCGGGAAACATTCGAGAAATGGAACAGGAGATACGGCGAATTCTCATTATCGGCGATGACCACACGGGCATCTATGCGACCGCCGCACACGGGTCGGAAGTAGAAATTGCGACAGAAAGACGGGGTTCCCATCGCAACAGTAAAAAGGAAAAAGAGCAGATTCTCGAGGCCCTGGAGCGCCACCAGTGGAACAAATCAAAAGCGGCCGTGGCACTCGGCATGCCGCGCCGCACCTTTTATCGTCGCCTCAAACATTTTGACATTGTGTGAAGGTGTATTTAGAAGAAAGTATGACTGACGTTTCAAATTCTTTTCATAAAATCACGCAGAATATTCGGTTGCGCGACGGGTCTGTGGCAAGGAAACGCGCAGAAATCAGGCAGTATTTCATCGATACGTTCGAATTGTATGAGCGGTTATTTCTGACGCTGGCTTCAGATGAGGTGTTTTACAAACGGCCGCAACCGCTTCGACACCCGCTGATTTTTTATTTCGGTCATACGGCGGTGTTCTTCGTGAACAAGCTGATGCTGGCCAAGGTCTTCACCCGGCGCGTCGATGCAGCGATGGAATCGATTTTCGCCATTGGTGTCGACGAAATGAGTTGGGACGATTTGAACACCGATCACTACCATTGGCCCACCGCAGATGAGGTACGCGCATATCGAGGCAAGGTCAGGCAGGCGGTACTGGCGGCGATTGACAGCGTCGATTTTTCGCTTCCCATCGATTGGGACAGCGCCATGTGGCCGATTCTGATGGGGATTGAGCATGAGCGCATTCATTTGGAAACCAGTTCGGTGCTGATTCGGCAGCTGGCGTTGGCGGATGTGCGGGAATATCCCCTCTTTGATCCGTGTACGGAAACCGGTCCGGCCCCGGAAAATGCGCTGGTGCCGATTGCCGGAAAAACCGTGTCCCTGGGAAACCGGCGCAGCAGCGAACTGTATGGCTGGGACAATGAATACGGGCATATGACGGTAGATGTGACGGATTTTCAGGTATCGAAATACCTGGTGTCCAACGGTGAGTTTTTGGCATTTGTCGAAGATGGCGGATATGAAAATGAACAGTGGTGGGACACGGAGGGGGCGGCCTGGCGCAACTACCATCAGGCGATGATGCCTGAATTCTGGAACAAAACCGACGCGGGATACCGATTGCGGCTCATGACGCGTGAAGTCCCGCTGCCCCTGGATTGGCCGGTAGAGGTTTGTTATCTGGAAGCCAAGGCCTTCTGCAATTGGCTGGCTGCCAAAACGGCAACATCAGTGCGAATGCCGGATGAAGCCGAATATCGATTGATGCTGCAAACCGCCGGCGTTGCCCACGAACATGTGGATGACCCCATTGATGCGAACTGGAATCTCGAACACTGGGCCGGTCCGTGCCCGGTGAACCGGTTTGCGCACGGACCCGTCTATGATGCGGTCGGAAATGTGTGGCAATGGAATGAGACTCCCATTTACGGGTTTAACGGGTTTGCGGTGCATCCGCTATACGATGATTTTTCGACGCCCACGTTCGATAACCGGCACAATCTGATGAAAGGCGGCTCTTGGATTTCCACCGGAAATGAGATTGCGCTGCACAGCCGATACGCGTTCAGGCGTCATTTTTATCAGCACGCAGGGTTTCGGTATGTGGTGAGCGAACGAGCGGTGAAAAAGGAATTTAACGTGTATGAGACAGATGCGTCGGTGGCGATGTATCTGGAGTTTCAGTACGGCGAAAGCTACTTTCAGGTGGCCAATTTCGCCAAAAAAATCGCTGAAATCGCCTTGGCAGCGCTCGACGACAAACCCCGAAAGCGCGCGCTCGACATCGGTTGCGCCACCGGGCGGCTGGCGTTCGAGCTGGCTCCGCATTTTTCTCATGTGGACGGGCTCGATTTTTCGGCGCGCTTCATTCGGCAGGCCGCCGCACTGCAGCAAACCGGCACTACGCGATATGAACTGCCCATGGAGGGTGACCTGGTGCAGTATAAAGAGATTATTCTTTCTGAACTCGGCATTTCCACTGACAGCGGTAACGTTTCGTTCATGCAGCAGGACGCGTGTAATCTGAAGCCGCAATACACAGACTACGATTTGGTGGTGGCCGCCAACCTGGTGGATCGGCTGAATGATCCCCGACGCTTTCTGGCGGAGATGGCCGGCCGGGTAGTGCCGGGCGGGGTGTTGGTGATTGCGTCGCCGTATACCTGGCTGGAGGAATTCACCCGCAGGGAGAACTGGTTGGGCGGATATAAAAAGGACGGGGAGCCGGTCAGCGGCATCGACGGTTTGATGGATGCGCTGGGCGAGCATTTTGAACTGCTGTTTGCGCCGCTCGATGTTCCGTTTGTCATTCGAGAGACCGCACGCAAGTTTCAGCATACGATTTCACAGGTGACTGTATGGGGGCGAAAATGAGTATCAATTTTGATACTGAAGTGTCGCGGTTGGGTACGGGTGCTGAAAAGTACGAATCGCGTAAGTCATTGTTTGGAAAAGCAGATGTGGAACCTTTCTGGGTGGCCGATATGGATTTGCCCTCGCCGCCGTTTTTACAGCAGAAACTGGCAGAGCGAGTCGCACATCCGATGTTCGGATACACCACAACGCCGGATTCGCTGCTGGAAGCCATCACATGGTGGTGGCGTCATGAGCATCAGGCGGCGGTGGAGACCGACTGGATACGGCTGTCACCGTCGGTGGTGACGAGTATTTCGTTGGCGGTGCAATCCATGTCCGCACCCGGAGACGGGGTGGTGATACTGTCGCCGGTATATGGTCCGTTCTTTTTTTCGACCGAACTCAATCAGCGCCGCATACTCGATGTGCCGCTGAAGATTCAAGAGGGTCAGTACACGTTTGATTTTGATGCACTGCAGATGTGCTTTGAAAAAAATAGACCGTCCTTACTTTTTTTGTGCAGCCCGCATAATCCGGGGGGCCGAGTGTGGTCTGAGGCGGAGCTGCGGCGGCTGGCGGTGCTGTGCAATGAGTACCATGTACGGATTTTCAGCGATGAGATTCATTGTGACATTGTGTATGCGCCGTATCGGCATTTTTCGTTGCTGCGAATTGAAGAGGCTAAAGACATTTGCATTGTGGCCCATTCCATTGGGAAAACGTTCAACGCCAGCGGGTTGTGCGCGTCGTTGGTGGTGATTCCAAGCCCAACGATTCGAAAGGCGTTTGTGCATGCGCAGGAACAGAGTCATTGCGGAACGGTGAATCTGCTGGGCAAGGCGGCCATGGAGGTCGCATTTTCAAACGAAGGCGCGGCGTACAAGCAGGCGCTTTTGGCATATCTGAAAAACAATGTCGACCACGCGGTATCGGCATTGAATCAGATTCGCGACGCCCGCATTATGACTCCCCAGGCGACATTTTTGGTGTGGTGCGATTTTCGGGCCTATGGAAAATGGCCCGCGGTAATGAAAAAGCTGATTCATCAGGCCAATGTGGCGTTATCGGGAGGAACCTTTTTCGGAACCGCCGGCGAAGGGTTCTTTCGCCTGAATATTGCCCACCCAAGTGCCCCGCTGTTAAACGCTGTTTCTCGAATTGTCGAAACCATGAACCGTGAATAACGATTGAACGACCGTCAGTTCAAAACGGAGTCGTACTTGCATTTGTTTTTCAGTTTGGAACAAACGAAGACGCCCGATGCGGCGCAGCCGGTCACCCGATAGGTGCGTGCGTCAATCCACTCGGCGGTGAGTTCTTCCTCGGGGCAGTTCAAATATTGAGAAGCGCTTTCGATCGCAAGGGGTTTGACACTGCCGCAGCCGAACAAACCGATGGCGAGGAGTGCGACAAAAAGAATTTTTCGAAGCGACTTCATGTGTATTTCTCCTTGAATCACGGTGCACAGAAAAATATGTTTGTCTGATTTGAATGACTATGATTAATTTACTATGAAACCGATTCAGGGTGATACGAATTTTTGGAGGCCGTATGGAAAAAACGCCGTTCAAGGTTCATGCGTTTGTATGCACAAACGATCGTCATGGAAGCAGCAAATCGTGTGCGGATGGAGATTCTCAACGCATCAAAGACGAGCTGAAGCGCGCACTCAAGCAAGCGCATTTGTGGGGAACCCTCGCACGGGTTTCCACCAGCGGCTGCCTGGGCAATTGCGCCCACGGCCCCAATGTATACATCTACCCGCAGATGCAAATGTTCACCGGGTGCACGGTCGATGACGTTCCAGAAATCCTGGCCGCGATAGAGCGCAATTTGGAGTAGCCAGATTCATTTTTCGGTAAGGTGTGAATGGACAAAAGACAGGTTTCGGGAACGACTACTGAGTTGCCAATTCTGTCAAAAAATCACCGAAACGCAGTAAATCGGATTCTACCAGCGGAAGAGATTCGACGAGCTTGTTTTCAAGGTACTGCATTTTGTCCGGATCATAGTTGTAGTCGTAATAATATCGCTTAAAGTGACGGAATCTGAGAAATTCATCGAGCAGATGGAAACATTTTTCTGAAAGCACTGCATCGCGAACGCCCGGAATTTCTAGTCGCATTTTTTCAAGAAGATGCTTGTGCCACCGGTCTGTTTCAAGGTTGTTTTCGAAGAACTTGGAGATGCGAACAAACAAGGTCTCAAGGCAAGTGTAGTAATCAGTGATAATATCGGCCAGGATGACCAGATCATAGTTCTTGTGGTGTTGACCGATGGGAAAATCCATCCGAAAATTTTTATGGTAGTCCGATATTCTGTGAATCTGTGATACCGCTTTTTGCAATTCAGATAAAAGTAAACGCGTTTTGTTACTTCGGTTCATGAATCCACTTTCCTTTTCGGAGAAGCATCTCCCGATTTTCCGGGCTGATTTTGTCCAGTTCGATACAGTCGAGCGGGAAGTCGGTCATCTTCATCAAAGTGCCCTGAATTTCGAAGTACTCCCGGGGAGATGTTACTTCCGTCAGCGCGATGTCCACATCGGATAACTCATCAAATGAATCCGGCTGAAGTATTGACCCCCATTGAAAGATGCCCACGTGGGGATACTGTTTACGAATAAATGTTACCATTCTGGCAAAGTCAGCGCTCGCCCGGGCGTGCAACGCCGCGCATTTTTCTGATTGTTCCCGAGCCTTCTCTTGTTGGAATCGGGCGGCTTCTTCAATGGATACGCTCATGTAAACGAGTATAATTCCAAGCCGTAAAACAGACAATGCTATTCGCCGTTGGTGAAAATCGTTTGACAGGCGTTTTCAAACCAGACGTCAATATTTCGCGACATGATTGCGACATGAATCCCGACTTCGAAATGGGGGGGAAAGGTGTAGGGGGAAGGTGTATTGGGGGAACGTGAATGGGAGAATTTAAAAGCCCGCTAATCAACGCCGTATGCCGCAGTATCGTGTTATGCAAATTTCAAATTAAACTTGAAATTTGCAAATTCCTTGCTATGCTATCGAAATGATTAAAAGAAATATGAGCCATGAGTTGCAGAAATGCGCCGCGGAATACCCAGCGGTGACCATTTTAGGTCCCCGACAGTCCGGGAAAACGACCCTGGCGCAAATGACCTTTCCAAATCATCAGTACGTATCATTGGAAGATCCCGATACTCGCAGACAAGCGCTACGCGACCCGCGCGGATGGCTTGCCGGAATTTCCGACGGCGTCATTCTCGACGAAATTCAAAGGGCTCCCGAATTGCTAAGCTATCTGCAGGGAATGATTGACGCAAATCGAAAGAAAGCCGGCAAATATGTATTGACCGGAAGCCATCAACCCCACGTTCACACAGCTGTAAGCCAATCCCTTGCCGGCAGGACAGCTGTATTGGAGCTGCTGCCGTTTTGCATTGATGAGGTTCGGCAATATGGTGTCGTCTCTGACATTTTTGAGCTGATATATAAAGGATTCTATCCCGGAGTTCACGATAACGATTTGGATGTGCAACGTTTCTATCGCTCGTACACGTCAACGTACCTCGAACGCGATCTGCGCGCTCAAATCCACTTGAAAGATTTGTCCAGGTTTGAAATTTTTTTACAGCTCATTGCCGGTAGAATCGGTCAATTGGTAAACTACTCGTCACTGAGCAACGATGTGGGCGTTTCTTCAACAACCATCAAGGACTGGGTTTCCATCTTAAAAGCCTCATATATTTTGTTTGAACTGCCGCCATGGTTCGCCAATATTCGAAAAAGACTTGTGCGTTCTTCAAAACTGTATTTTTTAGATACCGGGCTGGCCGCCTGGCTGCTTGGTTTGAACAGTTCCAGTCAAGTCCGTCGCGACCCGTTGCGCGGTGCGTTGTACGAGAATTTGCTAATCGTTGAGGTTTTAAAACAGATGCTCAATCAAGGTCGAAAACCGCATCTGTATTTTTTCAGGGACAGTCAGGGAAACGAAGTGGACCTGCTCTTATCAGAGGCAGGGCGGTCGTTCACCGCCGTCGAGATGAAATCGTCCGCCACATTTCAACCCGAATTTATCAAAGGGCTTGATGTCTTTAGCAAAAGCGTCCCCCCTGACGTACGTGTTGACAGACACGTCTGGTTCAACGGTACAGACCGTACAACGTACATGAACACCACCGTCTGTAATCCCCTCGTTCACGGCTTTCACATCGTATAGCAAAAAGGGCGGGCACAGGGACCTGCCCGTACAAACAAATAGGATGCAGTTGGATCCCCTGGTAGTAATGGCCGTGGCGCATTATCAGTTTGAGGCAATCCACCCGTTCGCGGACGGAAACGGTCGCACAGGCCGTATATTGAACGTTCTGTTCCTTTTGGAACGCGGATTGCTCAGTGTGCCGATTTTATATTTGAGTCGATATATCGTTGAAAATAAAAATGAGTATTACCACCTGTTGAATGCGGTAACACGCGACGGGATTTGGGAAGAGTGGATTCTTTACGTCCTGCAGGCTATCGCGGAAACGGCCGTTTGGACTTGTGGAAAGGTGCGTGAAATCCAGAGCCTGATGACCCAAACTGCGGAGCGACTTCAATTGTCTGTACCCAAAATGTACAGTCATGAATTAATGCAGGTTTTGTTTTCGCAACCCTATTGTCGAATTGGAAATATTGTCGAAGCAGGCATCGCGAAGCGTCAAACAGCATCTGAGTATCTCAAGGCAATCGCCAATCTCGGCATTCTGGAGGAGCGCCGGGAAGGCCGCGACAAACTGTTTTTCAATATTCGTTTAATGGAATTGCTTACTAAATAGCAACCCACTTCGAATACACATCAGCCAATTGGCATACCATTCATTGAGGCAACATATTTTTCTTCCAAATGAAATGAATGATTTCAATTACTTCGAAATGGGGGGGGTTGATAAGGGCCTCCCTGTAGAATGCCCTCATTGGTCAGAAAGTCGAACCGGCCGGTGCGATTTCGAAATCGCTTGATGTGCTGTTCTCTTCACCACCAATCACAACACTACGATATCCCTCCGCGGTGTTACTATATCCTCCCACGATACTGCTTGTCGTTCCCGATGCGGTGTTCGTCGAACCACCATTTACAGATGAATACGCGCCAGAAGCTGCATTGTTGGTACCACCACTCACTGAGCCATAATCTCCGGACGCTGTGTTTGCAGCTCCACCGCATACGGAACTACTCCAGCCCGATGCTGTACTTCCCGAGGCACCGCTTACAACACTACGATTTCCCTCCGCGATGTTACTATATCCTCCCACGATACTGCTTGTCGTTCCCGATGCGGTGTTCGTAGATCCGCCACTCACAGAGGCGTTAAGGCCGGATACTAAGTTATTGAAACCACCACTTGCTGAGCTGTCTACCGGATGCTGTGTTTGAAGTTCCACCACTTACTGAGCTGTATTCACCTGAAACAGTATTTTGGTAACCCGTTACCAAACCACCGTAGCTGCTATAATTATTTTGGGAGCCGATTACCAAATTATGAGAACCGCTTTTTTCGGAACCTTCATCCAGGTCTTCGTTATATCCGATAATTAAATTTCCCAATCCGTTGATATCCCCATCAGTACTACCTGAGCCGCTGACGATGTTGATGTTGGCGCCGGTGAAGTATAGTTCGTTGTCTACGCGTGATATATGGGAGGTGAGGTATTCCAAATCATCAATGGCCAATGCGTTGGTGATAATATCCGCTGCGTTGCCGGCGATGTCAGTTGCGTTGGTGGAGATTGCTGCGGCATTCGCGACGGCGGCTGCAGTGTTGCCTGAAATAACTGCCGCGTTTGCGGCGATGGCTGAAGCGTTTGTCGAAATCGCTGACGCATTTGTGCCGATGGCCGTAGTGTTGACGCCGATGAAAGTTGCGTTGGTTGAAATGTTTGCGGCGTTGGTGGAGATGCTTGTTGTATTCGTTGCAACTAAAGCGGTATTGGCTGCAACCGCTGAGCTATTGGTTTCTATAAGGCTCTGTTGCGATGCGCTTTGAACTTCCAGCGCTTCGATGCGCGCCAGCAATTCAGCCACAACGCCTTGCATATCGGTGGATTCCAAATCACCGGCGCTGTTGTCGTAGGCTACACCGTCAGCTTGAGCACTGACCGTGACGCCACTTTGAATTTCGGCGGCGGTTTGTCCGCCCAAGGTATCAGCGTCACCAGCTTTTACCGCATAGGGAACCGAATGAAACGGGGTGCGCGGCAACATGGTTTCACCATCAATGGTTACCTGCAGGTAGTACACATTGCCGTCCAATACAGGCATCAAACTTTCGGTGCTGCCAAGTGCAACAGTGAACATCCCCGCTTCCACCTGAACCGAGGCATGCGCTTCTGACCACACCGAAGTTCCCCCTTCTTCTGCGGTGAACAGTTCAAAACCCACCGCGGCAGTCGCTTCCGCAGCAACGCCGTCTTCTGTCAAATATCCCGAATAGGTGAGCGTCTCGGGAACCGCAGCAAGCACACCGCTTGTCGCCAGCAGCCCCAATAAAACGGTAATTGCCGTAAGTACCTTTTTCATTTTGCCTCCCAGATAAATCTGAACACCCATGCGGGTTAGTCTTTTTTTACTGTAATGCCCAAGTGAATGAGCTGTTTGTTTGCGGCGGTAGAAGTTTTACCCTGATAAACCGGCTCAACCGCACCACGCAGTACTTTGTTACCACTCGAAGAAATCCCAGACCCGGGCACTAACCTGCCGGTCAACTGCCGCGCCGAATCAACCACTTCAGTTGCAGAATCTGAATCGGTATTCATAGTGTCCTCACCGGAATCTGTTCCTGTCGGTGCATCAGTAGAAACAGTTAAATCAGAATCGGTCGGCGTCTCATTGGTTGAATCACTGTCAACTGTGGTGGTCGGCTCGGTGTCGTGTAAAGAATTTTCCGAATCTTCGCCGGCGGTATCCTTCTTTTTAGAACAGGCGCAAAACACCATGCTCAACACCCATATCCCTAACAACCACCACGACACCCTCTGTTTTTTTAAACACATCGAATAAACCCTCCAAAAATTAGATTTTCGGTTATCCCAGCGGTTGACCCAACTAAATCGGTTCCGGGGCGGAGTCGGCTGGTTCAACATAATCAATGCAGAACTCGCCGTTGTAGGAATCTGCGTTTGAAGCGAATGTTTCGATGACAACAGAAGAAATCGGATACTCTGAGCTATACTCAAGACTCGCAGCATTGTCGCAAACCGATCGGAAATCTGTATACGGAACAAAATACGACAGCGAGCCGCCATCCAGCATAACGAGATAGTCTACATCGGCACACCATTCCTGGGATGCGTCTACGTGTAGCGTGTGAATTTTGATGCGAAGATTTACCCCAATTGTGTTTTCTGAGGGAGTAATACCGAATGCGATACCCGCTGTGTTTGGAACCGCATCGACGGGCGGTTGATACTCGCCCCCGACCGGTTCCTGTTCTTGATCGATATAAAATCCCAAGCGCGCATAATCCCCAAAACCCATTTCAGCACTCGTCACACACAATGGATCACCGGCAGTAACACTTGCGAGTGCAGTGGAGATGATCATTTCATTGCTGTGGTCTGAAAAAGCATACCCGTGCCATGAGTCGGTGGTTGTCACGTATGCACCATCCCACACCTGATACCCATCAGAATCGGAATCCGTATCGGAATCCGTGTCCGCATCCGTGTCACTATCTGTGTCACTATCTGTGTCACTATCTGTATCAGAATCGGTATCAGTATCCGTGTCGGAATCCGTGTCCGAATCGGTGTCAGCGTCGCTGTCGCCGTCCGTGTCGGCGTCGGTGTCTGAATCGGTGTCAGTATCGGAGTCAGTGTCGGTGTCGGTGTCGGTATCTGTATCGGTGTCGGTATCTGTATCGGTATCGGTGTCGGTATCTGTATCGGTATCGGTGTCGGTATC
>JAFGXQ010000178.1 GCA_016936575.1 Deltaproteobacteria bacterium
AACATAACGTGATGCAACGTTATCAATAGCGTACAAATTAGAGCGGTCGTGTTTCTGCCGTCAGACTCAGCGCTCAGCCGAGGATGCACTCCTGTCCGGCAATTTTCCATCTGAGTTCGGTCGGATTCAGTCAGGAACAATACCTCAGTTTTACCACCTTCCGTTCAAAAATGTGTCTCAATGCCGACCCGTCAAACAGAACTTTCTGTAACTGCTTGTAATATGAGCTTTTCCGACCACTTGGGGAACCAGTAAGAGGAGTAGAATAAATATATAACCTTATATATTGTCATAATTTCAGGTGTGGCGAATGTACTTTTTATGTTGAATTCATGATGATTTTTTATATAGTCAGCTCATTTTTTAGTATAAATAAAAAATATTAACAAAACTAAAATTACATCTGGAAAATAATGCATATTTGTGGTATTTATGTATTATTATGAACACAACAGAAAATTTAAAATGAACGACAATCCAACCATGGATATCCGCGTTGACGCCGAATCCAACTTTATTGAGCTGACCGTCTTCGGCATAATCAGAATCACCGATTTCGAACAGCTTCCTGCTCGCCTTATCGCAACAGAAGGATTCACGCGAAACATGAACTCGTTGATTGATTTGCGAAATGCCAAATTTGACTCAAATACGGAAGATATGGAACGGGTGGCAGCAATGTTTCTATCATCGCAAATTGAACGTGGGCACAGTTTCCGCACTGCCTTGTTGGTAAAAGATGATCTTTCATTTGGACTCTGCCGCATGCTCGCCGTCGAATTGGAACAGGTGCCCATTCATGCGTTTGTCACCAAAAGCTATGACGATGCCTGCGAATGGGTCGCTCGACCAAATGAATCGTTAGAATCCTCTGAATCCGCGTAGTTCCGGAGGCCGCGCGAATCACCTATAATTTTTCCCACGGCTCCACGTCACCGGAAATGACCTGAAACAACGGGTGCGGCACCATCTTGGGCCCGTTCTGCAGCGCGGCATATCGCTCCGGATCTCGCAGCTTCAACTTGTTCAACAAGTGCTGCTGTTCATAGACAATCTGTCCGTCCGTCACGGCAATCCGCTGTTCGCGGGACACCGGTTCAAACTTGTCGCGGTTAAACTTGTACCCCCGCTGCGTCGCTTCATCAAATACCGCCGCCAGGTACTGATTCACCGCGTCCACCGGACGTTTGGCAGCCCGAAACCGCTGCAACTGCGGATGCTGCGTGTACCCTCGCGTATTCCCGAGCAATACGTTTTTAGCGAGCAGCGTTTCGCGCCACAGCGCAACCAACCCTTTGGCGTCCAAGTATTTAGAGTGCAACGACCAGATGCGCATCATCACCTCGTTGCGGGTTTCCGATACGCCCGCTAAATTTTGTGCCCTTTTTCTTTTTTTGACGTCATGTAGCGTTCATTGTACTTGCCGATACCCACCACATGACGCACCGGCTCCTTCACCGGTTGACCGGCCGCGATCAATTGCTCGAATTTAAGTGGATTATTGCTCATCAACCGGATGGATTTTCCTTTGAGCATATATTTCAAAATCACCGCCGCATCACTGAAATCACGGGAGTCTTCGGGCAACCCCAACGACACATTGGCCTGATACGTGTCCTGCCCGTCATCCTGCAGCAGATAGGTGACCGCTTTGGCCCACAAACCGATACCGCGCCCCTCATGACTCGACATGTACACCACCGCGCCGCTCTCCCGGGCAATGGATTCAAACGCCAACGCCAATTGCGGACCGCATTCGCACCGCATCGAGCCGAACACATCTCCGGTCATGCAGCAGGAATGAATACGCACCAGCGGTTCATCCAGTTGCGCAAAATCAGGCGTTCTCAAAATTGAGTTCACACTCATGCGCTCCTGAATCAGCTGACGGAACGCCTCTTTGCCGCCCTGCTGCACCTCATTGGCAATGTCAAGCACCTGGCGCAATTCCACCCGGCGCACAAACGGAAACCACTCCAGCATGGTTTCTTTTCCCGCGATGGTCACCGGCATTGGAATGGGACCGATCACCGAAATCACCGGCGTACCTTGATAATCTTCCCGCACACGCTCTCCCTGTTGATTCAGGTAAAACAGCTTCTCGCTCCGCTCCAGTTGATCTCTAATTTTTTTATCCACGTAACTGAACATTTATTCGTCCTCACGGTGCGCCTTTTCGGCATGTCATGTCATTCACTCGCGTCATACACGCAACCGCGTCATACACGAAAAACCGTATTCCTGACAAGGAGACGTCCAACATTATTTGCGTGGCAATTTATGCGCGCGGCCCGCTGAATTCACTCTCAGCGTCAACCATGAGAGGCAATGACACCAAAAAAGACGCTCCGTCATCCCGATTTTCAGCCGAAATCGTTCCGCCATGCTCATGAATAATCTCCCGACAGATGGACAGCCCCAATCCGGTGCCCTGGTCATCCGGCTTGGTGGTAAAAAACGGCTGAAAAATACGTTCCAGTGTATCATCGGGAATGCCGGGACCGGTGTCGTGAATGCTCACTTTCACCGCGCTATCTTCCAGCAAGGTTGAAATTTTGATTTTTCCGCGCTGCTCCATGGCCTGAACCGCGTTGTAGAACAGATTCACAAACACCTGCACCAATTTTTGGTGATTCAGGGGAATTTTCACTTCCTGAGTGTGATATTCCTTCTCAACCTCGACCCCGTATTTCAACAGATTCGTGCACAAGGTCAGCGCGTTATCCACACAATCCTCCACGCTGGCTTCAACCATCTGTGTATCTCCTTTTCTGGAGAACTGCTTCAAACTGTTTGTAATTTCTTCAATCCGCGCCAGACCGCTGAATATATCTGACAGCATCTTCGGGGTTTCTTCCAGAATATAGCTCAACTCTTCGGCAGTACGTGCGTCCGCGGACTCGCAACGGGGCATCAAAGCCAGAATATCATTCCAGCTGTCCTGCAGAGCTTCAACATTACTTTTGGCGTACGTGAGCGGACCCCGTATTTCATGAGCAATGCCCGCTGACATGGTTCCAATCGAGGCCAGCCTGTCCTGATGCACCAACTGTTGAGCACGGGCCGCTGCCAGCCGTTCCATTTCAATGGCGTATTGATTCAGCGCGTTTTTCGCCTTTCGCTGCTCAATCGTGTATCTCAATGTACGACTCAACAATGTACCCTGGCGAACCTCTTTTTTCACCAGATAATCATCGGCCCCCAAATGCATGGCCGCCATCGCGAGATGGTCGTCATCCGCTCCGGTAAACACCACAATCGGGGTATTCGCATCCACGGTCCTCACCTTGCTCACGGTCTCCACGCCGGTGCTTTCCGGAAGTGACAAATCGAGAATCACCACGTCCACCGCCTCTTGTTGCAGAGACCGCATTCCCTCGGTAAGACTCGCCGCAGGCAGCACCTCAAAATCCGCATGCTCATCACCCTGCAGCATCTGTATGACCATCTTTTGAATTATCGGGCTATCTTCGATGAGAAGCACCCGTATTTTATTTTGTATCAACATGCCCCCCGGTTTGATACAACGACCGTGTTTTCGACGGTCACGCGTGACTAGACGGCTGACCAGAGAATACAACGGATGGTTCGCAATTAAATTAAGAGGCGAGCCTATCATCGGTTCCACACGGCAAACGAATTCGTGGTATTTTAAGGTGAGTACTTGAATTATGGGTGTCCGTGATTACAAAATAGCTGTAAATGATTGGACAAACAAATAAATGAACTTCTCCTGGAAAATATTCACCGCGTTCGGCATTCCCGTTCGACTTCACTTCAGCATGGTCATCATTCCGTTTCTCGCCTTCACCTGGGTGGAAGGCACCGGAATAGAACAGCTGATTGTCGCATCCATTCTGACCATATTGCTGTTCGGCTCCGTATTGCTGCACGAATTCGGACATGCACTCACCGGGCGGCGCTACGGCGTTCACACCGCAGACATTGTGCTTACTCCCATCGGCGGTATGGCGCGCATGACCAATATTCCACAGAACCCCAAACAGGAAATCGCAATCTCCATCGCGGGCCCGCTGGTATCGTTCGCCATCGCCGGGGTATCCTTCGCGCTGCTGCTGGTCTCACCGCAGTTGCCCGTTGTCCACCCGCTGGCACTCGAAATGCTCCATGTACTGTTTCAACTCAATCTAATGCTGGGGCTGTTCAACCTGATTCCCGCATTGCCCATGGACGGCGGCCGGGTATTCCGCGGGTTGCTGGCACTGAAATTCTCTCATCTGAAAGCGACCCAAATCGCATCAAAAATCGGGAAACTGCTCGCGGTGGCCGGTGGCATCTACGGCATTATGGAAAGCCAGTGGACTCTCGTGTTCATCGCCTTTTTTATTTACACCGCAGCCGGGCAGGAAGAGCGTATCGCCAATATGCGCGAAGCGTACAAACAGGCGCAAAAAGATGGCGCGTCTTTCGGCGGTTCGCCTTTCGGCGCGTCTCCGTTCGGAAATCGTGGTTACTATGTGTACAAGGAATCCCGTAGACCTGCTGCCCCAAAGGACGACTGGTACGACGACAACGCATCTCCCCGCAACGCGCGAGTCGTTGAAGGCGGCAAAGTCGAAATCCTCTCCCGCAAAGACCCCGAGTAACCGAAAGCGCTTCGCCTACGCGGCGAAACCGCAACCCAACAGTAATGGACACTATCTAAAATCAGGGGGAAACGGGACGTTCACCATTCAAGAGACGCTCAATTTCAGCGACTGCGATTGGAAACGCGGCTTTGACCTCTTTGGAAAGCGCCTGCCCAACACCAGTGAAATTCTTTCCCTCCACGCCAACAAAAAACACCTCTTCCGGCATCAGTTCAGGCTGCAGTTTTCGGCCCACTTTCATCACCTCGTCCAACCCGATGTCGTGGGAGGTGACCGGTGCGCCGTCCACTTTTTCAATCTGCTGCCACGGAATCACCCGCACAGTTCCAGGGGATTTGCCGGTATTCATGGCATCCACCACCACCACAAGGTCTTCTCCTTCAAAGTGGCCGAGCAAATCCAGCCCACCCACGCCGAGCAAATGAAACGTCACATGTTCAGGATAGCTTCGACCTGAAAAATACTCGTAGATTTGCGGCCCGAACGCATCATCGGCCACCAGCGAATTCCCGATGCAGAGCACTTTGATTCGCTTCATCGAACCTTCACATCAAGAGAGCAACGCTCACCGGCTTCCGAATGAGTCACCCGCGCCTGACGCCCGGAGAGCTGCGCCACCATGCCGCCCAGATAGGAGTGAAACATCTTGCACATCTCTCCCCCCACTTCGGCGTTCTGATTCTTGCAGATGTCGCGAATCATGCATGTTCCCACCTGAAGCGCTCCGCCTTCCTCCGCAACATCACCGGTAAATTCGAACCCGTCTTCGAAATGCTTTTTCAACACATCAAACACCGCGTTCATCTTTGGTTCTTTTAAATTCACCGGCAGCTTCTTCGCCATCGAACGCCCCGCCGAAACCCCCAGCGGCGCCGAATTTCCGATGACGTCTTTCACAGTGGAAGCGAGCACATCAAACAGAAAACTCACCTCGGTAAAGGCCGCTTTGTAGTCTTCTTCTTTTAATTCGATTTCGTTGTACTCAATCATAAATATCTCTTTGCTTTGACGCTGAAATCCAGGTCACGATAAAAGTTTTTCACGCTGTGAAAATCCTGCTGCGAAATGGCCGTTGACGGGCAGATGTACGTACAGCTCAGGCACGCGATACAGTCCGTAGCATTTTTCACCACCGCCTTCTGCTCCGCTTCATCGAAGGCCAGCACCTCGGTGGGGCAAACCTCCACGCAAATCTGACATCCGCGGCAGGCCTCTTTTTTTATCAACACCTCAGCCATTACTTCCTCCTTCCGAAATGGCGCACCGGTTTTCCGTTCTTGTGCACCTGAATCGAAATGGGCATCTGCCCCACCGCATGCGTGGAACACGACAAGCACGGGTCATACAGCCGAATCGCAAACTCCACCCCGTCCAGCAGCGAATCATCATCAGCGCCGAACAGTTGTACCACCTGCTCAATGCTTCGGTTAATGGCTTCGTAGTTCTGCTGCGTCGCCACCAGCAGGTTGGCGCGACGGATAATGCCTTTGTCGTCTATCTCGTAATCGTGTATCAGCGTTCCCCGCGGCGCCTCCACATGCCCCACGCCCCTGCCGGCCTTCACAGTCGCCGGTGTTCTTGCCTCTCCCATCAGCGCCGGGTCATCACAAATGGCCACCGCTTTTTCGCACGCGTACTGCAATTCAATCAACCGCGTCCACAATTGCATAATTGTTAAATGACACGTGGGGCCGTATTTTTCTTTGTACTCATTCAACTGCGCCTGCGCCTGAGGGGTTTCCATCTGATCAGTCAGATTCAACCGAGCCAGCACACTCACCCGGTACAAATCGTTATCGCCGACCGGCTGTTTCAAAAATACCGGCTTGGTATACGAATAATCCACCGGCCGCTCAACAATATAGTCCGTGTACTTCGTCACATCAAACTGGGCCACCTGATTTCCATCGGCGTCCACAATCCGAATGTCACCGTCATAAAAATTCACCTTTCCGTCCTTGATGGTTCCCATGTATGCCGAGGGCAACGAGAACCCCGCACACGACAACGTGGGCATTTCCTCAAGCAGATTGGTGAGCAATTCCTTCACGGTGGGCGCCAGCTCATTATAAAGCCCCATCGCCTCATCAGCCATCGCTTTGGCCTCACTCAATTTCTGCGCACTCATCTTTGTGGACATGCCGCCGATGACCGCGGTCACCGGGTGAATACCGCGCCCGCCGATAAGCTCGTTTATTTTCTGCCCCAACGTGCGCAGCCGCAGCGCTTTCATGGCCACCTCGGGCATCGCTTCCACTACCGCCGCAATATCGCGTTTTTTGCGTTCGCCGGTAATGCCGAAAATCAGATCCGGGCCGGCCAGCGCGAAAAGACTCACCGCGTGCGAATGAATAAAATGCCCCATGTACAGCAACTCCCGCTGCAGCAACGCGGCCGGCGGAGGGGTCACCCCAAACGCGTTTTCCAGCGCCTTCACAGCGGCCAAATGGTGGGCTGACGGGCACACCCCGCAAATTCGTGCGGTAATCAAAGGCATCTGTGCCGCTTCCATGCCCACCAGTATCCGCTCAAAACCACGCAGCTCGTTAATGATCATTTTCGCCGATTCCACCGTATTGTCATCTGCCAAATCGATGAGCACTTTGGCATGACCTTCAATGCGGGTAACCGGATCAATCGTAATTGTACGCGCCATTACACTTTCTCCACCTGTTCAATCCACTTTTCGATGAGGAATGTGGGTTTGTTGCGAACCATGCCGCTGGCCATGGCATAGGCATAGTAACTTTTGGCCGACTTCTCGATTTCGTTCACCACATCCATCGGCGGAATATTGGTCAGCGCCGACATCCGCGCCGCCACTTCGGTGCGAATATCGCGATTGGGCTCTGTCAGAATTTGCGGCATCGGTCCCGCGCATCCGGTGCACACCACACCGTTCTGGGGGCAGGGCGCCGCACAGCGGTTCAAGGTGACCGAACCGAGGCAGATGTACCCCTGACTTAAAAAACAGGTATCTTCATCGGGCATACCGTCCATCACGCTTTTAATTTGCGACACATCGGTTTTCTTCATCAAGCGGTTGCACTTGGCGCAGATACTTTCTTCTTTGGCACGCGGGTCACGGTCCTTGGTGAGCGACATCAGCGCATCGAAAATAAACGCCGCGTGGGGCGGACATCCCGGAAGATATAAATCAACGTCAATCACTTCATCCAACGGCGTAATCTTCGCATCCATTTTCGGCACCAGCCGATTGGGCACCACACCTTTGGAAGAATCTGTGGACGGATTGTTCAGATACACTCTGTCTAGAATATCTTCCGCCGTGTGGGCCAGCGCCGCACCGGGAATCCCGCCGTACACAGCACAGGTTCCGAACGCGATAATCTTGTCGCACGACGCACGCATGGCCTTGGCCACCTCCCGATCGTGGTCCGTACGAACCGAACCGGTAATCAGCCCGATTTGCGCCGGGGGATACCCCTTTTCATCGGTCAGCAACGGCGAGCGCTGTATTTCGATGACCTTCATCACGTCGACAATTTTTTCGTGCAAATCCACCAATGCCACGTGACAGCCGCCGCAAACGCTCAGCCATTCGGTATTCAGTTTTATTTTGGGTTCACTCATAGATTCCTCCAGCCGGATACCGTCTCAATGTGAATTAATTTTCGATAGTCAGCCGCTTCAAACAGGCGTTCTCACCGCTATGAACAATCTGCAGTTCCGTCTTTTTGCCCATGATGTTTTCAAGCGCTCCAGAAAAAAAGCCATACATCATAAAACAAAGCGACCCCTCCTGCGGGTGCCCGTAGCGAAACAGACTCTGTCGAATCATACAGTCACGAAATACCAGCATCACCTCCAACCCTTTATCGGTCTGCTTCACCAACTCCGACTGACTTGACGGTTTAAACGGTTCGAAATGCCACAGACAATGGTTGTCCACCAGCACGCGACGAGTCTCTTCAAGCGCTTCGTGAATGTCGGTTGTTTTTTTGGCGGACTCAGTCATCTGCTTGCCGAGTTTTCGCCCCGCCACAAAGGTCATCCCATTGGCGCTGCGACCAAGGAGATCTTCGATTCCACCGGAAATGGCAGGCGCAATATTCATAGCCTGCTGCAGCTTCTTCCTGCTTTGCATAATATCAGTCATCGGAATGTCCCCCGAATGAAAAAATTAAACGGCTTGTATAATGTCTTGTAAACGTTTCTTGAGCTGATAGCGAATGTTGCCGATTTTCGCTTCCAAATCCGCGGTTACCGCCATGATGGCATCCTCTCCCAGCGTCACAGTAACAATCATCCCCTCGGAGCACTCCGTCATACTGAGCTGTAACTCACCCACGGCCAACTGTCTGGCCATTACTTCTGACGAACCCACACCCGCTGAAATCACCGCCGCCATGGTTTCCATATCCACAGTTCCACCGCGCATGGAGCCCTCAACGACGAAACCGTCGCGACTTACCACCACTGCCGCATTGAGCCCGTCAATTCTGGTTAATTCATCCAACAAATTTTTCAGAGTATTCATGCATACGCCTCCAGTGTGTTACATTACGACCCGGCTTTTGAAAGATTAAGCCGAAAACGAAATCATCGTCACCCTTATAGTCACATTTAAAAATTACATTCGAGAGTGTAGCGTTCTCTGCAACATTGCACAAATAAAATCCATGAAAAACACAATAATCATGGGCACTTGTTCAGTTGTCTCCCTATTCCATCACATTTGCTTACGTCACCAATACAGTTCAATTGCCAACTGTACACTCCTGTAGCAGTTCGCGAGCGCAGCGCCTCGCGCTCCGAAAAGGCGTAGACAAACACACCGGAAATCTGAAAAAATAAAATCTCTGGAAAAACCAAAGGAGAAAAATAATGTGCCCCAAAACCCCTTTCAATCCTCGGGAACTGTTTTCAAACATGTACACCTGTCCCCTCAGCCGGCGAGACCTGTTTCGCGGCGCACTCGGTGCCGGCATCACCATAGTGGGATTGGGGTGTTCAGATAGCGGCAGTCAAACCGGTACAGACACCGAGTCTGAGTCAGAGTTAGAATTCAATACAGACCGCGACACCGGCGCTGCCGACGGAGATACCGACACTGATTCTGATTCTGACTCTGATTATGACTCTGACTCTGA
>JAFGXQ010000179.1 GCA_016936575.1 Deltaproteobacteria bacterium
ACAAAATGCACGGAAGTGTTACCCGTTTCTTTTCGACTAGAAATTCACCCCAGCGCACGAAACAGCTACCAGCGCCTGTAGAATAGAACCCAATGACTAGTCCCACTCCACCCAATGTTGCATAAATAAAATACCAACAATAAAAAATAATCTCTGAATAATGAATTCGTTGAACGCCCAGTCCGTAAACGATTTTGTAGTCATTATATGCCAATGATGTATCAAAAAAGCCCTTTACGGCCAAAATAGCAACAATGAACCCCAGCGTCGAAAAGAGTTTTCTTCTGTTTTCTTCGCTCAATTGAAACGTCTTTCTTGGCATCTTATCTAGCCCCCTTGGCGCTAACCAATACCTTGATGGTTCGAAACAGAATCGCTACATCCAACCAAAGGTTCCAGTTGTCGACGTATTGCAAATCCATTTTCATCCACTGCTCGAAATTCACATCGCTACGGCCGCTGACTTGCCAGATACCCGTAATTCCGGGTTTCATAGACAATCGACGGCGACGCCAACCTTTTATCTGCTGCTGCTCTTCCACGGGAAGTGGTCTGGGCCCCACAAGGCTCATTGTTCCACCGATTACATTAAACAACTGAGGAAGCTCATCAATACTCGATCGGCGTAAAAACTTTCCCAGACACGTGATACGCGGATCATCCGAAATCTTAAAAACAGGACCGTCCATCTCGTTTTTATCCAGTAGAATGTCGCGTTCCTTTTCAGCACCAATTTTCATTGTCCGGAACTTCAACATCATAAAATCCCTGCCGTTCATGCCGGCTCGCTTCTGCAAAAATAGAACCGGTCGCCCCATAGTGACAAAAATCAAAAATGAAACCAATAATAGTATCGGAAACAGTACAACGATCATGCCTGCAGCTGCAATAACATCCAATATATGTTTTATCGCAATTAAATCCGCTCTTTTTGGAGAAACATCAAACAACACGAACGGCTTTTCATATTGTACAGTAAATCTTGGTGATGCTTGTGTCGGCTGATCCATATTCACTGAAAAATATGCAGGAATTCCTAATTCCTCGCATGCTCTTAGCAGCTCAATATTCTCGCTAGGACTATTAAACGGCGCAAAAAAGGCTACTTCATCAACGGGTAGCGTATCCAGACATGTTTCAAAATCCAATGTTGTTCCGAGAATGGGAATTTGTTCGTTTTCCTTTGATAAGTTGTCCATCCCAGGCGGAATAATTCTTCCCAAAAAATGGGGAGAGAATGAACGATTTCCCGAATTTAAAAGAAACTCCTGCATGCTTTCCCCCATGTCTCCGACCAGAAGAATATTTTTTCTTGTCACCCCTTTTTGGTGCTGGTTTTTTAAAACCAAAATCACAAGATACCTGCTAAGGTACATAAGTATTAAACTGAAAAAAAAGAAAATAATCAGTAGGCTGCGATTTACTTCCAGTTGGGTCGAATAAACAATAACGACCAACGCTAGAAAACACACAAAATGTAATTTCAATAGACTCCATAGAAGTTGCCATACAGAGCGAGGATAAGTGGCAAGGCGATGCAACCCCATGCCGACCACTGCTGCCAGCCACAAAGGAAGCCACCAAACAATTAGAAGCGCGTATTGTTGGGCCGGGACCGTTCCTCGGAAAATGTGAAGATAATTATTCAACCAGGGTTGCACTGCAAAAGAAATGGCACCACTCGCCAAAACAATCACAGCATCCAAAACCAGAATCAAACGATTCATGCGCGCTGAACTAGCCGTTTCCATAACAAATAATGAATTGCGCTTTGCCACGTTACCCCAATACAAATGTTGAAAAGAAATCCACGACAAAAATGGCGACGGCAGATGAAACAACCGTTTTGTTTACGGAAACGCCCACCCCAGGCGCACCTCCGCTAGTGCCCAAACCGAAAAAACAGCTGTTCACCGCAATAATCGCGCCGAACAACGCAGACTTCGTTACACTTAAAACAATATCTCCCACTTTCAACATAGAAAACAGACTGCTCCAAAAGGTATGACTGTCCACTTCCATCATGATATCGCCCATTACAGAGGCGCTGACCAGCGCCACCGCGTTGCCGATCATTGTGAGCGCGGTCAGCGAAATCACCATTGCCAGAAACCGGGGCACCACCAGGTAAGAGATGGGGTCAATGGCCAGACACCGCAGGCCGTCCACCTGTTCGGTAACGGTCATGGTTCCCAATTCCGCGGTGGTAAACGCCCCCACCCTTCCGGAAAACATCAGCGCCAGCAGCACCGGTCCCAACTCGCGAATGGTCACAAAGCCGGCGCCCCAGCCCAACTGAGAGCGCATGCCGTACCGATCAACAAAAACAAACGCCTGAATCACCAGAATCACCCCTACCACAAACGCGGTGGCAATCATAATGGACAATGATTGATACCCCATGGAGTACAGACATTTGCGAAATTCATTTTTATCAAACCGCGGCGGAAACAATCGCACAAGAATTCGCCATAGCAAAACAGCAGCGCCTCCCACCTGGCTGGATATGTCCATAAAAAAGCGTCCCAGATGAACCAGTGAATTGGTTAATCCCATGCCCACCCCGCAAACGGCAACCGCGCATCGTCCAGAAAACGCTGCACCTCTTTGCGTTCACTCTGACGAAATACGGTCGTGGAATCCTCCTCAATCACCTTCCCGCTCCAAACCAGTGCGATACGGTTGGAAATCGAAACCAACCCCACCACATCGGACGACACCACCAGCACCGTACACTTGGTTTGGTACCGAATTCCCGCTATCATATCTAAAATTGTTCGGGAGGTCTGCGGGTCGAGACCGGCGGTGGGCTCATCGCAGATTAACAACCCGGGCCGGGTAATGCATGCTCTGGCCAATGCCACCCTCCTGCGCTGGCCGCCCGATAGACGATTGGGAAGACGGTGCTCAAAACCGGACAGCCCCACCATCGCCAGGGTTTCCACCGCCTTCGCCTCAATCTCACCCGCTCGCAAATCGGTGAGTCGCTTGAGTGGATACTCTACATTCTCCAACACGGTGATGTGTTCAAACAGCGCATCGTTCTGAAACTGAACGCCGATATCTTTCTGGGCGGACTGGAGTTCATGCCGGTTGCAGGTTCTGAAGTTGCACCGGTTCACAAACACCTCTCCCGCATCGGGTTGCACCAACCCGGCAATGACGCGGCACATGGTGGATTTCCCGCACCCGCCCGGACCGATAATCCCCAGCAACACACCGTCATTCACATGCAACGACAATCCGTCCAGCGCTTTGTGTCCGCCGTACCCGACGTGTATGTCCAGTAAATCAATCATTTCAACCCATTGGAACAAGCTGGCAGCCGATTCGTATCATTTCTGATTTCAGCGCACCCAGCCGTGTAAAGTATAGAGGATGTTGTTTCGCAATACCACTTTGCGGCGTGAATCCAGACAACTTTTTATGAAGGCACAGCGGAACAGAGACAGTAGAATTCAATACTAGCGTGGAAGGACGGGCCTGACAGGGTAACCCAACGGCGACTACTGGGCAAGCATGGCCACTTCCTGCGTGTCGCTGGAAGTCTGCTCCGGTGCGTCGTAATACAGGCTCAGCCGAATGCCGCCGTTTTTGGGAGCTGTTTTAAAGTTGGGCAGATTTCCATTTACATACACAATGAACCGCGCACCGTTTTCGCGCTGAACCGCTTTAATCGATCGAATAATCTTTTCGCTTTCCTGAATATTCAGCCATCCCTCGCGTTTCACCAGACCGCCGGGCACATCTACCACCACACCGTTCGGGTTCTGCAACCGATACGCGGTGGAAAATTCGGCAGGCCAGCGGGTGGGCAGAATCACTTCGGTTGCTTCGGAAGAAACGATTTCATCCTGAGATACTGCGGGCTCAACTGCTTCTTCCGTTTCATCTACAGCACCCGCGCCCAGCGCCTCTTCCGGCATGTCATTATTCTCCACAACTGCTGCTTCGGCCAGTTGGGGAGCGGCTTCATGGGCAACGGCCTGAACTTCGTGATCCACCGTTGTTTCCTCTTCCATCGCGGCGTCCGTTGAAGACAGTGATTCCAACGTGTCCGTACCGGTTTTCACGGCGCTGTCATCGGTTGCAGCACCCACCAGTACGGCGGCATTTCCCAAATCGACTACACCGGCTTTATTCAATACATAGACACCGCCGGTGGCAATGCCGAGTACCATCATCCATGCAGCAACAGCGACGGCTCTGCGACGGCGACGCGTCTGCGCACGCTCCGTCAGCTCGCCGGGAATGGGCATATCCGAGTAACAGACCCATTCCGGATCTTTCACACTGGATTGATTCAACGCTTCAATTTCATCCAATGACAACAATTCTGACGTGTTCGCGTCGTCGAGTTCATCAAACAGACCATCCAGCAACGATTTTTCATTCACATTGATTTCAGCGCTTAGATTGGAATTCAGTTCGTCGTCATCATAATCGGTGAGGTCAGCGCGATCGTCGGCCACAACAGGTTCGTCAATAACGACATCCACACCGGTCGCTTCATTTACTTCCTCGTCCACTTCCTCCACCGGCTCCGCCGCCACCTGTGCCGGAACGGGCATGGTTCCACTCGCTTCTGCCAACAGTGAATCGGAAGGGGTTTTAATAACCGTTTCCCGGTCATCTTTGGCACTTCGTACTGAAAGACGCAGCTTCGGAAGACCGGTTTCCGGATCATCTTCCACGCCGATTCGATGAATGCTGCCTTCACATTCTTCGCCGTCCCGATTGGTGAACTGAATCGGAATATCCACTTCCAACGCGGGGAATGGACAAACCAGCGATACGCCCCGTCCGGTTTTCTGATCCTCAATGGTATTCACAATTCGTGATGACCCGTTGATTTTCAGCTTGATGATATTGTCTTGCAATCCTGTTTCTTCGTTATGGTTACTCATTTTCGCCTCCCAAAATGGTTATACGCTGCGCTTCTGGAAAATGTATACCATGGTAAACAGATGTAGGCAAAAAAACTACACAACTATTTTTCTGATGATTTCATCCCCGTTTCAGGGTACATCTTGCTGCCATGTCTATGTCATTAAAAGGACTACATATATTACTGGGCGTCACCGGCGGAATCGCCGCATATAAAAGTGCGGAACTGTGTCGGTTATTTGTGAAAGCGGGGGCAACGGTTCAAGTCGTCATGAGCGAGGCGGCCTGCCAATTTATCACGCCGCTCACTCTCGAAACCCTGAGCGGCCGACCGGTGCCGGTCACCATGTTCCACCGAACCCGAGGCCCGCTCGAGCACATTGATCTTCCGACCGAAGCAGACCTGATGGTGATTGCCCCCGCCACAGCCGACTACCTGGCAAGATGCGCTACCGGCCGCGCAGAAGACTTGATCTCTTCGGTCACCCTCGCCTTTGCCGGGCCGGTGCTGGCCGCTCCCGCGATGAACACAATTATGTACAATAATCCGGCCACCCAACGAAACCTTTACACATTGAAGCAGCTGCATGGATGGTCGTTTGTGGAACCGGGTGAAGGTGACCTGGCCTGTGGGACTACCGGAAAGGGCCGCATGGCGTCGCCGTTTGAAATCCTATCGGCTGTTGAGCGACTCCAGTGCCGCGACCTTGAAGGAAAAACCGTCGTGGTCACTGCCGGACCGACTGTCGAAGATATTGACCCGGTTCGCTACATCTCCAACCGCTCCAGTGGAAAAACGGGCTATGCCATTGCCGAACGGGCACAGCAACGGGGGGCGAAGGTTCATCTGATTTCGGGGCCGGTGTCACTGTCGGCGCCGGCAGGATGCAATCTGATACGCGTCCGATCTGCGGAAAACATGAAGCAGGCCGTGTTTCAGCTGGCCGATGATGCCGATGCAGTGATTATGTGTGCGGCGGTGGCCGATTACCGCCCCGCAAAAACAGCGGTTGATAAAATTAAAAAAGAAGACATGACCCATATTGCGCTCACCCGCAATCCCGACATTCTGGCGGAGCTGGGAGAGAAATTCGGTGGTCAAAACGCACCGGTTCGCATCGGCTTTGCACTGGAAACCGAACAGTTGGCACAACACGCACATCTCAAACTCGAGCAGAAAGGCGCGCACGCCATTGTCGCCAATCTGGCCGCGGACGCCCTGGAAGGAGACCGCACCCGGGCTACCATCTTTTTAAAAAACGGAAAAACGATTGAAAGCGGCGATATTTCCAAAAGAGACCTGGCGGATATCGTCTTGAATGTAATCACAGAACTGCAATGACCCAATCTGTATTTGTTATCTCAAAGCCCATGGTTCCCCCATGGAACGACTCCGGAAAAAATATTGCCATGGAACTGGTAACCCACGGCAACCGCTATGCGTATCGCGTATTAACCACCAAAGATTTTCAGTTCGAAAATCAGCCCGGCATCAGCTACGAGCGCATTTATCCCTCGGGAGGCACGTTCCAGGCCGGATTGAAACAGAATGTCAAAGTGATGTTCTCGGGGCTGCGCAAAAAGGGCGCAACCGTTTACCACTACTTCTTTGCGCCCAATAAGTTGAGTGCAACCGCCGGACGGGTGCAGCGGATGGCCACCCGAGTGAAAACGGTGCAGACGTTCTGTTCCAGACCGGCCCATTACGACAACATGGATGAACTCATCTTTACCGACAAAGTGATCGTTCTCTCCAACCACACCCGGGAACAGTTGCTGAACGCCGGAGTATCGCCCGGGCGCGTGGTGCATATTCCGCCCGGCATTGCGCCGCCCGCTCCGATTACAGAAGAAGAACGGGCAAACATTCGAAACAAGTATCGTCTGGGTGACAACCGCGTGATTCTGTTTCCCGGAGACTATGAATTTTCAGACACGGCCAACCGGGTGGCCAACGCTGCACATGAATTACTGACAGAAAAAAAAGATCGCTGTCTGCTTTTTGCCTGCCGTGCCAAAACAGAAAAATCACAGGCAAAAAAAGCCGCCATTCAGTCACAGCTGCGCGGCTTGGAAAATCGGGTGATGTTTCTGGATGAAATCGACGATATGCCCCGATTGGTCGGCGCGGTGGACGTGGTTCTGCTGCCGCAAACCAATTTATACGCCAAAATGGATATTCCGCTGGTTCTGCTCGAAGCGATGGCACACGGCATTCCGCTCGTGGTGGCGGACAGCGGCCCGCTGCAAGAACTGGCGACGCAACAGGCCGGTCTGGCGGTGAGCGGGGATACCGACGATATCGCGCACCAGGTGAACCAAATCATGGAGGATTCCGTGCTTGCGGAACGTCTGGGTAAAAACGGAAAACAACTGACACATTCTCGGTACAATTCGATTACAATGGCCAAAGAAATCGAAAAGCTGTATGACGAGCTGCTCGAAACCGACCAATAAAAAAGGAATCAGCGAATGACCCATAACAACCAAACCTACTACGACGATTTTGCCGGCTGGTATGAAAACGAACGGGGTAAAGGATACCACGCCCTGATTGACCAGCTGGAGTTGAATATTATTCGCCCGCTGGCAGCCGATAAAGATGTGCTCGAAGTGGGCTGCGGCACCGGGCTGTTGATGAAGGAATTAACCCAAGCCACCCGTTCCATCAAGGGAATCGATATTTCCGAGCAGATGCTCGAAAAAGCGAAAGCGCGGGGACTTGATGTTCGACAAGGGGTTGCCGAAGAGCTTCCCTATGCGGACAACAGTTTTGATCTGGTGTATTCCTTTAAAGTGCTCGCCCACGTTGAAAAAATAAAAGAAGCGATGAATGAAATGAATCGGGTGCTTCGGCCGGGTGGGTATCTGGTGGCTGAATTCTATAACGCGCTCAGCATTCGGCACCTGGCCAAAGTACTCGGGGGACCGGGAAATATCAGCGCCGACCGCACCGAAGCCGACGTGTTCTGCCGCTGGGACACTCCCAAACAGGTGCGCAGCTATATTCCACACGGTACGCTCTTTCACGGCTTTAAAGGCGTGCGCGTATTCACCCCGGCGGCCACCGCCCACAAGATACCGGTTGTCGCGCCGCTGCTGGCCAAAGCCGAACACTGGGCCCTCCACTCTCCCCTATCCGCCTTCGGTGGATTTCTGGTCGCGGTAAGCCAGAAAATGTAACGTCAAATTTTTTCGCAACACACGGAATTTGCAGTACAATATCGCAATGAACGAAAATTGTCATATTCTAGTGGTAGACGATGAACTCTCTGTTCGAGAAATGATTTCCCTGCTGATGAAACGGCAGGGGTACCAGGTGACGATTGCGTCCAACGGCCAGAAGGCCCTGCGTCTGTTGGAAGAAGGGAACCGCTACGACCTGGTGATCACCGATCTGGCGATGGACCGAGGCGACGGGCTCGAAGTACTCAATCACGTGAAAACCCGCGATCCCAACTGCCCGGTGATTCTGGTTACCGCTTTCGGCACCACGGACACGGCGGTGCAGGCAATGAAAAACGGCGCATACGACTACATCAGCAAACCGTTTAATATTGAAGAATTTAAAATGGTGGTGGCGCAGGCTTTGGAGCATCGGCAGCTGGTTCGCGAAAACATTGACCTTCGCTCCAGGCTGCGCGGAGAAAAAAAGATCACCGATATTATCGGCAACTCGGAGGCGATAAAACAAATCATTTCCCTGTGCGAAAAAATCTCCAATTCACCGGCGTCGGTACTACTTATCGGCGAATCCGGAACCGGAAAAGAAGTGATTGCCCGCGCCATCCATTTCAACAGCAACCGCAAGTCGGCCCCGTTTATCGCGGTGAACTGCGGCGCCCTGCCGGAGCAATTGATGGAATCGGAACTGTTCGGTCACATGAAGGGGGCCTTCACCGGCGCATCCGACGACAAAGAAGGGCTGATGCAGGCCGCGCAGGGGGGCACCCTGTTTCTGGATGAAATCGGGGAGCTACCGCTACCGCTGCAGGTGAAACTGCTGCGGGTGCTGCAGGAGAGAACCGTACGACCGGTGGGGGCGCAAAAAGAAACGCCGATTGATGTGCGCGTGCTTTCGGCAACCAACCAAAATCTGAGTAGACTCGTCGACGAGGGATTGTTCCGCACCGATTTGTTTTATCGCCTGAATGTAATCAATATCGAAGTGCCGCCGTTGCGGAAACGCAAAGAAGACATCAAACCGTTAATCAACTTCTTTTTGCCGCAAATCGCCGCCGAATCCGGGAGTCGGGCACGCGGGGTACATCCCGATGCCATGCGGTTTCTGATGGACTTCAACTACCCGGGCAATATACGCGAGCTGAAAAATATTCTGGAGCGTGCGGTCGCCCTGACTTCGGGAGACTTGATTACACCCAACGATTTGCCGCCCAAACTGCTGAAAAACAGTACAGACAGCATTATTCCGGCGCCGAACCTGAATGCGCAGAACGGTATCGATTTAGATGCGACACTATCAAAAGTTGAGTCACAATATATACAGAAAGCACTGCAACAAACCGGAGGGGTACAGTCGGCCGCAGCGAAACTGCTGGGAATCACAGTGCGTTCTCTTCGCTACAGATTAAACAAAGACGAATAAAACAATACGCGAACCAATGTGACAATTCACGTAACCAAGGTTAACCCAATAGTGCGATTCTATATCGCAGCCAAAAACAAAAAACATGGAAAACATGCATTATTACCCATGTAATTACAATAAAACTGAAATTATTAGCAGATTCTAAAACTGGCATTTAAATTGCCTCAACATATGAGGAGAAAATGATGAAGAACAATACAAAACAGATGGGGTTTACCCTGCTCGAACTAATGATCGTCGTCGCCATTCTCGCGATTCTGGCAGCGGTTGCCATCGTGGCGTATCGAAAGTATGTGGAGCGTGCGCACACTGCGGAAGCAACAAGCATTCTTTCGGACATTCGAATCAAGCAGGAAGCGTATCGTTCAACATTTCGTCAATATTTTTCAGACCCGACGTACCGGCCGGTCACTACCGCCGGAGCGACCGGGCAGCTTTGGCCCGGTGCGAATCCGTGGGCGCAGTTGGGTGTAACCCCCGACAACGATTTGTATTACATTTACATCATTGAAGCAGGTGTACCGGACGTCGCCCCCAGTGTCATCACTGGAACCGGTATCACAGGCGCGAATGATTTCTGGTACGCAGCCCGCGCTAAGGCCGATTTGAACGGCGATGGCGAATGCAATGGGTTTGAAGTGTATCACGGAAACGCCAGCATTGCTGAACTACCGAATGCGCCATGCGCAAATTACTAGCAATTTTTCCCTCGGCAGAGGGAGAACCAATATTGACTGGCTCAAAATGAGCTGTCACAGGAGGTAAGAAAATGAAAAAATTGTTGAACAAACGTGGTTTTACCCTCATTGAACTGATGATCGTGGTCGCCATTCTCGGTATTCTCGCCGCAGTGGCCATTCCCGCTTTCATCAACTACATGAAACGCGCCAAAACCTCTGAGGCAACCGTGAACGTAGACCGCATGTATGAAGGTGCGGTTGCGTATTACGAGAAAAAGCATGTGGCAACCGGTGTGAGCACAGTGTCCACGACCCGTTGTCTGCCTGATGATGCAACCTATCCCACAGATGATCCGGGTAGCAGCGAATATATCGCCACCCCGGCTGAATGGTATGCAGTTCCCACCTGGGAAGCCCTAGACTTTGCCATGTCGGACAACCACTTTTATCAATACACATTTGATGCAAGTGTCAACGCATGCGGCCTTACGGCAGCAACATTTGATTGCACCGCTATCGGAGATCAAGATGGAGATACTTCCACTTCTCTGTTCCAACGTCAGGCAGAAATCACGGGCGGTGAAATCCATGGTTCATCCGGTGTATTCAAAGCAGATCCGCTCGAGTAAACGACACCCAACGTCACCGACGAACTCGCCCCCTCAAAACTGATTGGCGTTCGGCAATCTTCACAATCTTGATAATTGTCAGTTTTACACGCAACGAGTATACTGCGAGTATGAATCACACTCGCACGACCATTTTTTTTGTGTCTTCGCTTCTCACGCTCTTCGTGCTGGCAACTATTCTTCAAAATACCTCGAAAACGCGATATGAAAAAATTTCTTCGGAGGTACCTCTATATTATTTGCCTGGCACTTCGTGGCTGACCTTCTTTTCCCTCGGATATAACGAAGCGTTTGCAGATGCTGTCTGGACAAAATTCATTGTCTATTTTTCAGAAGCGCCGAAAACAGAGGTAAAACAGGGAGAATTCCTTAATGGCGCATCTGATTCTTCCCCAGAGCAGCCGTTACTGAATCATTCTGTAAATTATGTTCTTGCCGCCACATCCTTGGATACGCATTTCCTAGATGCCTATATGCATGGAGCGCGGCTGACACTCTATCACCGCGGTAAAATTTCTAGAGATACGGTAGAAATGGCAATCGATGTCTTAAAACAGGGAATTCGTTATTTTCCGGAAAACGGCGATATGCTCTTTCATCTCGGTTTTCTCTACTATTATGAATATCCCCCCTTCGCCAAAGACAACGCCGAAAAAGACAAAATGAAAGACCTCGGAATCAACTATATACAAAAATCAGCAAATACTGAGAATGCTCCCCCCATCACCACATTGCTTGCAACTTCATTGGCGACCAAGCATCAAATGACAGAATTGATTGTTCAGCATCTTCAAAATCAGCTGCTGATAGAAAAAGACCCAGATGTACGAGAAACAATAATCGAAAAACTGAAAAAGCAAATCTCGATACTTCACGATGAAGATCTTGCTCAAATCGAACACCTTTACCAAAGGTGGCAACACCACTATTCAGATATCCCATTCGACATTTTTACACTACTTTACTTTCCCGAATTGGGAGACCATTTCAGCGCATTTACAATCTATCAATGATTTCGATGACTGCAGGAACAATCAAAAAAAATTGGGACATTATAGTCATTGCAGTAATCGTTCTGCTAACCCTATCTCAAACGCTTAAAAATGAACTGATATGGGATGACATCTTTATTATAAAAAATAATCCGAATATCGGGGATAGCCACAAGCTTTTTGAAGTTGTGAGTGTCCCCTTCTGGGAAAATTCTTCCTACACAGAAAAGCCACTTACAAATTTCTGGCGGCCGTTTACTTCATTGTCAATCTGGTTAGTGGGTCTCATTACGTCGCAAGCTTGGATATTTCACTTACTTTCGATGATAGCCAGCTTGGCTGCAGCGTTCACATTCGGACTTTTTATTCAAAGCACATCTGAAAAACACATCCCGCTTCGGACTATTTTTTATCTTTCGTCTGTTTACGCCATCCATCCGTTGACAGTCGAGACAACATGTTTGGTATCGAATATCTCAGACCACCTTGCACTTACTTTTTTATTCCTGACCTGCTACTATACGTCTTTATATATTAATTCTACACAACACACTCGCATTCTTGTAATACTATTCCTCACTGCCTTTCTAGCTGCCGCATCGAAAGAATTCGGATTGCTTTCAGTCGCCATTCCACTTGGGTACAGCCTGATTTATAAAGGAACCAATAAAACGAAATCCCAAAAATATTCAAAAATATTGCTTCCTTCTGGAATAGTTCTTTTATCGGCGACCATCTTTCTCATCGTTCGCTATTTCGTCGTCTCGGTTTCCGAATTTACAGTAGGAAGAGACGTTGCTTATTTGACTTTGTCGCAATTCATCGTCGGATATGGAGCAGCATTCAAACATATATTCTTTCTCTCCCCAGCAGGGACGATGCTCCAAATTTCATCACCGATCCCGTACATCGTATTCGGTGTCGTTTGTGTCATTTCATTCTCACTATTGCTCGTTTTGTTTCTAAATAAAAGTCCATACTTAAAAACGTTGCTATTTGCATTCTTACTTGGTCTGCTATTGCTTGGACCATCTTTTATCACTGTTCAGTTGAATGCGTTCAACAATTACGAGTACCCCACGCGCTATTTTCATATTTTACTTTTTGGCATTCTCCCGTTTACGATTCCTGCAACAATAAAATTTTCAAATTCGAAATTCACAGGTTGGATTGTAGTTTCAATCATTTCACTACTAGCTATCATCTCCTTTATAAGGATTGAACAATGGAGAACCCCACTAACATTGTATGCAGAAGAGTACCGGCTCAATCCGCAGTCAGAACGAAACGTATTGTATTTTTCAGAAGAGCTCGTGGCCCACAATGCTTTCACTGATGCAGAACGAAGCATTTCAACCTTTCAAATGAAGCACTCATTCCGCACGCCCTATTATATAGCGAGAAAGCATTCTCTTTTGTCTCAAATCTATTTTCTAAGAGATGGGAATTTGAAAAAAGCGATTCAGGAGGGGAAAACTGCCTTGAAAACATATCCTTATGCGCCAATATTGGTCACTAGAATGGCAAGAGTCATATCGGCATCTGGCAACCAGCAGATTGCGCTCAAACTTCTCAGGGACGCTTTGAACGACAAGAACTTTTCATCAGCTCAAAAATACCGGTTCCACGAAGAAATACAATTTCTAAATAGACTCAATCATCCCGACCAGCCAAAAGGGATAAATGAATAACTCCAGCGAAACATCGACTACGTTTGATACGGCTGTCTTTCATAGACTGGCGCATTCGGAATTCACTTATTTGGCGCTCATTCTTTTTGTACACATTGCGATATGGTTCAATTGCTATTCCTTTGATTTGGTCTGGGATGATGTTCCCGAAATAACTGACAATCCTTTGCTCGAAGAAAACATCTGGCATGGACTTTTTGTCGGGCAACACCGACAAATGAAACAAGAGCGCGCTGAATGGATAAAACCTGTCCACGACAGTTACCGACCGATTCGATTCGTTTCATATAAATTGGACTTGATGGCACATAAATTGTCTCCGCAGGGTCTCCATATTCACAACCTCATATTAAGTATTCTTGCAATTGTAATTGTATTCTGGGCAGGTGGGACATTGCAGATTGGCCGAGCACGCCTTATCGTAACAGCATTGTTTGCCTTTCATCCGGTACAAGTTGAATCCATCGCATATGTCTCAGCGCGCGGTGATCTATTGTCTGCTATTTTTGCACTACTTTCTTTCACGATATACATCCATGAAAGCAAAAATTTGAAAAGAAACTATCTTTTAATTGCTTTGGGAATGATTTCATTTATTGCATCAATCGCTTCAAAGGAATCATCGTTGCTGCTCCCTATCCCTGTACTTCTTGCAATGGCCCGATATCAAAAAGGCAAAAAATTAATCATCCCCGGTATGAGCCTAATTGCTGCTGCAATTATCTGGTGGTTTCTGCGCAGCAAGGTTGTCACTTCAATCGGACAAGACACAATCACTCCAACAATCAAATACGCGCCCAACTACTACCTTACATATGTAAGAACTTTTTTTCTCCCAATGGACTGCTCAATTGCTCGACAGACAATAAAATCTGCACCAATCGCCAGTCTTTTAGTTATTGCCGCCAGTTATATCGCGTTATCATTTGTGACGTTTAAGAAAAAAACCGTCGAACTCCAAACAATCCATTTGGGCGTCACGTTCTTCGCAACGCTGCTGCTTCCCTCTCTCGTGGTTATTTCCGTCACCGGTATCGCCGCGGATAGATACATGTATCTCCCAATTTTCGGACTTGCCATTTCGTCCTCTGTGATTGGTGTCCGACTGTTTAACATCTTCAAGCAACTCACACCTGTACTGAAATGGACAATCTACACAACCCTAACGGCTTATGGACTTGCCCTCTTGTGGGTTTCTTATAATCAGACAACAACTTGGAGGAGTTCGATTTTACTATACAGCCACGCAACAAAACAAGAACCCGATTCTCCTTTTGCTTGGTATGGATTGGGACACTCACTGATGCAAACACAGGGATGTGAAGCAGCAGAACCACTTTTTCAAAAAGCCACAACGCTAAGCAATGCAGCAATAAGCGCCTGGAACAATCTCGGCGTATGTCAACTCCGCCGGGGAGCTGTTCAAGCTGCACTGTTATCGTTCCAACAAGCAATAAATGAAAGCGATGGGCTCCACCCTGCTGCGTGGTTCAATATGGGAGAATCTCACGTCTTGTTAGGTCAAACTCCCGATGCGTGTGTCGCGTATCGCAATGCCCTTCGAATAAAACCGGACTATGTTAAAGCCCAAAATAAAATTCATTCCTTTTGCCACCCCCAAAAAAAAGTAACTCACTATGAATAATATTCGAATGTTCCCTTTTCAAATAGCTGGAATTTCGATTAAGCTATCAACAAAAACACAATGGCAAATAGCGTGTTAAAAAAATGAATAGATGGTTAAGTCGCGGTAAATGTTGAATATGAACTCGACACATTCCAATAACATCATACTACAAAACGGTCGGTGAATATGTCTCCAGGAACACTCCGCAAGACTTCGTCCAGCATGATCGTGGCAATAAAACAGACTTATACTTTTTTGCAGGAAAAAAAGTGGCCTCCGCTGTTTGCAATCATACTTGTTACATTCGGCATCCACTGTTCAGCAATTAACAATGAATTTTATTGGGATGATCACGCACAGGTACTTGACGCGAAGCTCACAGACTCTTGGAACAATATTTATACCATTTTTACAAGCGAAGTCTGGCGCAATGTAGAACATGAAGAACGTCTTAATCACGCGACAATCGATACTTTTCGTCCAATGTTCAATTTGTCATTGTTAGTGGACAGCCAACTTTTCGGTAAATCCTCTTATTGGCATCATAGTGTAAACCTATTCATTCATTTGCTATCTATTATTTTTGTGTACTTAATCGGCACCCAAATCTTCAGTCACCGAATGGCGCTCTGGATGAGCGCGTTCTTTTCGCTTCATCCCGGGACGGTTACGTGCATACACTATGTATCCGCAAGACCTGACAGCATGGCTACACTGTTTGCGCTAATCGCAATATGGATTTCACTTCTACCATCAAATTATTTTATTAGAAATCAACTACTGGCTGCCTTTTTTCTTTTCCTCGCTCTATTGTCTAAAGAAACAACATTATTTGTGACTGTTTGGATAATAGTTGTTCGAATATCTTTTTTCAGGCCCCCCAAACGTTCGTCCCTATTGTTTCAGGTCTTAATTTTTATGGTGACAATATCCTTCTACTTTGCACTTCGATTTAATGCACTACAAGGCATCAAAGCCGTCGAAAATACGAATCATCTTATTGAAGTTATCGTCAACTACCCGTGGGTGCTGGTGGAAGGACTTAAAGTGGCTATCTTTCATACTTCGCCGCTTCCACTGAGAAGTTTCAATGCCTTGCATTCCGCAATTTCTATTCCTCAAATCATCATCACCTCTACCATCTACATTTCACTAGGCATGTTTATTATTTGGGGGCTTATAAAACGAAACAATTACGTACTAAGCGCAACGTGGTTTATTTTACTACTTGCCCCGCCGACTGTTGCTATTGTCCGAACTCATATTATCGACGGACACTATTTTTATGCGCCTACTTTTGGCATAGCCCTGCTCTACGCAACAATAGCCAATTCCCTTGCTAACAGTCAAATTCGACAATGGATCGTCACTGCTTTTGCGGTAACTATATGCCTGACTGCGGGCACACTTTCATATATATCTGCTCAAAACTTCAAAACAGAAATTCTATTCTACAAAGGAATCATCAGTACCGATTTCTATAGCGAAATCGCGCCGTTCAATCTGGGAAACGCATATCTACGACAAGGTCTCAATAAAAAGGCTGTAGACGCATTTCAACTAGCATTGCGACCTGAACTAGACCAACCGGAACTGTACAACAATCTCAGCCTTGCATACTTACGAATGAACATGCTGCAAAAGGCAGAACATTTTGCAATTGCAGCCGTTCAATCGAAGCCAGAAAACGCCCGTTACTATTACAATCTTGGACTTATTCGAATGAAACAAAAAAATTGGAAATCCGCATTGACGCTGTTGCAAGAATCTCTGGAATTAGATCCATCATACAAATCGTCTAAAGAACTTGTAACGCAGTTTTGCCAATCGCGAGAAAGTATTCCTTTTTATACTATATGCAAAAAAATGCTTACGACGAACTAGCAAACACTTCTTTTAAAATCAGCGAAAAACACACTTTCATCGTGTACTTCTATCATAAATCCACTTGTATGTCTGCTGCAATCCCATGCAAAGATCTACGGTCGGCGTCCACTCAAGATACTTCTGAGCGAGTGAGAAATTTGCAAATCGTCCCCTATCTCCCTCCGGTTTAGATTTGTCGAAATATATATGTAAATTCTTTTCTGAAATACGAATCAACATTTCAGCGAGCTCTTTGATACTAGTACAATAACTAGGTCCAATCTGCATGTATGGCGGCAAGTCAGAAATCACAAATGTCTTCTTAAGCGCAGATATAACGTCATTCACGTGAATAAAAGCACGACCTTGGCTACCCGACCCCCAAACTGTGATCGTGTCGCCTTCGTTCGCTCGAACAATATTGCTAATCAAAGAAGGAATAACCTGCGTTCGCTCACCTTCGAATTCGCAATTCGGCCCGTATACGTTGTGAAGCATTAGCGTACAAATTTCAAAATCGACTACCTCGGATAAATATTGCAGTTCAAGTTGACCAACCAGCTTACTCCAACCGTATGCGGATTCAGGATGTGCAGGAAAAAGTGCTGATTCAACCAACTCCGAGTGAAGACCACTTTGAAGTTCCAAAGGGAAACTACACGCAGTTCCAACATAGATCAATTTACTGATTTTCGTCTGTGCTGCGGCCTTGAACAGATTATTGTTTATCAAAATATTCTGAGTAAATATTTCATATTGCTTGTTAAATACATACCCAATACCAGCAACCACATCAGCGAGGTGAACAACAATATCCGCATTGCTGAGGATAGAACAAATCTGCTCGATATTTTGGGTATCACTTAAATCAATTTGAAAAAAATCCGAATCTATATCGACGATGTAATCGCCGTTGAATTTGAGATTCGCAAGGTTACCACGCCAAAGATTGTCAATAATGGTCACTTCATAATTATTTTGAACCAAATCTAGAGCCAGATTTGACCCAATCATGCCAGCGCCACCCGTTATGCATATCTTCATTCTATGTCCATTTTCAGAGCACCGAAAAAAATGTTCACATGTTTTCCTAGTTCTAGTCGCTCAATAATAATATGTTTGCTCTAAAAAGTTCAATTGTATGTTTCAAACAAATTAAAAATACTGTACCCCAAACACATATAACAATACTGTTCCCGTTGTTTGATAAACGTAAATCAGCGCTTAAATTCTGTTCTTCTTTTTCTTGTATCTACCAATATTGTAAATAAATGATAAAGTCGTCTATCTTCAGCATCGCGCAAAACAAACGATTATTCTATCGTGTCGATTAATCTCTCTATTGGATAGATTTGAATATTGGGATATTTTTGTTTTTATGATCAATAATGAATTGTCTGTCGAAAAAATAATTCAAAATATTAGCAAATATATTGAGCATCTGTCCCCCGTCAAAGTCGGTCTTTTGTTGTCGCTTACCGGCTCACTGCTATATGTTCCAAGTCTCTGGAATGACTTCGTGTGGGACGATATAAACAATATCGTTTCAGGAGATCGACTTCGTTCATGGTCGAGCCTGACGGAAGTGTTTAAAAAGCCGGCAATGTGGTCTGCGGCCCAAGCAACCGGACCGGTGGGAACGTACCGCCCCTTATCTCTTGCACTTATGATATTGGAATTTAAAACGTATGGCTTACATGCATCGGGGTATCATCTGACGAATGTTATCCTGCACGCGGTCTGCATTTTTTTTACAGCCCAATTTCTCATGGAGTTCGGCTATTCTCGACACACAACAGTTTTAGTCACACTACTATGGGCAACCCATCCCGCTCACGTAGAGGCAATAGGCTGGATCAACGGCCGTTCAGAACCAATATCCTTTTTTCCCGGTATACTTGCATTAACGCTTGCGCTTAAGCAAACCAAACAATTCTCGGTACTCCGTTGTGTAGGCATCTCAGTCGCGCTTTTGCTTTCACTACTGGGAAAAGAAACGGGAGCGGTGTTTTCGATACTTTGCGCCTTCTGGATCATAGCAAATCGAAATAAAATCTATATATTGCACCTCTGGTTGAC
This sequence comes from Deltaproteobacteria bacterium, assembly GCA_016936575.1. GTDB lineage: Bacteria > Myxococcota_A > Polyangia > JAAYKL01 > JAAYKL01 > JAFGXQ01. Next base: position 19,061 of record JAFGXQ010000179.1, read on the forward strand.
TTTAACAGCAACTATTTTTCCTGTTTTTTTATATGCATTTTTTAGATTCAACGCTTTGGGAAACCATACAATGCCGTCCGCTACCATTCCGTGGACATCTATTCCCCTCACCTTTTCTGCTATTTTCTTCAAATGTATGGAATCATTTATTCTGCCGCTAAACAGATCAATCATCATGATTGGTGACTGGCTCACTGATATTCCAGGCTATATGCACCTTATTTATAGTTTCTTCACATTTGTAATCGGATTATTATTCATATTTTCGATTTATAAGAAACAAACCAAAGTCGTTTTCGGTCTACTGTGGTGGATGATTGGCATTGCACCGGCCACAATACTGGCAATAATGAATTGGCCTGGTTTATATAGATGGCTGTATATACCATCAATCGGGCTTTTTATTGTTCTTCGGCAGGTGTTTGAAATTGTCCGCAAGCGCTACAACAGCTTTCGGTCGGCACACATTTTCCAAGTTATATCAATTGCCGTCATAGGATACGTTATTCTGACGTCAATATCTATTCAAACATGGAAAAACGAGGGCACACTGTGGAAACAAGTTGTCCGGGAAAACCCATCAAGTTCATATGCGCTAGGCGAATGGGGCGCAGATAAATTTTGGTCAGGTGACTACAGAAGTGCAAAGAAAATATTTTCAAAGGCTCTCTACTTAAACCCTGAAAACAGCTTTGCAGCTGACCATCTGACCATTACGCTTGCCAGACTAAAAGAATGTGAAAATGCAAATATTGTTTTTAAAAACACGCGAAAACATAGAGTTCCTCTAAATATAATCCAGCAAGAAATATCGTTGTGTTTCAAACAACGGCCATAACATGTGATTCTTCACACGTTTCCAATTGTTCAATTGTTGATCCCTCCGTTGCGGATGCGGTGGATGCGGGCGGTGGCGGTGATGATTCGGTCGGCGGGGTCGGGGTGGAAGGTTTCGGGGAGGCTGCAGGCTTCCTGCATGATTTCGAGTGAGCAAACCACGGCAACGGACGAAAAAAATCCTTCCCCTCCCAAATATTTCTCTATCTCTCTATTGCTTCGATTTCTTCTGTAGAAAGACCTGTATATTGATGGATTTTGATAGAGGGTTCCCCATTTTGTTTCATTAACTTGGCAACGGCAAATGCACTCTCTTTTCTTCCTTTTATTTCGCCTTCTGCCAGCCCCTCGGCTTTTCCTTCGGCATAACCGCCATCATGGCTCACTTCCTTGACGGTAGCTAAATCGCTGAGATATTTCTGGCGGGCTTGGTAGCGTTCCATCAGTTCCTGGTCGGCCGTAAACTGCTGATACAGTTTGTGGGCATCTTTGACTGCGGGATTCCGCTCTAATACGGT
>JAFGXQ010000180.1 GCA_016936575.1 Deltaproteobacteria bacterium
CCATACCGACTCCGACAGCGCCACCGATTCAGACACCCATACCGACTCCGACAGCGCCACCGATTCAGACACCCATACCGACTCCGATTCTGAATCTGAATCTGACACTACCGGATGCACCGGAACACCGCCGTCATGTCTGCAGGACTATAGCGGTCTATACAATTCAGCCGGCTGCTGCGCAGCAATATCGGTCGCAGCACTGTGTCCGGGCGGGGTATGGGAATGCCCGCCGGGATACCTCATCGATGACGCGTGCCAAAACTTCGCACCCGATTGCCCCATTCTGCCGCCGGAAGGATGCGGATTCGAATACCCTATATTTTATCCTGCAGGGAACAACATTTCGAGCGTCGCTGCCGGCTATTTTAATGACGACAGCAATCTCGACGTGGTCGCTGCCGCTATTTTCGACAACGGCTTTACGGTGCTGACCGGAAACGGAGACGGCACGTTCAACCCAACCACCACATACGTAAATGTTGGCGAAACGCCATCGTCCATCAAGGTTTTGGATTTGAACGACGACGGATACTCCGACGTGGCCATGACATTCAGAGACGACAACAACATCGGACTGTTCCTCGGCAACGGCGATACTACGTTCAACACCAAAATCGCCATACCAACGTATACCGACCCGTACGACTTGGCGATTGCCGACATTAATAACGACAATGTGAATGACTTCATCGTCACGTCAAACAGCTATGATACGCCGCGGGTGGTCGTGCGCCTGGCAGAGGTATCGGACGGCATCTGGAACGGTTCATTCCAAAATATTAAATCCACAATCACCGGACTGGGCCCCACGGGGCTGGCCACCGGTGATTTCAACGAGGACGGCAATGTCGATGTGGCTGTCGCATGCGGACTGGAGAACTCCATCGATGTTCTGTTCGGCCGTGGGGACGGATATTTCAACAATGACCTGTCATTGATTTCAGGAAACAATCCCATGCTGGTCACGGTCACAGATTTGGACGGGGATGACAACGATGACATTCTGGTGGGCAATCAGTTTTCCGATACCATTTCTATCTGGTTCGGAAACGGCGACGGCACATTCGGGTTCCGCGAAGACTACGGAACCGGAAACGGCTCCCGTGCAGTGGAAGTCGCCCTGTTCAACGATGATAACGTTCCGGATCTCATCGTCAGCAACTGGCAGGATGACAGCCTATCGCTACTGTTCGGCACCGGGGTGAGCGACCTCACATTTACCGGTCTCGATAGTTTTTACAGCGGCGACGGCCCCTCTCGACCGATCATTTACGATTTCAACAACGACGGCGTCCCGGATGCCGTTCTCGGCAGCCGCGGCGAAGATGCCATCGCTGTAATGATCGGATATTGCGAAGAGGAATGAACTCCAGTATGAAAAGCGAAATCAGCTACCGCGATTCTTTGAAAAATTCCATCCGGTACAACGCTTCTTCCGCCTTTAGCAGCATGTTGCTGAACTTCGAAATCGAATTCACCGGTGCAATCACATCAACTGGATACACCAGACGAGAATCTTCTCTGGATATTTTTACCGGATAAAATCGTTTTTCATTCCGATAGGAATAAGATGTGAGAATCGCCACGTCATCTCCGAAAACAGACCCGACATTGCGCAGCATGGTTAGAATTCTAGACCCAACATTATCATTAAAATCTTCCCATTCCATCATTTGACCATTCACTTCCACATTGATGTGTACAAGCAACTTGTGATCCTGATGATAGCGCACACGGTTCTTTTCCAATACCTTTCTGGCAACATGAAGCGCTTCCATGTCGTTTCCACGACCGGTTTTCACCAACACCGATTTATTTCGAGGTAACGTTTCAAAACCATCACCGTAGCAGGCCAATTCCTCCGCATGGTCAAGCAATGCGGTTCGCTGTTCTTCGCTCAGACTTTTAAGCAGCGTCGTATGATACAAAGAATAGGCAATATTCCACACCGTTTGATAAACAATCGGTCCAAGAAGATTCACAGGAATCTTCTGTTCACGGATGGTATCAAAAATCAAATCCAACACATCGGGACGGACAATCCGATACAATTCGGTACGTTCTTTGCGAATCAGTGTGGTAATCGTGCGCAGCAGATAGTTCTGCATATTCAAACATACGTCCAAATTGGCAAAAAATCGGGGATTCTCGCCTTCCAGCAACGCCAGAGGAGTCTGATGATTGATGTTGCGACATGTGGCAATATCGTCAATTTTCTGAGACACAAACGCCTTGTGAAACACATCTGCAGGTTTAACAAGATTGCAGTAGGAGATTATTTCCGCACTATCCAACCGCGTCCCATCCGAAAAAATCAACGCCTCAGCCATAGTATCGGTTTCAGTATCTCCACCCAACACAAACAATTCGGCATCAGAATACTGCTTTCGCACTTCTGTCATTTGCATCTCTATCGACTTGTATGCTTCTACATCATTCGACTGATGAGATGCACATCCAAGCCCGCTTTTTGAATGATGCATGAAGGCAATAAACACTGCAGGGGTTTGCGGCGTATTGAAATACGCATTCTTCACTACCCTGTCAATTCTGTTCCAATACCAGAAATTGCTTCGATCCAAAGACACCTTGTTCCCGTCCGTGCGACCAAATACCACTGTCGTCGGGGGATATCCTTTTGCCGCGCTACCATGCACGCGCCCATCGATGCATTTCATAACAATCATTTTCGGTGCTCGTGCTGAAAATTCGGCAATGACATTCTGCATCCGTTGTAACACGTCAGAATCTGCAATATTTTCCGCAAGATATGTTTGAAAAAAATCGTAGGCTGTTTTCATATGTTACTCTTACTTCCTGAATAGAATTTAAATGCCCTGAAAGTACTACCAAATATGAAAAGGAAGAACACTTCTATTTTGACAACTCAAATTGAATTAATTTTTCTCCGTTTCCTAAAAATTATTGGACAACCCCAACAAAATGGCCTATATGGCGCCCGAGACGAAGCGAATACTTCGATTCCCCCAAAAAAACAGAGTGAACAGCTTGGCCGCTATTGAATTAATGTTCTTTTCCTCGTTTGTTAGCACACTCAGAAACGCGCTGATAATACCAAGCACGCTTTGCTGGCCCCAATACCGTATCTCAAATCTCTTTGTTGCAAAACAAACATACGCGAAAACATAGAAGGAAACTATTATGTGGCTATTTCTCATCGGTTGCATCGTAATCGAAACTGGAGGACTACTGGCTGTGCTCTTTTCCAAATATCCACATTTGGCCAAAGGCATCGCAGTCAGCTGCATTGTTGTCGGCTCGGTTCTCTCTGCTATTCCCGTTATATCTGCGATTGTCGGCGTTTCACCGGAAGTGCTGCGTGCCGCATGGAACCTTCCTGTGGGTGAATTCAATATCTCCCTTGACCCACTTTCAGCGCTATTCATGTTGCCGGTAATTACCCTTGGTCCGCTCACGGCGTTATATAGTACGGAATATCTCAAACACCCTCAAGGAATTGGAAGTCATTACTTTTTCTATAATACACTGATAGCCGCTATGATGCTGCTGCTTACGGCTCAAAATGCGATTCTCTTTCTAATCGTTTGGGAAATCATGGCAATATCGTCCTTTTTTCTTGTCACTTTCGACGATCAGCTTTCGTCAGTACGGGAAGCAGGCTGGACTTATTTGATCGCCACCCATATCGGCGTAATGGCACTGTTGGCTTTCTTTGCAATTCTGGGCCAGAAAACAGGCGACTACAATTTTAATCATTTTATTGAATCCTCGCATTCACTTTCACCAGAATTGGCAACCGTACTATTTGGACTTTCCGTTGTGGGATTTGGCTCCAAAGCGGGTATATTCCCGTTGCATATATGGCTTCCTGACGCCCATCCGGCAGCTCCCAGTCATGTATCCGCGCTCATGTCGGGGGTAATGATCAAAATGGGAATATACGGACTTTTTCGTTCTCTCGCGTTCATCGGCGCCCCACCGTCCGAATGGGGATGGACATTAGTCGCCCTTGGCGCGCTGGCAAGTGTGGTCGGCATCGTATATGCGCTTTCGCAACATGATCTGAAAAGAATGCTGGCGTACTCATCAGTTGAAAACATCGGTATCATCTGCATGGGGCTGGGAACAGGAATTCTCGGCATCGCATGGCAGAACTCCGCGCTTTCTATTCTTGGTTTCGGAGGAGCGATGCTTCACGTCCTGAACCACTCCGTTTTCAAAGGATTGTTATTTCTTTCCGCCGGAACGGTTGTGCATGAAACCCACTCCAAAGAAATGAACACACTGGGTGGATTATTGAAAAAAATGCCATTTACAGCATCCTTATTCTTTACGGGAGCGATAGCGGCATCTGCGATCCCACCTTTTAACGGCTTTGTAAGCGAATTTGTTCTCTATTTCGCAGGCATAAAAAGTGCACTGACTCACGGAATCGCGCCAATCACGCTGGCAGCCGTACTGCTCACCACGCTTGCTCTTGTCGGAGGGCTTGCGGTTGCAGCATTCACCAAAAGTGCGGGACTCATTTTTCTCGGTGAACCAAGGGTTTCTCTTGATGTAACACCCAAAGACCCTGGTTGGAGAATGAAAGCGCCCCAGTTGGTATTGGCTGTTTGTGCAATTGCCCTTGGCGTTTTTTCACCGTATTTGTTGCCGTTTATCGAGGCGGCGATACAAAATTATAGCCCTGTAATGCACGGAGCACCGACGCCCCTCTACGATGTACTTCAGCCCTCGCTTCAGAATATTATTATTGTGTTCGGTTTACTTCTGGCATTATTCGCTGTTCTGGCAGCAACCGTTACCATCCTCTCCGGCGGGCGGAAATCAACCAGCGAAAGACGTCCAGTTTGGGACTGCGGCTATGCACGACCTGAACCAAGTATGCAATATACCCCTTCGTCGTACACCGCGCCTATTGTAAATTTATTCCGTGCCATCTTACGGCTGAAAATTGTACGCATTGCACCCAACGGCTTTTTTCCCGACAGTGGTTCATTTGAAACCATTATCAAGGACAGAACAAGAGAGTCTTTTTTTGCGCCATTATTCAAATTCGCGGCCAAAATCCTGCTGCCTTTTAAAATCCTGCAGCATGGTCATGTTCATATTTACGTTATATATGTGGCAGTAACGCTTATCGCTCTGCTGTTCATCACCGCGGGAAATTAAAATGAAACCGTTTGACGCCATTACACTGTTTTCTGCTCTGCTTTTTTCACCACTGCTTTTCGGCATTATTAATCGAATTAAAGCCATGTTTGCCGGAAGAAACGGTTCTCCGCTTCTCCAGACGTATTTCGATATATTCAAGCTCTTTAGAAAAAACATGATATACGGTAACAGCACGACCCTGGTGTTTCAATTGGCTCCAGCCGGCATTCTTGCAGCCCTGATTGTCGCATTGCTTCTTATTCCCTGGGGGCCCATCGAGGCACCGATTTCCTTTTCTGGAGATTTTATTCTGTTGGCCTATTTACTCGGTCTATCACGTTTCCTTACAGTTATCGCGGCCCTTGACACCGGTTCCAGCTTTGAAGGGATGGGAGCAAGTCGAGAAGTTACCTTTGCAGCTCTTGGAGAACCAACCTTTATGCTCGGAGCACTTCTGCTGGCCATACATACCGGCGAATCATCGCTCAGTAGAATATTCGGAAGTATTCAACTCACAGAGCTGCATCCAACCGGTACGACCATTACACTCCTGGTGGCTGCATGGATGATTTTACTACTTACTGAAAATTCTCGAATCCCTGTAGATGACCCCAATACACATTTGGAATTGACAATGATTCACGAAGTGATGGTGCTTGATACCGGCGGACCGTTGTTGGGTATAGTCACCTACGCGTCGGCAATCAAAATCTGGATTTTCAGCGCGCTTATCTCCAATTTGGTCTTCCCGCATTTATTCGAAAAACCTGCCATGCAGACAGTCGGTGTCGCTGTAGGAATTATTTTTGTCGCTGTGGTAGTCGGGATTATCGAATCTATCATGGGCCGTATCCGACTTCGGAATATCCCGAAACTTCTCGTTGGCGCAACCGCATTGGTTGCCACCGGACTATTAATGACACTGGCAGGTTAAGATGATTGATACCATTTCCGTTTTGCTCGCATTGACATCACTGTTTCTGTTAGGCTCCAGCCGCATACGAATATCTATTCGAATGGTGATTGCACAAGGTTTTCTTCTCGGTGTTGCTTTTTTGCTTCATAATTCCCAACACCTCAATCTCGGCACATGGACCATTGGAATTTCAAGCATTCTCCTGAAAGGAGCTATATTACCCTGGTTGTTGACATTCGTACTGCATCGTTCAAAGGCCAAACTGGAAGTTGAACCGTTTATCGGGTTCGGTGCTTCATTATTCATCGGCATACTGCTACTCGGCTTCTCGTCCTATATTGCCTGGAATTTATCAATCGCCTCAACAGCGCGTTCCATTCCACCGGCTTTGTTTTCGGTCGCACTCTTTCTAATTCTGAGCGGTATGTTTCTTATCATTACTCGAAAAAAGGCAATCACGCAGACCATTGGGTACCTTGTTCTTGAGAACGGGGTTTTCGCTACCGGATTGGGAATAGGTCACGAATTCCCTTTCATCGTCGAAATGGGCGTGATGCTCGACATCTTCGTGGGTGTTTTCCTGATGGGAATCATGATTTTTAGAATCGACAAGGCTTTTGATCATACCGATACACACCTCTTCAACGAACTGTTAGACAAGATAGACGACTCCCACGATGATGTCGTTGATATGGAGAACGCATAATGATTCTGTGGGTACTGATTATAATTCCACTTGCGGCAGGAATCGCAAGTTACCTCATTTCATCCAATCGGATACGTCGTGGGCTATGGATATTCGCAGCATTTTCTCACTTTGTGTTCTCGTTATTACTGGCACTATTCAATCCCGAACACATTCCACAAAATACATGGTTGTTATTCGATGCGGTCAGTCGCATTTTCCTTCCGTTAACCAGTTTGCTGTTTTTTACCGCAACACTTTATGCGGTCGGCTCGTTCCAGAACAACCCGCATACACCACAAAAAAATAGTGACCTTCGTTTTAAACCGGAGGCCATTTTCACCGGTTGTCTGATGATTTTTCTCGCAAGCATGACCACTGTTATTTTAAGTCGAAGACTGGGACTCCAATGGGTTGCCATTGAAGCAACCACCCTCGCCACGACACCGCTGATATACTTTCACCAGGGAAAGCGGTCGCTAGAAGCGGCATGGAAATATATTTTGTTGTGTTCCGTTGGAATCGCAATCGCATTGTTAGGTATTTTTTCCCTTGCGCTTTCAGCAGGAGGAATAACCACCGAGCTCAGCATCGATGCACTGGTACAACACGCCACTGAATTAGATGCTCGCTGGCTGAAACTTGTTTTTATTTTTATTCTGGTCGGCTACGGTACAAAAATGGGACTCGCTCCGCTTCACACCTGGCTCCCAGACGCACACAGTGAAGCACCTTCCGCAGTCTCTGCGCTTCTCTCCGGAGCGTTGCTAAACTGCGCCTACATTGGAATTCTAAGAATACTTCAGCTATTAAACGCAGCGCATATTGGGGATTTCGGCGCGCCGGTTCTTATTGGTTTCGGTCTTTTCTCCATGGGCACCGCATCTATATTCATTTTGCGGCAACCAGATTACAAACGACTCCTGGCGTACTCCAGCGTTGAGCATATGGGAATCATTATTTTAGGTACCGGCCTGGCTCAGCATGCCATGTTCGGATCTCTTCTTCATGCGGTGAATCATTCGTTTGTCAAGGCGATGCTATTCATGACTGCCGGCAATATATTGACCATTTATGCCACCAAGCGCATTGATTCGGTACGCGCGCTTAAACGAACCGCTCCCGTCGTTGCGATTCTTTGGTTTGGCGGATTTCTCGCAATCACCGGTTCCCCTCCTTTTGGAACTTTTATCAGCGAATTCAGTATTCTTCAGGAAGCTATCCAGCAAGAGCGTTTTGTCACTGCGGGACTCTATTTATTCTGCTTATTGCTCGTATTTATTGGTATGGCCGCAACATTTACCCGGATGACATTCGGGCCTCCAGCAGAAAACATCTCATCCGTACAGCTTCACCCTTGGACAGTCATTCCACCCGTTTTCCTTGGGGTAGCTTCGCTGACTCTTGGCGTTTTCATCCCCGAACAGCTGGATATGCTGCTTCGTAGCGCCGCTCAAGTGATAACAGGAGGTGCGTTGCAATGAATTTAACCCCGCAAAAAAACGCAATCGCGGTATCATTGAAGGATGTACCTCAACTAGCTATCGATACCTTTCGCACAAAAGCAATTGAACTTGCAAACAATGGAGGGCTCGTTCTCTCCTTTTTCGGTACCCCCAAAGACGACCAGGTTGCCATTTATTGTGCAATTGGAACGCCCGCCAATAGCGAAATTTTCGTTTTCTACACCGTTGTCAGCAGTACATATGAGGCGTTGACTCCACACGCCCCTCAATTTCACTGGTTCGAAAGAGAGCTGGCAGAGCAATGGGCGATTATTCCCACGGGACATCCGTGGCTGAAACCAATTCGATTCCTTCAAACTGCCTACAACGGAAAAAATATTCTCTCCCCGGATGCCCCGATTCAACCCGGCGTAACCGACTATTTTCGGATGTCCGGTCTGGAACCGCATGAAGTTGCGGTCGGCCCGGTGCACGCCGGCATCATTGAACCGGGACATTTTCGTTTTCAGTGTCATGGAGAAGATGTATTTCATCTTGAAATCGAATTGGGCTATCAGCATCGCGGAATCGAAAAAAAACTTGTCGGCGGTCCCGACACGCGAACACCTTTTTACATCGAGACGCTCGCGGGAGACAGTACCATTGCCCATACAATCGCTTACACACAAGCCATCGAGGCATTGTACAACATTGATGTCCCTGAACGAGCCACCTATATCTCAGCTATTGCCCTTGAATTGGAGCGTCTTGCCAACCACACTGGCGACCTCGGCGCGCTCGCCGGCGATATTGGCTATCTTCCGACTCTCTCCTTCAACGGAAGAATACGCGGCGACTATCTGAACATGACCGGGCTTCTCTGTGGCAATCGTTTCGGACGAAATCTAATTCGGCCGGGTGGTGTTCGATTTGATGTCAGCAAAAGCAAAGTGGATGAACTGAAAAAGCGGCTTGCCACCATTTACAGAGATACCCAAATCTCATGTGATTTACTATGGGCAACACCTTCAGTTATGGCGCGTTTTGAAAACACGGGCGTCATTGCCCAAAAAGATGGAATTGCACTTGGGTGGGTTGGACCGACAGCACGCTCAGTAGGAATTGACACTGATGCGCGCACTCATTTCCCGTTCGGAGTCTATAAAACCCTTCAAATTCCTGTAGCGACACAGACCGGCGGAGATGTATACTCAAGAGCAAAAATCCGCTGGAACGAAATTGAATTTTCGAAATCATTCATCGAACAAGCACTTGATAATCTACCCGAAGGGCCCATCGATATTCTGATGAGTGAACCAATCAAACATGCGCCGGCTCCAGAACAGCTGGTCGTATCATTAACTGAAGGCTGGCGAGGACTTGTCTGTCACACCATAGTAACCGATAAATCCGGGAAATTCGATGTTTACAAAGTGATAGATCCATCTTTTCACAATTGGTTTGCCCTTTCGATGGCTCTGCGGAACGAACAAATTTCAGACTTTCCCCTGTGTAATAAAAGTTTCAACTTGTCCTACTGTGGGCACGATTTATAAAAGGACAAAACTATGCATCGATCACTTATTGCCCGATTTCGTCAGGGGCATCGAACCCACCGTTACCCCAAGTCACCACCTACGCTTCCTGACCTGTTCCAGGGACTACCTGTATTCTCAAAAAGCGATTGTATACCCGATTGTCATCTCTGCAGCGATTGCTGTCCGACAGACGCCATTTCCTTCAGTGCCGGATCTTTCTCTCTCGATATGGGCAGATGCCTTTTTTGCGGTTTGTGCCAGGAAGCATGTCCCACTTCTGCACTGACATTCAGCCATGACTATCGGCTGTCTACCAGCAGCAGGAAAGGACTCATTATCAGTGAAAGCAACGCGAACAAAGCGCTACTTGTGGAGAGTGCAAACCGCATATTCAGAAGGTCTTTAAAGCTACGCCAGGTGAGCGCTGCGGGCTGCAATGCATGTGAAGCAGACACCAATGTACTTGGAACGCTGACATTTGATCTCGGCCGTTTCGGCATTCAATTTGTGGCATCACCCCGCCATGCAGACGGAATTCTAGTAACCGGACCGGTTTCTCAAAATATGAAACTGGCACTTCAAAAAACATTGGATGCTGTCCCCTCGCCCAAACTCGTCATTGCGGTCGGCGCCTGCGCTATCAGCGGCGGACCGTTTAAGGACCACGAAGAAGTGAATAACGGCATATCGGATATGTTCCCGGTCGATTTGTATGTACCGGGATGCCCTCCGAACCCATGGACCATCCTGGATGGACTTCTCCGCCTGATCGGCATCAAAACCCCCGCATAAAATTAACGTATATCCTGCCGTAGGTGGCTAGTTCATCAGTTCAGTAGTTCAATCAGCGTACGGAGGAGTGAGGGGGATGTACGGTTGCTTCCGGCGACCGCGCAGCCACAGGAGCCGTCGTCGGTCGAGGTCGTATCGTCAGCGTCTGCATCGTCTTCAGCGTCGTCATCGTCGGCGTCACCATCACTGTCACCATCGCTGTCCCCATCACTATCGCCGTCACTGTCGCCGTCACTGTCGCCATCGGCATCCCCATCGCTGTCTGAATCCGCATCTCCGTCTCCGTCGGCGTCTGTATCTGAATCGGTATCGCTGTCTGCATCTGAATCACTGTCGCTGTCAGAATCCGTGTCGCTATCGGTATCGCTGTCGCTGTCCGTATCTGAATCACTGTCGGCGTCGCTGTCGGTATCTGAATCACTGTCGGCGTCGCTGTCGGTATCTGAATCACTGTCGCTGTCAGAATCCGTATCGCTATCGGTATCACTGTCGCCGTCTGTAGTGCCGGTCGCATCACAACATATCGCACTCCAACCGTTTTCATTGGTGGGTACGCACGGTGTTTCGGTCACAATCACGCCGCCCAGTCCACCGTAAGCCGGATCGCCGGTACATGCCCAGTCGCTGGCAACGCAATCATATGAACAATCTGAATCGCTGTCGGTGTCGGAATCGGTATCGCTGTCCGTATCGGCATCGGTATCGGAATCAGTATCGCTGTCTGAGTCGCTATCCGTATCGCTGTCGGTATCGGTATCGGTATCGGTATCGGTATCGGTATCGGTATCGCCATCTGTGGAGCCGGCGCCGGTCACGAACGTCATCGTGCTGCCCACTGCCGAAATGGTATGAATATCCACACCGGATTCGCTTCCATCCCACCAATGGGCATTCGGCGCGGTGGTATCATTAAATTCGGTGACATATCCCTCGTGGTAACATGCCCCTTCCATTTCAACAGCATTATTGTTGGCATGCATTAAGTTCACTTCAAGATGATCTGCTGTGGTTTCCGGCCAACTCTGCTGGTCCCCGTTTTCATCCACCCGCCAGATGGTCAACCCTTCATCTGGCAAATATTCATGCAGATGGTCTGTCCGAAGTCGTGCCTCAATCAGGAAGTACTCCGCAGGATTGGATAAGTTATTATACTTGTAAACCTGATGATCATTGGCGATCGTTGTCCATACGCCGTCTTGGCCGGTAATATCGACGACATCGCTCCAGCCCGCTGCGGTGCGAAAATACGGATTCGGGGGCGGCGTTCCCCAGCCGCCTCCCATGATGCAAAATCCCTGAATGGGATTGGTATCTCCGCTATAAAAATACACATCCGGCCAACCACACACCATGTGCCCGTCTTCGTGAATGGTTGTCATTGTGCCAAAGGGCTCATTTCCGTCGCCGGTGGCATATTTTTCTGTACCGACACCGTCCGCGCTGAAATCATTGAACCACCCCTGATGATGCCACATGCCTTCGGCCCACTCCGCCGCATCACCGGTGTAAATCACATTGATTGCCTGAATCACCGGATCCCCTCGCCAGTTCGTGGTAGTAGACAGTGTTGAAAAATCAAACCCCGAATTCTCCACCTCCTGCAACGCCATCGCCAGTATCTGCATTGCGCCTGTGCCGTATTCCATTTGGTCATACTCCGCAAACGACAACGGCGCCCGGTAGATACCAAACACTTCGTGCTCCACAGTCAATCGCCCCTGCGAAACTTCGTCGTAGTACCGACTGACCGAATACACACTTCTCGAATTGGTCCAGTCATAATCGTTGAGCATCGCCCGATAGTCATCGACGGACGCAGTGGCCGGTGCATCCACAAAATCAACAATTAACGCCAGGATTCGAACAGTTCCGGAAACAGACGGCAAAGACTCGACATCCAGGGTCGGCGGCACCGGCGGGGCCACCACGGTATTTCCATCAACTTCCGTCACTCTGGCGCGACCGATTGCGCCCGGATACAACTTCTGATAGGCGGTATTCGCTTTTTCAGCGACTCGAGACGGAACGAGTCGCATATGTTTGTCGAGCTTCACATATCCCAGCGTTACGTCATCGCCATCTGCGGAAACCGGAATTCCGGTGGACACCAGATCTTGTGTGGATTCATCGGGTTCAGCGTAGCAAATCCATCCGGTCTGATTGTCTCGAACAACGGTATATCCGTCTTCGGATTCAGCTCGAATGTAGAACTCGTCGCCGAACAACCGCAATGTCACTGCGCTGCCATCCGGTTGGTAAAACGTGTGCAACTCGCCCCGCACCGGCGCCGCCCACGCCGAAGGGGAGCCCAACACCACAAAAAATGCGCATACCCATCCCAGGAAAGTTCCAATTCCACACTTATGCCGATTTTCAGTCACTTCAACTTGTTCCATGAATGCTCCTTCGATGTCAGTTAAAACTGATAATATCAAAATTTTGACGTTTTTGCCCTACCGTATGGGTCATCTTTCTGCTCACGTTCTTTTCCCGAATCAGCGCCCGGAAAAATGGTTTGAGTTGTTCCAGCGTAAAAAGATTCTCCGGCGAACACACCAATAAGGTTCCGAACCAACCGGTTGCGCGTGCCGGAAATCATAAAGAACTGATTGTTTTTCTCCGCTCCCTCCGGAAATCTTCTATTTTTTTTGAAAAAGCGCCGGTAAAATCCATGCAATATAGTACATTACATGGTTGAAATCGAGGGGGCGGATCACTATATCCGTATTATGAGCGAGTTGAATTATGCCTAATAATCAAGAAAAATACGACAGTGACATTCTGGAAGCCGACGACATCGACAGCGACAGCCCGGGGAAGTACAAAGTCGTCATGCACAACGACCACTACACGACGATGGAATTCGTTGTGGCGGTACTCAAAGAAATTTTCGGTCACACCGATACAACTGCGGAAAAACTGATGCTCGATATTCACCAGAAAGGTGAAGCCATTGCCGGCACCTACTGGTTTGAAATTGCAGAAACCAAAGCCATGCAAACGATGACCCGCGCCAGAAATGAGGGATACCCGCTGAAATGCACCCTGCGGGCAGAATCATAACTATGTCTACACGAAGCATAAAAAACGCCATTGAATCTGCGATTGACGAAGCGTACCAGCGCAAACATGAATACATCACAGCGGAGCATCTGCTCTACGCATTGCTGCACAGTCGCGAAATAATTGAAATTCTCGACAACCTTGATGTCGATATTCAGAAGGTTGTCACGGATCTGGACTGGTATCTGGAGAATGAGCTTCCCACCATGAGTGCGGAAGCGGTTCAAAAAAAAGAGGCGCCGATGCAAACTGTTGGATTCCAGCGCGTGCTGGAAAGTGCGGTGCTTCAGGTGAAATACAGTTCCCGCAGCGAAATCGGCACCCCGGATCTGCTGGTTGCGCTGTGGGAGGAAAAACGCTCCTATGGGGTTCATTTGCTGAGAAAACAGGGCGTCACCCATGTGGATTTACTCGAAGTCATTTCCCATGGTGCACCTCCAGAAGATGAAGTGTACGAACAGAACTGGGAGCTGCAGCCCAATCCGGAAGCACCGAAAAAAAAGGAAAGCCCGCTGCTCAAATACACCATTCACCTGACACAGCTGGCAAGGGAAGGCAAAACCCAAACCTTGGTGGGGCGTACCGCGGAACTGGAGCGAACCATGCAGGTTTTGTGTCGAAAAACCCGTAATAATCCCATCCTGCTGGGCGAACCGGGCGTGGGAAAAACAGTTCTTGTTCACGGACTCGCCAATAAAATCGTTGCATCAGATGTGCCCGAGGTGCTGGCAGATGCCGAAATCTACCTGATGGAAATCGGTACATTGCTCGCCGGAACCAAGTACCGGGGCCAGATGGAGGAACGGCTGAAGGCAACACTCGACGAACTGGAAAAAATGGATAGCCCGATTCTGTTCATTGATGAGATACATCTGATTTCCGGCGCCGGTGCGGTGTCCGGGTCTGCGGTCGACGTATCGAACCTGCTGAAACCCGCATTGGCATCGGGCCGGATTCGCTGCATCGGCACAACCACATACGATGATTTCAAACGCACCATTGAAACCGACAAGGCGCTGCTCAGACGATTTCAGAAAATCGATATTGAACCCACAACGATTGATGAAACCATTAAAATTCTGCAGGGTTTGAAAATCGAGTATGAACAGTTCCATGGGGTTACATATACAGACAGCGCACTTCGCGCCGCATGCGAATTGGCAGACAAATATATTCAGAATCGGTTCATGCCCGACAAGGCCATTGACCTGGTCGACGAAACCGGCGCAAAGAATCGCATGACAGCGAGGGAGCAACGAAAAGCGACCCTTGATGTCCTCGATATTAAAGAAGTGGTGTCCAAAGTGGCTCGAATTCCCGATTTGGATGCCAACGAAGACGACCGCAGTGTGCTGGTCAAACTCGAGGAAAGCATCCGGGGGCAATTGTTCGGCCAGGATAGTGCGGTAAACGCCGTCGTGGAGGCCATCAAGCTGTCCCGTGCCGGCGTGGGTGAACCCGAATCCCCTGTGGGCTCCTTTCTGCTGGTGGGTCCGACCGGTGTGGGAAAAACCGAGTTGGCCAGACAGTTGGCAGACAAACTATCCATCCAGTTCATCCGATTCGACATGAGCGAGTACATGGAAAAACATACAGTATCGCGGCTCATCGGTTCCCCCCCCGGATACGTCGGGTATGAACAGGGCGGACTGCTTACAGACGCCATTCGCAAAACCCCCCATGCGGTGCTGTTGCTCGATGAAATTGAAAAAGCGCACAAAGATATTTTCGATATTTTGCTGCAGGTGATGGATTACGGCCAACTGACCGACAACAACGGCCGCAAATCCCACTTCCAGAACGTTATTCTGATAATGACCTCCAATGCAGGCAGTCGAGAGGATGCCAAAGCATCGATTGGATTCGGTGATTCGGGTTTTTCAAACGCCGACAAGGAAGTGGAGCGTCTGTTCAGCCCGGAATTTCGCAATCGGCTGACTGATATTGTGAAATTCAACCGATTGAAAAAAGAGATCGCCAAGCGAATTGCTCAAAAATTCATTGAACAGCTGCAGCAACAAATAAAAGAAAAAAATGTGGATCTTTCAATTACCGACCCCGCGCTCGAGTACCTCGCGGAAAAAGGGTTCGACGACAGATTCGGCGCTCGCCCCATGAAACGGCTCATAGAAAAAGAAATCCGGCGTCCTCTGGCGGCTGAAATTCTGTTCGGCAAGTTACAGGGGGGGGGGGCCGCAACGATTAAAGTAAAAGACGGACTTATCGCTGTCGACTAGCGCCGAAATACTGCCCGACGCGATAATCTGCCGAAAACCATAGAAACCACATCCTTTGACTACAGTGCTTCCATCCAACCGCTTGCCATTGCCTATCGACGACGTTCTCGACGATATTCTCACCACGCTGCAGACCCATCCGGCACTGGTGCTCTGTGCGCCGCCCGGCAGCGGGAAAACCACGCGCGTCCCCCTGGCACTGCTTCCGGAATTGCGTTCAACGGGAGGCAATATCGTATTGCTGGAGCCCCGACGCATCGCCGCACGAGCTGTCGCATCGTTTATGGCCAGACAGCTTGACGAACCGGTTGGGAAAACCATCGGATACCAGGTGCGCTTCGATAAAAAAAGCGGTCCGAACACACTTGTACATGTAGTAACAGAAGGCATTCTCACCCGGCGATTTCTCAGCGATCCATTTCTTGAAGGCACATCGTACGTCATTATTGATGAGTTTCACGAGCGGTCGGTGAACGTGGATTTAGCGCTCTGCATGCTGAAAGAAACATTGAGCGTGCGCGATGATTTGAAAGTCATTGTCATGTCAGCCACGATTGATAGTGATGAGGTCAGCCGCTATCTGAATAACTGCCCGGTGATTCGCGCATCCGGCACACCGTTCCCTCTCAATACCGTTCACAGCGAGCAGCGGTTGCTTCAGTCGTCGATTCGTCCATTGACCGACAACGTGACACGCGCGGTGAAAAGAGCACTGTTTTCGCACGAGTCCGGAAATATTCTCGTGTTCCTTCCGGGGGCGCGAGAAATCGAGTCGGTACGCGGTTCGCTCAACAGCACGATTCCGGCATCAATTGAAGTGATTCCGTTGTACGGTGCACTGTCCCAATCCGCGCAGGATGCCGCACTGTGCCCCGGACGACGACGCAGAATCGTACTGTCCACCAATATCGCGGAAACGTCATTGACGATTCCGAATATTTCAATTGTGGTGGACAGCGGTCTCGAAAAGCGAATCGAATGGCGCAGCGGCATCGGATTTGAAAAACTGGTTACCGGACCCATCAGTCGATTCAGCGCCACCCAGCGCGCGGGACGAGCTGCGCGCACGGGCCCGGGAACCGTATATCGACTTTGGACCGAAACCCAACACAATGAATTGATGCAACAGTCGGTTCCGGAAATCCAACGGGTTGACCCGGTATCGACCCTCTTCACCCTTGTCGCCGCATTCTGCCGTGCGCCCGATACCATCCATTTAATCACCCCGCTCCCGTCTTCTACCGTGGACCGGGCGATGGATACACTGAGGCTGCTGAAATTGATGCACCCTCAAAAAATGCAACTCACGCAATTGGGAAAAGAGGTTTCCGTCCTGCCCCTCCATCCCCGTCTCGGCCTTATTGTCGCCTGCGCTGTGGCGAACAACCGCGCAGAGGTTGGCACTCTCGCCGCCGCATTGCTTTCAGAACGGGACATACTCAGCAACCGCATTCCCGACGAAAATCACATCGAAGATTGCGACATCATGTTCCGTATGTCCGAAATCGAAAACGCAGAGCAAGCTCGTGCCCGGCAGACATCGGTCACCCACCCTGAAATTCATCCGACTGGCCTTCGCAACGTTCAAAAGACCCAGACACAGCTGCTGCATTCGCTTCGAAACCGCACCTTTTCAAATGCGATGGCAACCGACCATATTTTACTTCCCGGTTATGTGGATCGTGTGTGCAAAAAAAACGATGTGGATGATCGGACGGCAACAATGGCAAACGGTCGAGGGATCGTTCTCGGCAATCGCACGCTGGTCAAAAAATCATTGTTCTTTCTAGCGCTGGATGGAGACGCATCGGGCAATCATCATGACAATCGCAGTGTTGTTTCCATGGCCAGTGCGGTTTCCATCAACGAGATACAGAACCACTACCCGGAACTGTTCAGAAAAACGACCGTTGCGCAATATATTGAGCGCACCGGAAAAGTTACCGCCCGGGAGATAACCCACTTTCTAGAGCTTGAAATCGACTCCGTGCCAATGCCCCGAGTACCATCGAAGAAACGCGCCGACCTCCTGCACCGAGAGGCCATGAAACAATGGCAGCGACTTTTTTTAGATACGCCGAAGAAGAAAAATGCATTCGCACGACTCGCATTCGCTCAGGCCCATATATCATCCATCGATTTGCCACCGCTCACGGACGAAACGATTGCGCAATGGATACTTCCGTATTGCCAGACCGCATCCTCGCTGTCAGAAGTGCAGACAATCGATTTGCCGGCGCACATTGAATCGCTGCTTCCGTACGAAACCCGGCAGCAGCTTCGCAAATGGGTGCCGACGTCCATCACCGTCCCGTCGGGACGCGACATTCCCATCGATTTCACTCTGTGGATGGAAAACGGTGCGGCACCGAGAATTCACGTCAAATTGCAGGAATTATTCGGATTCACCCAAAGCCCGACAATCGGAACCAAGCCGATACCACTGTCTATCGCCCTCCTCGCCCCAAACGGACGAGAGGTACAAATTACAAATGACCTGTATAGTTTTTGGACGGTCACGTATCCGGAAGTTCGAAAAGAACTGCGCGCCCGGTATGCAAAACATTTCTGGCCGGAAAATCCGTTCGACGCAGAAGCCACCCATCTCACCCAAAAACAGTTTGCCCGAAAAAAGAACAGATAATTGCAACACGCATATTAATAAACCGCGTTCGCCGACGATACTTTTTTCAAGTGGAGATTTACGACTCCCCGTTGCGTAACATACCACCGTTCGCACGGGCGTCGCAGAAAGGCGTGACCAATGAAACTGTTAATTGTTGACGACGAATTCACCAACCGACTGCTGCTCCAGGAAATAACCAAGGAGTTCGCCTCCTCTCAGCTGGCCGTCGATGGAGACGAAGCAGTGGAAGCGGTGCAACATTCGCTGAATGCCAATGACCCTTATGATGCAATTTTACTCGATATTATGATGCCCAAAATGAACGGGCATGACGCGCTGAAAAAAATTCGCGAAATTGAAGAATCCAATGGGTACAGCGTGGGTCAGGGCACGAAAATAATCATGGTCACCGCGCTTGGCGATAAAAAGAATGTTATCGATGCATTCAAAGAAGAAGCCGACGGCTATCTGGTAAAACCGGTAGAAAAAGAAAAGTTAGTGAAGCAACTCAAAAAACTCGACCTGCTGTAATAGACCGACCCCGTTGACTACTCATCCCCCAATTTATGTGCCGTCACCGATGCCTTCTGAATGGTACGTGCCAGGGTGGAACGAATTCTGCCGTCTTCCATCACCAACAGTCCTGCAGTGGTAATTCCCCCGGGGGTCGTGACCTGATCCTTCAACGCAGCGGGATGCTCTCCGGTTTCAAGCAACAGGCGTGCGGACCCCTGAAGCATCTGGGCTGTCAATTTCGCAGCGATTTCTCTCGGCATTCCCATCATGACCGCGCCGTCCGCCAGTGCTTCCAATATTACAAATGCAAACGCGGGGCCCGAAGACGCCAGCGCGGTAAACACATCGAGATATTTTTCATCGAGCACGGTGCAGAGCCCCAGATTGGAAAAGAGGGTTTTCACCTTCGCCACCACTTCTTCGACGACCCCTATTGATGAAATCGCAATGGTGCCTTCGCCGATCACACACGGGGTATTGGGCATCACCCGCAATACATTGGCTGTCGGCGCCCAGGTCATTAATTTATCGAGCATGATGCCGGCACAAATGCTGACAACGATTTTCCCCTTTAATTCTTCAGTGCACGATTCCAATACATCTTTGGCCGCCTGGGGATTGGTCGCCAATATAACAAAATCGCTGCGCATGGCGGCGTCTTGATTGTTCTGTGTAACGAGCATTTTCGGATATCGCTGTTTCAGTTCCTGCTCGTGATTGTCAAATTTGGTAGTCAGCACCACATCGGTATCATTCACCGCATCGGCGGCGAGCAATCCCTTTAAAATGGCCTCACCCATCTGTCCGCATCCCAAAATTCCAAGCTTCATCTCTATGCACTCCTCAATCGTCTGTCAGAATCAAAATCAGCCCTTTATATATTGTTCATTTCATTTTAGATAGCCCAAAATCGTCGATAATTGAAGCATATCGATTAAGAAACAAGTGTGAAAGCACGCCGGATTGTTCAACGGGCGAAACCGGATATGGACTACCAGGCGGCGCCGTAAAAGCAGTCATTGCTCCGCATTTTCCATTTTACCGTGTTATCAAAATTCGATTCTGTGATATACTCGTGCCATGGCATCCATGCGTATTTCTATTTCTCTTCTGACGTTCGGCGTTCTTCTCGGCATTGAAGTCGGTTTCAGCGGTTGCGGCCGCATTGGATTCGAACCACTCCCCGTTGACGATTCATCGAGCAACACCAGCACCGACACGATTGTCGAAACAGATTCCGGTACAGATAGAAGAACAGATACGGGAACAGACACAGGGACGAATACAGGAACAGACACCGGAACTGACACTGGAACAGATACGGGAACAGACACTGGAACAGATACCGGAACTGACACTGAAACAGATTCAGGAACAGATACGAGAACAGATACGGGAACAGACACCGGAACTGACACCGGAACTGACACTGAAACAGATTCAGGAACAGATACGGGAACAGACACAGGAACTGACACAGGAACAGACACCGGAACTGACACGGGAACAGACACAGCAACAGACACAGGAACTGACACAGGAACAGATACCGGAACTGACACCGGAACAGACACAGGAACTGATACCGGAACAGACACAGGCATTGATACGGAATGTCCCACGCTTCCCGTGGGAACAGAACTCCTCGGCGATACTGATATGTCTGCATACTGGTGGTACGGAGACTTGGACGCTTCGGTTGTCGCAGTGAACGGCCAATCTTTCGAAGAAACATGGTACATCGAAAGCGGCTACTACACCGCGGATACTACTGCTGCCCAGATGGCCATCCATCCCCACGGCGATATTTATACCGGCGATCATCTGGTCATGGAATTCTGGACCCGCTGCCTGTATGCCGCCGGTGGAAGCTGTCGCACCGGTCTGTTGGTGGAAAAGGCGTCTCCCCCCTGGACCAATGCGGTGGAATACTACACCGCGGTCGACAACGACTGGGTTTTTCATCAGGTTCCCTTTGTCGCGCCGACGGATTTTGTCGAAGGGGACGTCCAAGCCACCTTCCGACTGGGCTACGGTGAACAGATACTTGAACTCGCTCCTGTTCGGTTGCTCAACTACGGCTCGCTGGCGGCAACTCCCAGGCCGGACTGTATTCCCGACAACACCACGCTGTTCACGGATCTCGACATCATCAGCACCCCCAAAACCGTCGCCCATGTGGGAATTGAATATGTGTACAGACTCGAAATTAACGCCCAGCCCACCGCTACCGCCACAGCAGTGGAAATGCCCGACTGGCTGTCGTTCGACCCACAGCGAAAACGACTTGCCGGGATTCCGCAATATGAGGATATCGGGCTCTCCTCGCAAATCACGCTGGAAGCGACCAATCCCAACGGCGCCGACTCGCAGACCTGGCAAATATCGGTAGAAGTGGATACCGCCATGCTGGGGCACTGGCCGCTGGATCAAGATACCGATACCTTAGCCGAGGACGTTTCCGGCAACGCACGCAACGGTGTGCTGTTCGGAGACGCGCTCTGGCAACCCGATGACGGACAAATACAGGGTTCCATCCACTTCGACTGCTACACAGACAACGTCGACTACGTGGAACTGCCGACCGACACCGACCTGAATGAACTACAGTATTCAAGTTACTCGCTCAGCGCATGGGCCCGTGCGGGCAGCATTCCCCCGGGAGCCGCCGAAACCGACAACGATTTCGCTTATGCGATTCTCATTAAGCCCGGTCGTCACATCGGGCTATGGTACGATGCGAATCAGCAGTTTCACGCCACTCATCACTTCGAGTCTGTTGTACTGCAACCGACAAGCGATACGATAACGCCGGGGGAATTTCATCATATCGCCGCAGTGTTTGATATTGACGAGGGATCTTTCGCCCTCTTTGTGGACGGCTATGTAGAGGAAACCCGTTATTTCGATTCATCCGAAGTCGATGCGGATTTCGGCACCGCTCCCTGGCGGATGGGCATCGCGGACCCCAACGCTACCGAGTACGGAATGTTTTCTGATATTGATGTTGATGATGTGCGAATATACAACCGCGCGCTTACCATTCATGAGGTAGAAAGCCTCG
Source organism: Deltaproteobacteria bacterium (assembly GCA_016936575.1). Taxonomy (GTDB): domain Bacteria; phylum Myxococcota_A; class Polyangia; order JAAYKL01; family JAAYKL01; genus JAFGXQ01. The sequence goes on from JAFGXQ010000180.1 coordinate 22,022, forward strand.
CCGGCAGATATAACTGACCCCCAAAGCCGGTTTCCGGAACGATTTTCAAAGCGTAAGTCAAAGATTCCTCAATAAATTGACTCGACAAAATTACGAGGTATGATCGGATAAATATTTTAGGAACAAGTGAATATGTCGGAAAATATACTTCCCCAAGTCATTCAGGATGCAAAAAACAAAACACTTGCGCAATTTGAACTGAAATATACCGGATGGTACCTGTACGGCAGTCCGGCCGCCGAAGATGAAAACCACATCAATTACAAAACCGATGTGATTTCCGACATTGAGTTACGAAAACTGGTCGCCCAGAGTAAAAATAAAAACAGCAAGGCAATTTCAATGAACGGTTCGCCCAATGTCAGCGAATACTTCGTTTACGAAATAAAAAAGAAACCATCCAATGCATTCGCCGGATGGATCAGCATCGGCCGAGCGGTCAACAACGATATAGTATTGCGCTTTCCCACGGTATCCAAGCTTCATGCCCGACTCGAAATTGAAACCACAACATTCGGCGACCCCCTCGGATACCATATCATCGACAATAATTCGACGGGACGAACCGTCCACAACGGGAACTATCTGGAACCGGACCAGCCGGCGCCGTTAAGTATCGGCGATACGGTTTTATTCGGCTCTGTTCAATGTATTGTGATTGATGCGACCACGCTTTGGAATAAACTTCGTTAAAAAGCAACAGGTTATCGCGCATCAGACACTTGCGGAATTCGCTTACGTCTAATATATTAATAATAAGAATGCAGGCGCGCTAGTCAGATACTCCGAGATTCCGTTGGGAAAGGCAATGTGTATTCCCGTATGAACAAAAATGATTCAGGTCGATTTGGTTTTCCATTATTCGGATTTGTGTTGGCCATCCTGTTGAGCACGCGTCCCGCTGTCGCTGACGATACCACCGTTCCCACATTCAGTATCGCCCAGGATGGACTCCCGGGGTTCTTCCACCTTCCGGTTCCATACACCCCCGGAAAAAAGATTGCGTTGTCAGGCACCGGTCGCTACGGAATCATGGAAACCGTCGGCCCCGAAGAAGGCCGCCATCATGAACTGGGAGGGCGAATCGCGGTGGGTGCAGTCATTCTCCCCTGGTTCGCAGCGGCATTAAACTTTGACGGTAAATATATGAATCACCCCCGGGATTCCGAAGGCGACGATTACAGCGTCATCGGGAATCCGTCACTCGCCTTCCGCATGGGCGGCCGCATCCAGAAAGCCGCACTTCTAGGTGGAGAGCTCGGGGTTTGGTTTCCCGGTTCCAATGCCCCCTCCATCCAATGGGACGCGACAACGCTTACCGCCAAACTTCTGGCCACGCTCATTCCATGGACGCCCTTTCATATCGGCGCCCAAATCGGATTTCGGCTCGACAACAGTGCAAACGGCGCCCCGGAAGTGAGCACACTGCGACCAGGCGATCGCATCGCGCTGGATGCCTCTGATTTTCATTCTCTCATCAGCGGAATCGCCGCGTCGTACAGCATTTCAGCGCTCACCCTGATTTTAGAAATCAATTCCCAATTTTTCCTGGGGAAAGGACCCACATTTAAAAACTCGCCGATGATAGTCACGTTCGGTGCAAGATACCAGGCGACGCCCGGTCTTTCGTTTGACGTGTATACCGATACGGCACTCAACCAGCGTCCCGGTGTTCTCCCCGATGATCCGTTGGTGCCCACACCCTCTCGGTTTACGGTGCTGGCAGGAATTCGATACGCATGGAATTTCGGACAAAAAGCAATCTCTGCACCACCGCTGGAGTCCATACCCGAACCCGAAAAGAAAGAAACGGTGCCGGAGGAGCGGGCTGCAGAAGGCGCCCCTATGGTCGGTACTGTTTCGGGACAAATTCTCGATGAGGAACAACTCCCCATTGCCGATGCCGAAGTGAAGGTAGTGGTCGACGACACTGAAAAAATCGGACGAACGGACGGCGACGGCAACTATTCCGTATCAGATGTTCCTGTGGGAACCGCAGAAATCACGATTTCCGCTGAGTATTTTGAGCCTCGAACGTTCACAGTGAATGTCGCCAATGGTGAAACCACCGCCACGCCGGCAACCAGCTTAGTGGAAACCAAAGTCGGCTCCCAGGTACGAGGGTTGGTGCGGGATGTGGACGGAACGCCTCTCGATGCATCAATTCTGGTATTGCCTGACAAAGCAAAAACCAAAACCGATAGTGAAGGCTTTTTCGAGCTGGACGTGGAGCCTGGAGACTATACAATTCAAATCTCGGCCACAGGGTATATCCGGCAAAAGCACGAGGTTACAGTCGGGGATAACAGCGTCGTTATTCTCAATGTGGATATGAGCAAAAAAAGGTAAGCGGATTGGTCGCACGCAGGGTACATCTTCATTTGTTGTTTGGGCTCATCTGTCTGATTGCAGTGTCTTCATGTGAACAGCTCGGCTGCAGCTCCACCGATTTTATCGCAGAGCTGGACAGTCGCAGCGGAAACGTGGAACGTGACTTTGCAGCGAAAATCAACAAATGGGAAGACGCGCCGGTAAAATCCACATTCGTTATGAACGACGGCGTCCGAACTCGAACAAACTCCTCCGCCCGGCTGACGTTGCAGGAAGGTTCCATTGTGGTCATGAAACCCAAAACCCAACTGCGGTTTTCGGCCTCAGAACCCACTCAGAATAAGTTCGGCGTTGTTATAGAGGAAGGCGAAGCCAATATCGAAGCAGCATCGGACGATCTCGAGATAGAAACCGGCATCGGCCTGGCGACACTTAAAAAGGGATCCCGCATCAATCTGTCGACTCAAAACAATGAGCTGGCCATTGAAGTGGACATCGGCAGTGCCCAGTTTGTCTCCTCCACCGGTGAAACGTTTGACCTGAATGAAGGGGATGACATCCTACTTTCTATCGGCACCGCACAGTTGGTGTTGAATACCGCTGAAGATACCGAGGCAACCGACGATACCGTATCTTCGGATGTCGAGATCGAAATTACCGATGACGCCGAGGCCCCTGACCTCGATGCTGAGGATTCACCGGAGAGCGAACACAAAGGCCCACGTTATCAAGGCGCTGAGGAAGTACCCGAAGATATGAACACTGCCGACACCGCCGATTTCGCCATTGTTGCCGGACAGCGCGCGTTTGTTCACACCTCTCAGTTTCCTGTCGCCATTGAATTCAAACTAGACGGAATCTGCCCTGGGGATGCCCATGTGAAAGTGCAGCGAAAAAAGATACGGGGAACCGGCACTACATCGGTTATTCTGAATTTACCAAGCGGCGGACATCGTTACGAAGTTCGATGTGTGGAAGACAATATGCTGGGAGAAGTGGCGAAGAAAGGGCGTCTCACCATTTTACGTGATCTCGGCAAGTCCACACTGTCACTGAGTGCGCCGGTGTCATATGTGGATACCGACGGACGAGATTACCGATTGATGTATCAGAGTAAACTTCCTATCGTAGTTGTGAAATGGCCAGATGCGCCCAGCGCATCCGGATACACGCTGCATGTCACCGGTGCGTCCGGAACCAAATCATACACCATACGCACACCGCAATACCGGTTTTCATCGGGCGCACTGGATGAGGGCAGCTACAAATTCAAATTCACCGCATCCGGAAGTGGCAAGCGGTCACGCACCTCAAGCATGAAAATCGCTTTCGATAACGCCACGCCGAAAGCGGTTCTCAAATCTCCCCAGAACGGCGGATTTTCCAAAGGTGCCACAGTTACGGTAAGCGGAATCGCGCTCCCGGGCTGGAATGCATCGGTCTTCGGCCAGGACCTGTCAATGGACAGCGAACACCGATTCAGCGGTACTGCAAAGCATCTGGACAATTATCTGTCTTTGCCGGTAAAATTGACCCATGCCACCCGAGGCACTCACTACTTTCTTAGACGAGCGAAATGACGGTGTATGAGCACAGATAACAAATCGGCAGAAAATCACCCGTTCAAAGATGACATGACCGGCCGCGTGCTGCTCGGCCGATATCGAATCGTACGCAAACTCGCATCCGGCGGTATGGGCGTTGTGTACCTTGCCCGTACTGAAGGCGCGCGAGGTTTTGTGAAACCGGTGGTTGTAAAACTGATATTGCCGACCTTTGCTTCTGATGAGTCGTTTCTGAAAATGTTCGTGCGCGAGGCACAGATTCTGTCCAAGTTGAATGATCCTGGAATTGTGAGTGTAATTGACTTCGAGCAGGACAAAAACTTTTACATTATGGTACTCGAGTACGTGCACGGGTTTCAACTGCGGGAATGGCTGCGATACCGTGAATCAAAGAAAAAACCACTTCCCACTGACGTGGTTATCGAAATTATTCTCAAAGTATTGGAGCCGCTTCATCATGCGCACACTGTCAAAGGCGAAGATGGTCACGTTCTCGGCATTGTTCACCAAGACATCTCTCCATCCAATATTCTATTAAACACAGACGGTCGCATCAAATTGGTGGATTTCGGCATCGCCCGCGCCATGGAAGGCGGCGACGATACCACGGCCGGAAGCGGCGGATTTCAGGGAAAGCTATCTTACTCTGCCCCAGAGCGTTTTTCCGGACAACCGGCCACAGTGAAATGCGACCTGTATTCTGTAGGGGTCACGCTTCATCAGCTACTTGTGGGCAAAAATGAATTTTATGCGAAAAGTCACGCGAATACCATTGCACAGGTTCTCAACCACAAACCAAGCTCAGTACTTGCTCGTAGACATGATGCGCATCCGGATCTCGACAAAATAATACTGAAAGCGCTCGCCAAAGATCCGGACTACCGCTACACCAGCGCTCTCGAATTCGCCGATGCCCTACGCCCGCTGATGAAACATGAACCACGCGTTGTAGACGAACAAATCAGTACCCTTGTCGCTGAAGACTTCAACGACGACATGGCGGAATTTCTCAAGGTGGAGCCCCTCGGTCTCCGCGAAAAAGCCTGGCGGCAACCATCGATTGTTCCACCTCCTGCGGACGACACTGCAGAAAACACACGCCGAATTACCGGCAAAGAGATGGAAAACCTCATGGAGGCGCAGCAGTCCGCGCCCCGCAATGCTCCCCGTCCCCGCAACAGTCTGATGCCGGAGGCCACGGTCTCGTTGAAACCTACCGGACATCCACCGGACTACCAGCCCCCGGCGCTACCTGTTGACGATGATCGAACCGACCCTTCAAAGCGGATAACCCTCGAAACATCGATCATATCTGACGACACAGCCGCGTCCAAACGTCCAGTGATGGTCTCAGCGAAAGCATTGGTCGGCATTGTTGTTGTCATCGTGCTTGCGGCCGGTGCAGTCATCGCATTCCAAATTCTGAATAAACCCAAACCCAAATCGCAAAACAAAATTGTATTGGTGCAAAGTCCAGTCGCAGACGACCTCGCTCCGACGCCGGATACCTCCCCGTCATCCGCCACAAGACCAGTCGATACAGCGTCAAGTGATACGACAGCGTCCGCGGCCGATGCACCCGGCAATCCAGATTCTCAGACAGCAGAAGCCGGTTCTTCCGACGATGCCGCAAAACCGCGAAAAAAATCGGGCAAACCCGTATCGGAAGAACAAAAGCAGCTGCAAAAACTGACTGCCGCATTCAAAAAACAGAAAAACAAAGTGAAAGGCTGCTTTAAAACCCATCCTGACTCTATTGAAAATATTCAACAAATTTCAGTGGTATTTCAAGTGAACGCCGACGGCAGTGTGAAAAGCGCCGGTGTTCAACCGGCAGCGGTCAGCAATTCATCTTTAGGACCATGTATCAAGCAGGTGGCGGTATCTACCCAATTTCCTCCCCAGAAATCGGGCGTCACGTTTACCATTCCGGTTAGCGTGCAGAAATAGACACCGCTGCGCGCTCGAACCCATCTA
>JAFGXQ010000181.1 GCA_016936575.1 Deltaproteobacteria bacterium
GGTGAATGCAATGAAACCGATGCCGATACCGGTGGAAATACTGTATGTAAGCGGCATTGATAAAATCGTGAGCGCGGCGCTGATGGCGACAGGGGGTTCTTTCCATTGAATTTTTGCCGCCTGAGAAAACATCAGCGCACCGACGACAATAAGCGCTGGGGCGGTGGCGGCGGCGGGAACAATTGAAAAGATCGGAAAAAGAAACAGTGCCAGCAGAAACAACCCTCCGGTGACTAACGAGGCGCGTCCGCTTTGGGCGCCGTCGGTGATGCCCGCACTGCTTTCAATATATGTGGTAACGGTACTGGTTCCAAGCAGTGCACCGATGATGGTGCCGATAGCGTCGCTCATGAACGCGTGGTTGGCACGGGGCAAGGTGCCGTCTGTTTGTATGTGGCCGCTGGTGTGTCCCAATGCCAGCAGGGTGCCCATGGTATCGAACATGTCGATAAACAGCATGGTGAATATTATCGGAAGCATTTGCAGTGAAAATAATTCTTTTAGTGACAACAACGCTGTGCCGATGGTTTGTTCCGGAAGGGGGGGGAACGCGGCAATGCGCGTCGGTGCGTCGATTTGACCGAGCAGTGCTGCGAGAACGGTGGCGACGGTCATGCCGATGAGTATCGCACCACGTACCTGCGCGCTCACCAGGGCGATAGTGACTGCCAGACCGGCCAACGAAATCAGTGTGTGCTCGGAGCGAAAGCTGCCGAGTGAGACCATGGTGGCGTCGTTTTTTACGACAAGTCCGGCCTGCTGCAGACCGATGAACGCAATGAATAGGCCGATGCCCGCAGCAATGGCGATCCCCAGATCTTTGGGGACAGATTCCAGAAACTGTTTTCGAAAACCACTGACAGAGAGCACCACAAAAAGCAGCCCTGAGATGAGCACCGCAGCCAAAGCAGTTTGCCACGGAATATGGTTTCCGATGCATACGGTGTAAGCGAAGAACGCGTTCAAGCCCATGCCCGGTGCCAGCGCGAACGGATAGCGGGCAACCAGCGCCATGAGAATGGTTGCCACTGCGCTGCTCACACAGGTTGCGAAAAACACGTCACCTTTCGGCATTCCTGTCGCGCTTAGAATGGTGGGGTTCACCACCAGAATGTACGCCATGGTTATAAAGGTTACGACACCTCCGCGGATTTCAGTCGGCCAGACAGAAATGTGTTTCTGTGGCATATCAGTTGCACTCAAGGCGAGAATCATTATGCGCTGGTATGAGATGATTTTGCATTGTGTTCTTTTTGAATAAATCGGTTCAGGCTGCCGGTGATGGCTTCAGTCAGTCGGTTGAGTCTGGGCCATGCGATTTCCTGGGTCTGGACGCGATCGGCGAACAGAATGCCGACGGTTCTGTTTTTCAGAATAATGGGAACCACCAATGCATGACTGGGCCGACCGCCCAGGGCGGCACAGAACACAGCATCCGCGGGTTTGCGACCGATGGGGCCCAGATAGGTCAGGCCGCTGGTAGCCACCTGACCCAAGGTGGATCGGGTGTTGAATGGAATCCAGAAGGAACGAACCGACTCCCGATTGGTGTATTCTCCCGCAATATGGAACCCGCGGATTTCGGTTTTTTTCACGATAAAAAACAACGCCCGACCGGCAAATCTCAGCATGTATTCGAGTGCCAGACTGATGATTTCGTCGCGGCTGTTTGTGGTGATGACGGCATGAAGCAGTTCTCCTTCTGTTCGCGCATGGGTTTTGTGCGGCGGAAGGATGGACACCCGAGGTGCGCCCGGGGCGCCGATAGAGGGCTTTACTGATGGAGGAAGATAACTTCGCAGTGCCGGTGAGACCTGTTCCTGAAGTTCTGTTGCCGGGGTGGTATCTGTCCAGCTGTCGACTCCGCCACCATGGGGGGGAGCGCCGGGAATAATGGTCGGCCGTTCGTCCTGCGACGGCATGTGGGGTGGCGGAATACTGATGGATGTGCGCGCCAGTTGATCGGCCACTTCCTCAGAGGGCGGCAGTTCTCCGAAATTTCCGCTGTCTTCTTTCTGCGGTGGCGCGGAATGCTTCGGCGGAATGCTGGAGTGTGTTTGAGATTCGACAGTTTTAGGCTGTTTTGTCGGCTCTCGGGGCGGCGGCGGTGGAACGACAGAAAGAAGATTTCGGTCGGTTTGCTTGGCCGATACTGTCACTGCCCTCGACAATGCGTCCTCGATATTTACGCCCCACGAGATGGTGTCGCGCGGTGCATCGTCGTCGTCCCAGCCCCCCCCCTGGCGTTCCTTGTTTGCCAGGGGCATCGTATCTCTGGCCGCATTTTGCGCATCGGAATTGAAATAACGGTTGAGCGCCCACGTCATGTCGTCTTCTGAAACCAGAATCGGCTGCACGGCCATGGCGGTATAGTTTGCCACCATGTCCATTGCTTTGTCATTGGTGGGTTCCGTGATACCCAGCAACAACACATCGGCGGAGGTTGATATGGGCAGTACGCGGTACTTGTTTGCCAAATATCGGGTAATCTTCCGAATGACGTGCCCCGGAATAGTGTTGAGGGTGTTTTTTTTTCGTCGTTTCAGACCGAATCGTTCCATCTGAAATGTGACCATCGCCTCGCTGGAAACGGCCCCGGATTGAATCAGATGAAAACCGATGGTGGCACCATGGGCCATATTATCCAGATATGCCTGTTCGTATTGATTTTTTGTGATCAGCTTCTCTGATAGTAGTAGTTTGGCTGTATTCATGAAAACCGTAACTATTTTCACCGTGTGCAATTCAACCCATCATTTCTTATGCTGGAAAACGGTATAAAGCAAGTGTACTTCACGAATATTGTAATTTTAGTTCTTTTTATGAATAAAAAATAAAAAAGACATGGCACTGGAAATTTCCCTGCATTAGAGTTGTTTTTAATCTTATTACATCAGCTACAAACCGAACTGTTCGTATTGAAGTACTTGTAAACAGCGGAGGGGAAGAAGCGATGTGGAGGGAAAATGAATTTATCGTTTGTGAAAATGAACGGGCTTGGAAATAGTTTTATTTTGATGACCGATATGGACGACGAGGTGTCCGGAAAACTGGATATTCACCGGCTGGCCAAAGCGGTGTGCGACGTGAATTTCGGTATTGGTGCAGATGGGCTTATTTTGGTGAAGGCATCTGCCAACCAAGATTTTCGGATGGTGATTATCAACGAGGACGGCTCTGAAGCGGAGATGTGCGGCAACGGTATGCGCTGCTTTGTGAAGTATCTGGTGGAACGCGGTATTTCTACGGCGTCTTCCTTTTCTGTTGAAACATTGGCGGGGACAATTTCAGCGACAGTGAAAGAGGGGGATCTGGTTGAGGTGAACATGGGGGTTCCGATTTTCGAGAACGGCGATGTGGTGGGTGAAAAACAGGGAGACACCGTTGGTGTGCGTGTGGACGACCGCGCGTACACATATATTTCAATGGGGAATCCCCATGCGATCACGTTTGTTGATGATTTCAATTTCGATTGGCGTGCCGTTGGACGTCAGGTTGAAAAGGAAACATCGGTGTTTCCGAATCATACGAATGTGGAATTTGTGAAGGTGGAGTCATCTTCGGAGATGACCATGAAAGTATGGGAACGGGGTTGCGGCGAGACCCAGGCGTGCGGCACCGGCACATGCGCACTGGTGGTTGCCGGGGTACATGAGCAGAAGGTTTCTCCCGGCGAAGTGCTGGTGCATCTTCCCGGCGGAGACTTGACCATCCATTACAAAAAAGGCGGGCCGGTACTGATGACCGGGCCGGCGGTGACCGTGTGCAGCGGGACCTATTCATATGACGAATCCAAGTGACGCCTTGCGTTCCATCGATTCACCCAAATCAGCAGGAGTAGTGATGAAAAAAAAATCTGATTGGCAGAGACGTATTCAAAGTGCTCGTACAAAATTATTTTTCGTACTCGCGGCAGCCGTGTGCATTTCAACATGGGCGCTGGGTTGTTCCCCGGTGGTTTTTCAGTTGAACACACCGGTGGGGGCGGATACGCTCGATGCATTGGAAACCGAGGCGCAGCGCTACTACGGCTCAAAAGATGCCGACGATATGAAAGCCGCCGTGGTTGCGGCCGGAAAACTCGCTCCCAACAGCGCCATCTATCACGAGTTGGCGGCAGATTTGGCTTATCTGAATGGCGAAAAAGATGAACGCTTCAAACATTTGGTAGCCGCGCTTCAATGTCCTGAAAATGATGTGGCGATTCTGCATGTGCACGAATTGTACGAGATGGCCTGGACGTTCGATCAAACGGTTGAAGTGGAAAATTTATTAGAGTTTTTGATGGAAAACCATCCCGATTCACGGGTGACCGCACTGGCGAGGCACTATTTCAGTTTGCTGATTCACCAGCGGGGACGCATTGACGAAGCCAATGAAGTACGCAAGAAAATCGGATGGCCGATTCCGTTTGCGGCGATTGGCACCTGGGACAACAGCCAGGGAAAAGGGTTTGATGTCAGTTATCCGCCGGAAGATGAAATCGATTTGAAGGCGTCTTATCCCGGCCAGACGGTGGATGTGAAATGGCGCACGGATTTGGTTATCGGTCAGCAGGGTGAATTGGATTTGGCGCAGCAGATGTACCCCAATTCCTCTGCGGTGGCGTACTTGGCGAGTGCTTTCAAGGTAAGCAAAGCCGGTGACTACGAGCTTCGGCTCACAACTACTGACGGTATCAAGATTTGGGTAAACGGCCAGATGATATTCAACGAACGGCGCATCGGTAGTTGGAACTACGATACCCTGACGATTCCCGTTCATTTCGAAAAGGGCGTAAACAATATTCTGATTAAGACTGCGCAGGACGGCTCCGGCTGGGACCTGTTCGCCCGGATTACCAAGGCCGGCGGAGAACCGGTATCGCCGGGAACACTGGAAGTGGTACCCGCCGATACCAAAGTGACCAAATATAAAACCGGAGAGGAACTGGTTGATGTGACCGAGGTCGTGGAATCGTACGTTTCGAAACTGCGGGTGGGCAGCGCGCGCAAAGAGTATTTCGCCATTTCGTACGCCGCCCGGCTCGGGTTGGAAGTGTATCGCGCCAAATTGGCAGAAGAGATGATGGACACTCACCCCGAGAGTCTGCGCGGCAAACTGGAACTGATCTTTTCGCTTTGGGACAACCAGGAGCGGGGTCGAACCACCGATTTGCTTGCGGAGTTGGTGGAAGAAGCCGGTGATGATTTTGTGATTATTATGCTGAAACAGATTCGGTTGTGGCAGCAGAATGATTTGGATAAGAACGCTCGGGAAGCCACGTTCGCGTTGAAGGATAAGTATCCTGATAATCCCGCGGTATGGTTGGCGTTGGTGCAACTGTACAGCGCAGAAGGCTGGATAGAAGACAAGTGTCACACCGTGGAAGAGATGGATCGCAAATTTCCGGGCTGGGTCACCATTCAGTATTCTTTGGCGGAGTGCTTCGGCTCAATGGACTACCCCATTCATCAGCGACGCATCTACGAAGGCTTGCTGGAGGAATTCCCGTACGACTACGGCTTGATGAACAACATGGTGAGCTACGCGCTCGGCGCTTATGATTATGATGAAGCTATCTCCTGGCTGGAGCGAATTATCGAGGCCTGGCCGGAACGCGGCAGTCTTCAGAGCCAGCTGGCCGATCTGTACCGCCAGCTTGATCAGTCAGAAATAGCGACTGAGATGTGGAAGCAGGTGGCGAAGCTGAATCCTGATGCGCCCTCGTCGTACTACAACATCGCTTCTCTGGCATATTATGAGAAAGATAAAAAGACGGCGATTGAGTATTGGCGTAAAAGTTTGGAGCGAAACCCCGATAACGGCGCGCTGGCAGAGCGATTGGCGTATCTGGCGCCCAAAGAAACCGAGCCGTGGGAGCAGGATGTTCCCAGTGAAGCGGCGCTGGCGCAAGTGGTTGCCAACCGTGATCAGGTGGAGTACAGCGATTCCGCCGATATGGCCCTCCTGTACGATCATTGTGTGACGGATTTGCAGCCCGACGGCAGCAGCATTAATGTGACCACCACGATTTTGCATGCCCTGAACGTTTCCGGGCGGGACGCCATGACAGAATTTACGGTTCCTTGCTACGGGTATTCCCGCATTCTTCATGCGTACGCGGTCAGCCCCGACGGGCGTCGCAGTGAGCCGTCTTCGATACGCGGCAAGACCATTCGATTCCGTCAGCTTGAGGTGGGCGCCAGTATCGTTGTGCAGAATCGCTGTGAACAGAGCGCGGATGCACTGATTGGCGATTACTTTTCGTATAAATGGTCATTCCAGTCGTTCAATAAACAGTTTGTGGATTCGCAGTTCATTCTGTGGGCCCCAAAGAGTGCGACGCTGAATGAATTCCTCCAGGGAGACGTGGAGCGGACAGCGCAGGAAGCAGGACCCGAAATTCGTTATTCCTGGCGCGCGCAGAACACGCCTGTGCTAAAAGCAGAGTCGTCTATGCCGAGCACGGTGGATTTTGCCTGGTATCTGGAAGTCAGCACTGTTCCCGACTGGAGCCTTTTCCTGAAGTGGGAGGATTCACTGCTGCAAGATGTATTTCGCGTATCGCCGGAAGTCACTGCTTTGGCTAATCAGCTGGCGGAAGGGAAGACCACGGTTCTTGAAAAACTGTACGCAATTCATTCATACCTGGTGACGGATATTCGGTACCAGCAGGACTATGAAAATTATGTGGCCGGGGTGAAACCGCACACCGCACCTCAGGTGATTGCGCGTGGATACGGGGATTGTAAAGACAAGTCGGTATTGTTCATCACACTGGCGCAGCTGATGGGAATTGAAGCCCGCTTTACGCTGGTGCGCACCCGTACGTACGGCCAAATCATCAAGGAAGTGCCTTCTCAGCAGTTCAATCACGCTATCGTTTACATTCCTGCGCAGGAAGGGCTTGAAAACGCGAGGTTCTTTGACGCCACCGCGGATGCGTTGGATGTGGACGTGATTCGCAGCGATGACCCGGGAACCTGGGCGATGGTGCTGAATCGCGATGATATGTCATTTGAATGGATTCAGATTCCGTATCAGACACCGGAGATGAATTCCGGCCGAGAAAAGATATCAATGACGATAGCAGAAGACGGCAGTGCGGAAGGTAGTCTTTTGTTGTCGTTCAAGGGCCACCTGGCGTCCATCTTCAGACAGACATCGAGGAACCCCGAGAAGTTTCAGAAGATTATGCAGATTGTGACGGACGCGATTATCAAAGGGGCAGTGATTGGCGACGTGACGTTTGAAGATATAGAGAATATCGAGAAACCGGTGGAGCTGAACGTGGCAATGAAAACAGACGAGTACGCACGGGTGAAAGACAAAGAGTTGCGGTTCAAGATTCCGTTCGACGCCAAACCCGAGAAACTGTTCTCGCTCGAAAAACGCGAGCACGATTTGATCCTGGGAGTGCCCAACCACAATCAGTGGGAGTCCACATTCACGTTGCCCAAGGGTTCGAAAGTGACCCATTTGCCGCCGGTATTCGAAATTAATACCGACTGCATCACGTTCAAAAGGGAAGTGACCACCGAAAAAGAGACGGTGTTCGCAACCCAGACACTGACGTACACCTGTGAGCGAATTGAGGCGGCGAAGTATCCGACCTACCGAAAAGAAATTCAGAAACTGCGTTCCGCCATGGAAGATGACGTGGTCGTGAAGCTGAAATAGTCATTGGCGCGCGTCGCTGATCCGCGCGTGCCCCCCCTCATAAGGAGTTGAGATGAATTGGAGCGGAATCGCGGCAATCGTTTTGTTTATTGCGATTGCGGCGGTTCTATTGTTTTTTTTTCGCGGCGGCAGTCATTCGGCAAGTACCGCTGAAAAAAATGATGATACGTCTACAATGGTGGAAGTCGAACAGGACGATGCCGAGATGGCGCAAGCGATACAGACAGCGCGCAAGACGGTCGATGTGTTTTTATCCAGGTTTCAGCATCCCCGGAAAGGGGATACCCATTTCAGTGTGAAAATGAAACTGACCTACCAGACCGAGTCGGAACATGTGTGGCTGACCGATATCGTTTATGAAAATGGCGTGTTTGTAGGAAAAATCGCAAACGACCCCGAGGTGGTGACACACGTTCGATTTGGGGAAACCGTTCAGGTCGCCCGGGAAGATATTTCAGATTGGATGTGGCTCGCCAATGGAAAGATGCACGGCGGCTATACCTTTCGCGGGTTGCTCAAAAACATGCCGAAAAAGAAGTGAAACAATGCCGAAGACAGTCTCATTTGTAATGAGAATAAAAGCAGGGACGGTCAGGGACGGTAACCGGGGGCAAGAACGTGTCGTCGGGAGATGTTCGCGACTATTCGCTGACGGTTACTTTGATCATCTGGACGGGGGGGTTGGGGCGGTCGCCGGCGCCTTTGGGGCAGGCTTCGATTTGGGAGATGACATCCATTCCCTCGATGACCTTGCCGAATACGGGGTGCTTTGACGGACCGGGGGTGAACCAGTCCAGGTATGAGTTGTGTACGGTGTTGATGAAAAACTGGGAGCCTCCGCTGTTGGGGCGTCCGGTGTTTGCCATGGAAAGGGTGCCCGGCTCATTTGAAAATTTCGCATCTTCAGGGTGCTCATCCTGTATGGTGCCGTGAGGAGGACCACCCGTACCCGCCATGGGGCTTTTGGGATCTTTGCTGTGAGGGCAGCCGAACTGGCACATGAAGCCTTCGATGACACGATGAAAATGAAGCCCGTCGTAGAAGCCGTCTTTGGCAAGTTTCACAAAGTTGCCGGCGGTAATGGGCATTTTGTCTGCATACAGTTCCACGGTGAGCGTACCGAGGGAAGTTTCACACTTGGCGATTGGGTTGGCCATGTTTCTATCCTTTGCGTTAATAGTTGTTGGATTATCAGTTCATATCACAAAGCAGCAATCTAGCAAACTGGTGCGTAAGTTTCAACGGCCAAAAATCGGGGCGCGTCCGTCATACAGCTCATCCATGGTCTGCTGCATTGTGGTTTCAACTTGGATGTAAATGTCATCAATGAGGGAGTCGTCATCGGGGTTTCCCTCCACAACTACCGGTGGGCAGAATTTCATGTCGACCGCCGTAGGAAGCGGAATAAACGGAAAGAATGCGGGAACAAACCCCCAGGGAAAACTGAACGAAAACGGCATCACTTCGGTGCGGAGTCTTTGTTTCAGCCCCAGTTTCTCGGCAAGGCGCTCTCCTTTTGAAACCACGAAAAAAGACTCGTGTAATCCCACCGATACCAAGGGAACAATGGGAACCCCGGCTTGCAGCGCAGTGCGAATGAACCCTTTTCGGCCCGCGAGAATGATTTTTTTTCTTTCGGCGAACGTTCGAAACGCGTCTTTGTCTCCTCCCGGGTACACCAGTACGTGTCCGCCGGATTCAAGCGCAGCGAGTGCGTTTTCTTTTTTTGCGCGAAGAACCCCCATCCGTCTGGCAACACCGGCGATTCTCGGTGCCGTGTAGGCAAAATCGTGTACCATGGAGTATACCCGTTGATGCTCGCCGTGAAGATCGCGGATGGCGTTCACGGCGAACAGGGCGTCGAGCGGCATCAGGCCGGCGCTGTGGTTGCCCACTATCAACGCTGGGGTTGAGGCGGGAAGATGTTCCACTCCTTCAATGGTGGTTGAAAAGTAGTGGGTGGACCACCATCTCGCCATATTCAACACCGCATGCATCAGCTCCGGGTCTGGACAATCGTTGTTGTCATTGTTGAATGATTCTCCCTGAAAAGAGTTTCCCCTCAGCGTTCCCTGCAGCATGTTCAGCCCCAGCGCGGGGGGGAACAGCATCGTGAACAGGTCTTTGGGAGACATGTGGTCAAACAGTTGTGTGCCAAGTGCTTTCAGCTCTGCGAGGCGCTCTGCGCCCAGTTTTTTTAGCTCTTCCAATGGATTCGGTTTGGGGTCATTCATGATGGCGTACCGTACTCCGAATCGCAAGATGTGGCAATCTCATTGCGGGTAACCAGCGGGTGTGGATGGGAATCTGATATAAATAGCGGATGGTTTTTCTTCTCAAATGAATGGTTGAATTTTTGAAAGACAGTGTTTCCGGTTTCATTTGGAGCCCATAGCGGTTTGGACTTTTTCGCACATCGGGGGATGGAGAAGAAGTGTTGAAAATTATTCTTGCGGCTTTCCTGTTCGGCATCCTCGATATTGGGTGCAATACCATTTCAAGTACCTGCACAGACGGCGATGTTTGGCTTCGCGTGACCGATGTCAACGGGGGCGATTTGGCCGGCTGTGAATCATTGCAGGTTCTGTGGACCGCGCAGACAATTTCGGGAACGGCTCAAATGCCGCTGGATGGTGGCGAGCAGGTATCAGAGGCCGTTTTTTTACTATCCACCCAGAACGATGACGACTTCGACAATGATATACCCATCGGCACAACGGACATGATGGTGGCGGTAATCTGCAAAGATACAACGGTAGCAAACGACGTGTTCCCGATAGCTTGGGAGACAACCACCTGTGAAGGCAAAGAAGTGCTGAACGCCGCAGTCGGGGTTGAAATCAATCTGACCTCAATTATTCCGTAGCATTCACCGACAACTGTGTCGCTTGTTCGAGCAGCAACTGCTTCACTTCGTCTTTGGTTTTCCGGATAAACGTTTTTTTCAAATCGTACGGCATAAATGTGGATTTGGCGCCGTGTATCGCGATGGTCAGAATATTTTTAGGGGTGAAGTCGAAATGCCGGTGCGCGAGCATGTACTCTTTGGTCATGGTGGTATTGGTGATGAGTCGATTGTCTGTGTTCAGCGTAACCCGTAAGCCCAGGTCGAGGTAAAACGGAAACGGGTGTTTTTCAATGCTGTCCACTGTACCGGTCTGTACATTGCTAGATAAACAGACTTCAAGTGGAATGCGGTGATCGTTTACGTAATTAAGCAAATCGCCGTCTTCCCGCAACCGGGTTCCGTGACCGATGCGGTGCGCGCCGCAATAGTGAACCGCTTGGTGAATGCTGTCTGGGCCGTATGCTTCTCCGGCGTGAATTGTGACATTCACATTGTTTGATAGTATCAATGCGAATGCGTCCAGGTGATCTTTGGCAGGGTTGTTGTATTCAGCGCCGGCCAAATCAAAGCCTACCACACCGCGGTTTTTGAATGCCGCAGCCAATTCGGCGAGCCTCAGACTGACCGTGGGTGAAATATTGCGTATGCCGCAGACAATCACGCCGCTCTTTATTCCGAAATCGCGTTCCGCGTCTCGCAACCCTTCAAGCACGGATTCCAATATTGCCGCCAGCGACAATTTTTTATTGGTGTGTAGAATCGGCGAGTAACGCACTTCCATGTAACGGATGTTTTCCTTGGCTGCATCTTCAGCCAGTTCGTAGGCCGTCCGATACAGTGCTCTGTCGGTTTGCATGACCTTCAGCGTTGTTTCAAAGCCGCGCAGATATTCCTGCAGGGACGCGTGCACCTTGCCCGGTCCGATGAGCGCATTCAGATCTTCTTCGGTGTCTACTCCTAAATCCACATGGTTTTCTTCTGCTAATTCTAGAATGGTAGTCGGGCGGATGGAACCGTCCAGATGAACGTGAAGATCCACTTTCGGTAATCTGTGGAAGAACGATTCGTCCAGCGGGATGTTTTTGTTTTGAATGTCTTTGAATTGCATACAGATGCTCCTATAACGGGTTCTACAGATAAGCATAGCATAATTGACGACAGGAACACTCAGTCTTTCACGATAGGCAGTGTGATTGAGAAGTGCGCGCCACCCTGAAATTCCGGGTGGAGGCGGATATATCCGAGGTGACGTTCACAGACACTCTGACAAATCGCCAGGCCTAGACCGCTGCCGTCACCGGCGCGCCGCTGTGTGAAAAACGGTTCAAAAATATGGTCTGCGATTTCGGCGGATACCCCCGGTCCGGTGTCTTTGACATGAATAACCGCGACCGTGGGCGAGTTCTGTGAGGATTCGGAGTCGTTTTCAGAGTCGGTTGGCTGCTTGACCAATTCTGCTGAAATATGAATTTTTCCTGCGCCGTGAATCGCCTGTGCCGCGTTGAAACAAAGATTGACGAGGACCGCGGTCAGGTCGTCTTTGCTGATGGCCAGGAGTGGGAGAGCTGTAGCAGAAGTGAATTCGACAGTTATCTGTGCGAATGCTTTTTGTACGCGTACCAGATCGTGTACATGGGTAAATACGGGCGCCAGCGCGGTGCTGACTGGGGCATCCGCCGTACTCGGACGGGCATAGCTCAACAGGTCACGGATGGTTTTGTCAATTCGACGCACTTCTTTTCCAATCAAAGCGTGGTACGAGCGGATGGTTTGGGGGTTGGTCTCGGATTCCAACGCCTCAATCAACCCCAGTACGCCTGTCACGGGGTTTCCGATTTCGTGTGCTACACCGGAGGCGAGGGTGCCCACGGACGCCAGTTTGGCCGCCCGCACCAAATCATTCTGGGTGTTTCTCAGGTGGGAAGCGGTTCGCTCCAATTCGTGAAGTCGATGTTCCAGTTCGCTCTGCTGGTTTCGGATGGTATCGGCCATTCGATTGAAGTTGGAGGCAAGTAATACCATTTCGCTGGCTCCTTCCACCGGAACATGAACGTTTTGTTTTCCGGCGGATAGGTCATCGAACGCCTGCGTCATGCGACGAAGCGGCTTTACTGCAATGCGGTGAATGGCCAGCGACGCCAGCAGCAGAGAAACAATTGCTGCGGTGATGGTGTATAGGATTACCGGGCGTCGAATGCTTGATATCAGCGCTGTTTTTCTTTGTTGCAGTTCCGCTGAATCTATGGGCTGTTCCAGATGCGCGTTTTTCAACGTGAGCTGCACCACTGATGTGACGGTCAGCTCGTTGATGATAATCAGTAGCGAGAACACCAGCGCCAGCGCTAAGACGATTCTGCCGATGAGCCCGAATGAAAAAACGCGATTCATGGAAGTGATTGTACCGGGAAGTCCGATCAATAAAAAAGAAAAAAGCACTGCAATATTTCTTGAGCCCACCCACCGGGTTTTTTTCTTTTCAAAAACAATCTGCCCATTTAGTATTGACGGCTGCAGACAGGAGAAATTTCATGGCAGAAAAAAAGGCAGCGGTATTTCCGACCAGTAGAGAGCTATTCGCCCTGGTGCGCAAAATTGCCGATGATATATATGCAGATGAGCCGCTCTCCGATGCCGCTCTTGGTCGCATGGTAGGCTTGGAAAGTGCACGTACCAGCCGTTGGAAGCATGGCCAGATTGCCGTGGATGACGCCGCGCGTCTGTTGTCTCTCTCGCAATCGCTGAGCATCGATATTATGCTGCTCTGCCATGTGGCAGCCGGCTACTTCACCGCCGAAGAAGCGTTGGGGATTCTTTCGAATGAAATGGATTTTTTGCGGTTTCTTTGTGACCAGTTGGTATTGCCGCAAAATGAGCAGGCGTTGACCATGCTCGATTCCGTGGGATCAGAGGCGCGGATTGTGCGCAGTTCTCCCACGCAGTATCAGCGGCAGTTTCGGCGCAGCGGCAGTGGTCGTCCGATTCTGAAAAATGAGCAGGAACGAACCGTTTTGCTCGCTGATGATGATGTGGCCACCATTGAAATTTTTTCGAATGTAACCGGTACCGGCACGGGAATTCGAGGCGTGGTTGTGGGAAGTCTGACAGATTTGCTGGTACAGGCTGGAGAGGTTCACCCTCAAATGATAGTGATGGATTTATTTCTTCCCGGCGCGGACGGATTCAGTGTATTGCGTAGTTTGTCCGCCAGTCCGGCTTTATCAACGGTTCGTCTGATTGCTACAAGTTCACTGATGACATCCGATATTGTACGCAAGGCCAAAGGATGCGGCGCGTCACAAGTGCTGGAACGTCCACTGCGCGCCCGTCCTATCGGAAAACTGCTGCGCGAACTTCGAATGGGATAAGAAATATTGTGTCAGAATGGATTGGTTCGGCGGGTTCGAATCAGGAGCAGTTTTCGAAGTAGAACTCCAGATTGACCGAGCGAAGGGTTTCTCCGCTTTCACCTGGGAGGGATATGTTGGCGCAGGTGATATTCACATAATAGTCAAATGATTTACTCAGGTCATTTTCAAAAATCACTTCACCTTCAATCGGAACCGCGAACAGATTCACCCGGCAGTTGTCAGAATCTGCCATGAAATCCCAGCTGTCGATTTCGTTTTTCACTTCAGCGCGATAAAACGTGGATTGGCGGGAAGGGTCCAGATTGGGTTCGGGTGGGTCCGTGGCGCCGGACAGGTCGAATACACCTTCTGCAGCGTCGCCGCCGTTTGGGCCGGTTACCTGGGAAATGCTGATAAATGTTGGAGCGTCTTCAATACCAATCAGGCCGTCGATGTTCGCTTTTGACGCGTGGCCGACGGTGAAATCGAGCTTACCGTCTTTCACTTTGCACGAACCATATACATCCGCCGCACCGGACGTGCTTAATTTTCCGTGAAATTCCGCTGTTTCGCCGGGGCCGATAGATACATGGCCGTAAACAAACGCCGGACCGGTACTTTCTTCACAGGAGCCCATCAATGCGGCAATTAGGACCAGAAATAGTATTTTTGAAATCGTTTTCATCTTAAATACTCCTAAAAAGGTGATTTGATTTTTTCAATATAACAACAAAAAGTGAAAGATCACAACTTGTTTAATGCATGAACGCCGATCCCCATGGAATCCTTCACCTCACGCATGGTTTCTTTGGCGATGGCGCCCGCTTTGTTTCGTCCCGCATCAAGCGCGTCGAGCACCAGTGTCGGCTTGGCACGAAGCATTTCGGCGCGGTCTCGAATCGGCGCCAGCTCATTGGAGATGGCGTCGGCCAATCGTTGTTTACAGTCAAAGCAGCCGATGCTTCCCTTGCGGCACTCGGCACTGATTTCATCGCATGTATTTGCGTCTGAGAACATTTTATGGAACGAGAAAATGTTGCAGATGTCCGGATTGCCGGGGTCGTCTTTGCGAATTCGGCCGGGGTCGGTGAACGCGGGTTTGAGTCGGTTGGAAATGGTTTCCGGAGTATCCAATACGCCGATGTAATTGTTGAGGCTTTTTGACATTTTCGCCGCACCGTCCAGCCCCATGATGCGGGGAACTTCCCCCTTAATGCGCTGCACCATCGGGAACGTGTCTCGGAATTTTTTGTTGAACCGGTCGGCGACTTCCCGGCACAATTCGAGGTGCTGTTCCTGGTCTTCACCCACCGGAACCAGCGATGCCTTGTACAACAAAATGTCGGCAGCCTGAAGAACGGGATAATCAAATAATCCGCAGGATGCATCCGAGACACCGAGTCCCACATGCAGATGCTGCATGACAATTCCCATCATGTCGTTGACACGCATCACGCGTTGCAGCAGTTCGGTCAGCTCTTCGCCTTTCAGATTCGCGCTGGCGGCGGGGTCAATTGATGACAGGTCGATTTTGAGCTTGTCTGTCAGTTTAAGGGCCTTGTTACCTACTTTTTGCAGGCCGAAGAGAGCGGTTTTTCGGGCGCCCCCCTGTTTTTTGTCGAGCGCTCGCTGAAGCGAGTTCCGCGCTTTATCTTTGAATTGCGTCATGCGAAACAGGGAACCAAGCGGGGTGATGGTGTTGAACAGCCAGGTGAGTTCGGTGTGCTCCGGAACATGCGATTGAACAAAGATCGTGCATTTATCCGGGTCAAGCCCACAGGCCATGGTGGTCAGTACTCCTTCAAAGGTGCGCCTGGGAAGTTCCTGGACATCATAGTCGACCGTGATGGCATGATCGTCGACAACGCAGTAGATGCAGTCATGGGTGTCGGTAAGCTCAACCCATTTTTTTACCGCACCGAGGTAGTTGCCGATGTGAATGTCGCCACTGGGTTGAATTCCCGAAAAAACACGTTGCGTCTGTTGATTCATTGTCTCGCTTCTCCGTTGTCCGCGTCCACTTTTCGTGGGGATGAATGTGAAATGTCATTATCAAGTTCTTGATGGTTACTCGGTAAGAGATTGAATGAGCAGCTGGTCAGAAATGTCTTTCATCTTGTCGAGTTCGCCGGCGTCAAGCCAGAACCCCTTGCATTCGGGGCAGTTGTCCACCACAACGTCGGAGAATTGTTCGGGATGAACTTTATCCATGGGTTTGTCGCATCTGGGGCAAACCAGTGTGTTGTCGCTTTCATCTGCGGCTGCGGGCGAATAGCTGATTTCTTCAACGCTGACAAAAAGATTGTCATCCATTTTGTTTAATTCTTCGGCGTCGAGCCAAATGCCGTTGCAGGCGGCACAGGTGTCCACTTCAAACGCATCGGCGCCCTGGCCTTTTAATTGGGTTGCCATTTCCTGGTCGCATCTGGGGCATTTCATCGGTTTTCTCCTTGTGGGTTATACAACGAACTCGTCATTGAATAGCAAATACAACAAAACAATCAGTTCTTTGTCAATTTAAGAAGTAAGGTTCATTGAGAAATTGAGTCGTTCTACGAATTTGGGGGGGCAGTTTCGGTCTGCTTTAACGTGACCAGGGTAGCGCCCCAGCTGCCGCGGCCGTGACCCGCTGTCCGGTAGGAATCCACATAGTCGAGGCGGTCAAGGACAGCATGAACGATTCGACGAAGAACGCCTTTCCCCTTGCCATGAACAATGCGCACCTCAAAAATTTCGGCGTCGCGGCATTCTTCCAGATAGTCGGGGACCAGTTCTTTGACTTCCCTGGGCGAAAATGTGTGCAGGTCCAGCGTTCCATCAATGGGTAGGTGAACAATTTCTTCAAACTCGTAATCGTTCTCGTCGTCGTCCCCGTCGCTGTTTATTGTGTCGTCATCCGGTGAATATTCGTCCCATTTGCTGCTCATGATGTACTTTTGCCACAGTACCCGGTTGAAAAGAACCTCAATTTTGTATTATGTAATCAAAAAACCTCTTTTGGTTCTGCGCCTGAACTTTGGATACAAGACACTGTCTGGGAGATGTAGATGAGAAAATTAGCATTGTTACTTGTAATATTTGTCATATCGGCCTGTTCTTCTTCGCCGGAGGGAACCCGGGACGGTGATTGCGGCGATGGTAAGGATAACGACAAAAACGGATTTATCGACTGCGAGGATGAGGGTTGTAATCTGGAAGACATATGCATACAGGCCGCAGCCAAAGCCAAGCTTGCCGAAGAAGCGGCCAAAGAAGCTGCCGCACCTCCCAAGCCACAGGTTCCTGTTCCGGAGGACGACGGCAAACCGTATATCGAGGTGGACAAAATGTGGGTTCAGAAAGGACACAACGGGGACGACATCAGTCAGCCGGCTGCGAAACACTATTGCGATACGTTGCAGCTGGCTGGTCGAAACGATTGGCGTCTTCCCACTGAAAGCGAAGCCGTTGCGGCTTCGAATTCCCAGAAATTGCCATTGGAACCCCTCGTAATGTGGACTTCTACAGAGAAAAGTAAAAAACGTGCGGTAATTGTAGGAATAACCACTGGCGCGATCAACGATTTGGGCGTACATTCTGTAGGTCAGTGTCGCGCACGTTGCGTTCGAGACAACTAAACGTTGCAAAATAAACGAATGACTCGCTTGGTGACAATCGATTGCTGAGCTCTAACCACTAACAGAAATTGTTGATATGGATTTTGTTGAAATATTAAAGCGAGTAAATCGCGATTTATACGATTCTTCAGACAAGGCCGCATTGCCGAAACTCGCGCGATTTTTAGAGCGGTCAAAGGGAATCGGCGGGTTGCTGAAAACCAATAACGCGGTGTTGGATGCGTTTCCCATCTCCAGTATTTTAAAATTGCAAGATGTTTATGAGCAGCATCAGGCGTGGAAAGATGCGTTTCGGAACACCAAGCGTGTTCTGGCCACCAGCAAGCTGACGCTACCGGATCGGTCATTGACCAAAACCGCATTCCCGCATGAGTTGTCGGCGTTGGAGCGGGTGGCCAAAATGTGCCAACGCGCCGGATACGCGGACTTGGCATCGTGGGAAAATGCTGTAGATGCGCATCTTGCCCTGTGGAACGCCTGTGTATCGCTGGCAATGGATCAGACAATGATTTCGTCGGTGATTAGTGCCTCCGATCATGCCGATGTGTCTCATTTTGAATCGTATGCGTTTTCACGCCAGAATGTTAAGGAACTGAAAAAATATCTGTGGCTCGGGGCACGTCGCGGCGAAAAAGCAGGTGTGTTGAAGATTGAGCTTGAACTGCCGTCATCACATTTTCAAACACAGGCCAAAGCATATATCGGTCAAATGGGACTTGCGGCGCAGAGCAGAGATATTGCCGCGGTACTTGAAGAGCTGGTTGAAAACAATATTGATGCGGTTGTTCGCTCTCTCATCGACAACGAGGCGGAACGCGAAGCGCTGCAGACTGCGCGGGATGCGTATGTGGGCGTATTGTCGGTGCCCAAGCCCGATGCCGAAAAGATAGTCAGTGTATACGTAGGCAGCGCAGACAGCGCACGGGGATTGGTTGTTGTCGACAATGCCGGAAAAATGCTGGAGACCCGGGAAGTGCCGGTTTCTCAATCCATAACGGATGCGGTGACCGAAGTACTGACCAGTTCCGAGGCGACAGCGGCTGTTTTGCCTGTGTCTGCGGGAGACGACACAGCATTGCGCGAGGTTGGAGATTTGCTGGACGGGCGGGAAGAATTGACGGTTGTGCGGATTTTACCGGCGGCACTTGCGATTGCACGTCAGAAGCTGGCGGCTCCTGCACCGATTGCATCTGCGCTGATTTTGGCGTTTCGTGCGATTCGTCCTACTGTGGAATGGGCGAATGTGCCCGCATCTGCGGTTGGTCTGGGTGAGTTTTCAGCCGATTTGGATGAAGCGAAACTGGAAGCTGCGTTGACTGACTCGCGGTTGTTGCTGGCGTATGAAGCGAAACGGAATGTCAGTGGGGGCGGCCCCGGGAAGCGGGTGCAGAAAAAACGCCCGCTGAATCCGTTGGTACGAACCATACGGGATTTGAAACCGGGAATGACGCTTGACGGAATCGTCACCAATTTGACTAAGTTCGGTGCGTTCGTAAATGTGGGGCTTGCCACTGAGGCAATGATACATGTATCGCAACTTTCCACCGATTTTATTGAAGAGCCGTCCCAGGTGGTGAAAGTGGGACAAACGGTGAATGCACGTGTGCTGGAAGTGATTCCCGAAAAAGGGCGAATCGCATTGTCGTTGAAACCGGCCGGTGCCGATATTCCCAAACGCCAGCAGGAATCAAAGGAATTACAGCAGGCACGTGCTAACGCAAGCGCGATTTTCAACGATGACGAACTAGACAAATTAAAAGAAGCCGCGTTACAGGGCCCGCCTGCCGGTAGAGGTGCTTCCTCTCCCTATTCAGGTATGTCGCGCCAAGGTGGTGGCCCGCCGATGTCATCGGGCGGCGGCGGCGATGTTCCCAAGAAAAGTCGTAATGAGGCCCTGGCCGATTTAAATGCGTTGTTCAAGAAGTAACACCCACCGAAGTAAGAAAATTCTGAAAAATAACGTTCCGGGCTAAAATTTCATAACTTTATGACGTTACTGTGAGTGCAAGCGAAATGCTGCAGGTACAGCAATGTGTGCGTTGCTGATGAATGTCGATGCGATTACGCATTTCTACGGAGGAAAAGATGTCGTCGAATTATTCACAGGACGAGGTGCGTTCCACACCGGACGAAGGAATGGTTGATCCCTCGTTGGGGGGAAAATACATGACCTTTAAATTGGCTGATGAGGAGTACGGGTTTGAAATTTTAAACGTTCGTGAAATTATCGGCATGATGGACATCACCCGTGTGCCCAAGACGCCGGATTACATTCGCGGGGTGATCAATCTTCGCGGTAAGGTGCATCCGGTGGTGGACCTGCGGTTGAAGTTCGGAATGCCGGAGACGATTCCCACAGAACAGACCGTCATTATCGTGGTGCAATGCCAGGCAGCCACAGGTTCGTGTACCATGGGCATTTTGGTGGATGAAGTATTGGAAGTATTGAATGTCGAGGCAAAAGACATTGAGCCGCCACCGAAACTGGGTGGAATGGAAACAGAGAGTCACGATTTCATTCTCGGTGTGGGCAAAGTGGATCACCGAGTGATTTTTTTATTGGACATCGGAAAAGTACTCAATCAAAGCGAGTTTAACGAGGTCGCTACCGCGGCACTA
>JAFGXQ010000182.1 GCA_016936575.1 Deltaproteobacteria bacterium
AAGACGACATCCCCCTTGCCCCCTTTTCAAGGGGGAATCTATGCTGCCGCAAAACGTACTTCTAAAAATGTGATGAATGATCAGGCCAGTAGCCCCCTCTGACGGTAGCCCAAAATACACACCGGCTATTGACTATACCTCCCGTCGTTCCCATAATTATGTTCGATAGTGAAAAGAAACCACTACAATGTCATGATGCTGAGGATTACAAAAAAAATGGGTGTATGGGGCGCAATCGGGATACTGCTGATCGGCCTTGGCAGCGGTTGCACTCGCGTACAAATTCAAAACACCATCAAGGAATATCGTATCATCGTTCGACCGGGCGATAAAATACGTCCGCGTTCGTACGAATCCGGTTACGGCGACATGCAGCAGCTCGACACGGCGCCGAATGAGGGCGATACCCTGATGCTCATTATCAGAGGCCGAATGTAGTCATTCGATTACGGAGAAAAGAACCATATGACCAGATTACTTCAAATTGGCGAACCAGCGCCTCCGTTTTCTTTGCTGAATCAGGAAGGAAAACAAAAAGCAAATGCAGATTATGCCGGGAAGTGGCTCGTTTTATATTTTTATCCCAAAGACAACACCCCCGGGTGCACCACTGAGGCGATAAATTTTACAGAATTGAAGCGAAAGTTTTCTTCACGTCAGGCTGCCATTGTTGGTATCAGCCCTGATTCGGTGGCGTCGCATCAAAAATTCATCGAAAAGAAAAACCTGAAAATTGAACTGTTGAGCGATACCGAAAAAAAAGCTGCTCAGGCATTTGGCGTCTGGCAACTCAAAAAAATGGCCGGGCGTGAGTACATGGGGGTTGTGCGCTCCACCTTTTTGATTAGTCCCGAAGGCGATATCGTTCAAATATGGAATAGCGTGAAAGTGAAAGGACATGCAGAAACGGTATTGAACGAGTTGTGCAACCTGTAATGCGAACCGTTCCGTCCATCGCATCACTCATTTTGAGTGGCATTTCTCTGTGCGCTTCAGTGTACCTGGTTGTAATTGAGCTGCAACGCTCACCGTTTTGTCCGCCTGTTCTTGGTATTCCCGCATGTTACCTGGTTACCGTGTCATACGCCCTTGTATTGTGGTCTATCGTATTTCACCACAGTCATTTTTCATCAATGCTATTTTGGATTGGTTCGATCGCCGGTGTTTCTATGGCTATCTGGTTTTCAGCGAATCAACTCCTCGGCGCCGCACATTGCCCCATTATACTGGGAATCCCCATTCCGTTGTGCTACGCGTCCCTTGTCGCTTTCATCACACTGATTCTATTGCACATTGCAAAAGAAAAACCGCATAGTCAAACTCAATTGTGAAATGACAATGTTGCGTTCTAGAAGATGCGCTCGGGAACAAACACAATATCTCCGGGCCGAAGCGTGAAATCGGACGTTTTCCCTTGTCCGATTTCTTCAACTGAAACGACAAAATTCTGCTTCTCGCCGTTTACTACCCGGGTCACCATGGTATTCGCGGTTTTCGCCATCGGAGTGAATCCTCCTGCCAATGAGATGGCCTCCACCACACCCATTCCTTCCTGATAAGGGAATGTTCCGGGTTTATTCACTTGCCCGAATACCGACACCTTTTTACTGCTGTACTCTTTTACAAGTATCGAGACCTGGGGGGCCTTCAAAAATTCTCCATCAACCAGCAGGCGTTCTATCAACTCTTTGGTTTCTGACGGAGTCAGTCCGCCGACCTGAATATTCCCAATTAACGGGAAATCGATAGAACCGTCCGTTGCGACCCGAAATGTATTGCTCAGTTCTTTTTCGCCGTACACACGTACGTCGAATACATCTCCCGCACCGAGTGTGTTATCTTCTGCTGCTGCTTCTGAGACAGTCGGCGGTGGTATTGTTGCAGGTTGAGTCGTCGGTCCACAGCCGCTCCCCGCAATGACAATTATCATCATTGCAGCAAAGTCGACCCATTCCAACAGGCACAACTCTCTCCGACTTTTTTGAACTGATCCAGCTCTCATTTTAAAACAATAGATCATTTTTCCGAGGAATCCATTCTTAATAATGAATCCGAACCCCGCCAAAAAATTCCACCTTCGAGAAATCAGTCAACGTAATCACGACTTCTTCCTGCCCGGTCTCATCCTCGGGTGTATTCGGGTCATTTTCGAGTACGTACGTGGATGTATATGCGAAATCAGAAATGTCCCGCCAAAGTTTTACAGACAAATGAAAAGACAACCAATCCGTCGCCCGCAGCTCGCCCAGAATACTGCCAGTGACCCAAATATCTTCTCTTTGGGTGGTATTGGCTTCCACAGTCACGGTCGGCTGATTATACTCGTTCAGATTCTGAAAATATCCCAAATCCTCTGCGTATTTCCGTTTATAAATACTCGAAGACAACGTCAGCAGAAACCTGCCGGCGAACATATGTTCATAACTCAGGTATCCACCGGTCATAATGTAATAATTCGCGTAAAAAGAATCTCCGAAATCACGCTTTATCCCGATTGTGGCTTTGGCAAACTGATTGAAAAAAAACATCACCGCACCGTCTCCGATAAACCCCTCAAAACTGGGGCCCCATTCATAAAAACCCGCGCCGTATCCGGCCAACGCCCGAAACCCGACTTTATCGAACAACAACCCTTGAAACCCGAACCAACTGCGCAGCGGATATGAATCCACGTTGTAGCTGTAATTACCGTAGTAAATCGTAGGCGCGAAAATCACATTGGAGATCAACGCAGTCATTGGAAAAATCTTCCAGTTTGTATTCAAGCTAACTTCATGAATATACCGGTTGGAATCCTGCCCGACCGATTCACTTGAAAAATAAAGTAGATTCAGGCGATACTTGGGTTCTATTGTCAACGTACCGCCGCCGGGCAAAAATCGCAGTCCAACCATCGGAACCAGATTGTGCTTGTCCAACGCATCTTGATTGTTTTCCAACGGCTCAAGAGTCTTGATGTAGTTGATTCCCCCAAGTACAGAGACTTTTCGCTCCGGCAGCAATGTGAAATTCAGATGGGTATCAAATCCGAAAGGATTAAATTTGCTGTTAAACCCGTCAATTGCATTACTTTTTGAAAAATATCGATCGTAAAAAGAAGAGAAGCCAAACCTGAAAATCGCTTTCGGAGGCGCATGGGGTACCGCACCGGGCTTTGGTTCAATCCGCTTTTGTGTTCGGGTCGAAATATCGAGATAAGGCGTAATTCTCAATCGCCCGGCGGTGATTGGGTCGTGAGTGTATGTAGCATTGGAATCGTATCCGCCTTCCAATCCCAATCCGACATGCAAAACAAGAGATTCACCAAGTTTGAACCCGGGGCCTTCGCGTGTATCTCTATCTTTCAACCATACTTGCGTTCGCCCAGCCAACGGCATTAAAAATAGAATCAGAAATAATAATCGTGAAGCCGAATTATTCCGCATATTACCGGTGTCCAAATCCGTAATTCATCCCTCTCGTCCAACATGAAAAAGAGAAACAATACGATTAACGAAATCCACTTGCGATCGTGGGACGAACAACTGGCTCAGGCGTGAAAACTTCCTGTTCAGGAGTCGTCGCTTCTTCTACAGTAACATCCTCACTTGCCTTGGTAACATCCGTTTCAGATGAGCCTGCAACAATATCACTGTTTCCTACACAAGCGTCCGCCTGAACACGTAGCCCATTCAGCTTATTGAAACCCACTTGCAAAATAACAAACTGGTGTCTGGCTCCGGTTGTGTCTTTCGCTACCAGCGCAGCATTCAACGCATTCATTCGACTTTTGGTCCCTTCAAGCAAAGCGTGAATCTGTGTTAACTTGTCATCCAAACAGAGAATTTTTACAGTGTCATTCTCTTTCCTTGACCGATCAAGCATGCTTTGTACAAAAACCGAAATCATTTCAGCTGATCTCATCTGATTTTCCGCCATTGGAATCATTTGTGCTTCTTCTACTTCGGCATTCGTTTCAATATCGGAAACATTCGATGGTGCGTCGCCGTCTGCTCCGCTCGTCGCATTTCCACTAAAAACAATCACACCTAATAAAAAAACTAATGTTCCAAGTGTTTTTAGTCCCCAATTTCGCATTTTCAACATTGAATATTGTTTCATACCGGCTTCCGAAAATCAAAAAAAGCGCAAATTATCAAGTCGTGATCCCCCTTGATCTCCAATGGGCCATAAAAGATCACCCACACATAGTATATCTGATATCAGTCCTCCGCAACAACTTATGCTCTGGCTGGAATGCTGCCGACGATTGAACGCAGGCTGTTAGTTGGCAGGAGTAAACAAGAACGGATATTCAAAAGTGACGGTTCCTCCTTCCGGCGGCGGAAATCGAAACCGGGTAAACGCTTGCGTGATACATTCGCCAACTTCGTTATTCAATTGGTTCAGAGTTGGTCTCGCGGTTGTAACTTTTCCGCTTCCTGAAATGGTAAACCGTATTGTAATTTTTCCCTGTAGAGAGGGATCTCTTTTCAAAGCCCTTTCGTAACAGCCTTTAATCGCGCCGATTCGTCTATTCACAACCGAGGCGACATCGCCGGAGCTCATCATTCCCGTTCCCCCTGAGGCCATGGGCTCGCGTTTTTTCACGGTGCCACGTATGGACTTCTCCGGTCCTGGGCCCTGTGTCTTTACTTCACTATCCCCTCCCTTAGATTTGACCTGAGAAACATCCGCTCCCTGCTCTCCGCCCTTGCCTCCTGCAGGTCCACTCAATTTAGAATCACCGTCACCTTGAGAAACTCCTACCCCACGCACTTGCTCCAATAAATCATCTTGATCTGCCGCGACATCACCACCGCTGAGAACGTCCACAACCGCGCCTTCTCCGGAACCGCCCAGGCTCGCTAAAATCTTATTCACGCCCTGTTGAGCCATCTGCTCTGCGAGTTCAGCTCTTTTTTGGGCCCGTTCTCTAGCAATTTCCTCCGCCGATTTTTTGGGCGCTTCAGCGGTTTCTACGTTTTCATTTTCAGGTTTGGGTTTCTTTTTCTTTTCGTCCGCTTTTTCTTTTTCTTCCTCGAATTCTTTGTCCCCTTCCCCATCTTCCAATTCTTCATCACTCTTTTCTTTATCCTTTTCGAATGATGCTGTATCTGCATTCAACAATTCCTGCAAATCACGATATTTTTCTTCCAAACTTTTTTCAGGCCAGTCGTTCAGTTGGAAATACATGATCATTCCTGAATGAAAAGAAAAAGACACGATCATACAAATGGAAATGACAAGTTCTATTCCACTGAAAACCGACGCACGAACAGCTGCAGGAAGCTGTGGCTTCGGCTGTATGGGTGGCGGAGCCACAAATTGGAACAAAATAGTGGTGTTCCCGACAACAACTTTCCCTCGAGACTCGTTATTCAGTAACAGCTGAAAGTATTCTCCCTTTTTGCGTACGCTTTTTAATTGGGGTGTTTCTTGAAGCTCATATAATTTTCCTTTAACAGAAACCTTCCCCAACATATCGGGAGTAAAATTCAGAATATATGGGGTACCTGGACCTTGCGTTTCAAATAAGCAATATCGAGAATTCTGCACATCATCCTGAGGAAGGACAAAATGATTCTTTTCAGTGGGGCCGATAAAAATACTTTCTATCTTACGAACAATTCTCTCTTCTACAATTCTTCCATTTTGAACGATGCCGATACGTAATACCTTTTGTACACTTCGAGTACCGCCACTTCGTCGAGTTTTCGGCGTATGATCGCTTGACTGCCTGATTTTATTGGATTTAGAAATGGATTTAGGATTCTTATCGGCCATCAAGTAACTTTCCTGTGAACTGGAGAAGTAAGACGACCTGTTCATTCGCGAGAGATTGGCCCTCTATCCCCCTTTGTAAGACGGACCGTGACTGAAAAAAATAACTAATTGATGTTGTAATTCGCACCTTCCGCCGCAACAAACTTAAATTTTTCAAATTCTGCCTGCCCGGCGGTATAAAGCACTTCGGTAATAAGCCGATAGCTGGTCTTACTGTCGGCGACCACCAACGCCATACCCTCAAAGGGTCTGCTGGTTCTCGCTGCCAACATCTTCAAATGCTGCACCCGCTCTTTCAACGCGTCCAACAGCGGATTTATCAACAAACCGTCCATACCATCCCGTTTTAGACTTTCGTCGACAGCACCATCTCTTAAATCAGCCACTTTATTGTCCTGCACCATAATCGCTTTTTTCGAAATGGCGATGACAATTGCGTCCTCAAGACCTTTTTGCTCTTCACTGGTTCTCGGTAACATCAACTCATCCGACTGACGAATTTGAACAGGGTCCGAACCAAAACTCTTCATAAGGAAGCACAAAATAATGGTAAACGCATCCATCAATGAGTTGATGAGCAGCTTTTCTTTTTCGACCTTACGTCGTCTACGTTTATCTTTTTTCGCCTTTTGCTTCTCTCTCCAAATGGCGTCGACGTCGCTGGCACCTGGTGCTTGAGACATGGAATTCCTCCCTAATCACTACAATCCTTTAAGGATTGTTAAATTTTTTCTGACCGAAACAAATAGTGCGCTTACACAACACCCCGGGTCAATGTAACAACGGGGAAGAGCTGCGATTCTGGTTCCGAACCACCACGAGAGTAATCCATCGCCTTAATCAACACTTCGTAAGGAATATCATCCTCAGCGCCAAGAATAATATTGACTTCTTCGCGATGTAAATCTTTCAATTCCTTCAACTTGCGATTAAACTCTTCAAAATCCCAATCGTCATCCTTCTTGGGAATATCGGGTCCAGCAGAAGCAGTATCAGTTGCCTGAGACATCCAAGGAAGCCGATGAATCGGATTCACTTTAAAGTGGAACCCCTGGTCTGTTATCATAACGGTCAGATTTAAAGCCTTGTTTTCATCCTGCTGCTGCTGCGGTTGCCCTTGCGCAATTTTAGGGGCATTTACATCCAATGTCATAAACCGTACAAACACTGCACCGTACAGGAGCAAAGGAATCAACATACACACAAGGTTGAGAATCGGAATAAGAGGATCGCCCTCATATCCTTCTTCTTCTCTTCTTGGCTTACCCATAACCTGTTGTCCTTCCTAAAAAATTCTCGAATCAAGTATCCGGGAGAACAAACGTTTTACAACCATCGTTCTCCCCGCGAGACACTTAAACAAAAGAGCTTAATTACTAGGCACCACCGGCACGATAACGAGACACGAGCAGATTCTCCAATTTTACAGAATACTGGTCGATTTCGTTCAAAATCTTTGTGGTAACTGACTGCAAGAACATCTGCGCGGTCATACAAGGAATAGCCACAATCAGACCGAACGCGGTGGTGTTCATAGCAACTGAAATACCTTTCGCGAGAGCGGCTGCGCGTTGGTCAGGAGCAGCAGATTCGAGAGCGGAGAACGCCTGAATCAGACCCACGATTGTACCAAGCAGACCAAGAAGGGTCGCAACGTTCGCAACACCACCGAGGGTGGGGGTACGTTTCTGAACAATCGGCACTACTTCCAAGGTGGCTTCTTCGATCGCATTCGAAATCTCAAGTTCGCCTTTGTTGGCACGTGTGAGACCCGCTTTGATCACTTTGGGCAAAGCAGCATTGGGAGCTGCGTTGCAAAGCTTGATAGCGCGATCAATGTTGTTCGCCATAACCAATTTTTGAATTTGGCCCATGAACGCACTTGCATTGATGTTGTACTTGAAGAAGAGGAAAATGAATCGTTCCACAATAATTCCGAGACCGACAACTGAAGTAAAAGCAATTACGTACATCCAGCCACCGCCACTATCAAACGCTTCTGCAATAGCCTGCATCCTAAATCCTCCTTAGAGTAATGCCCTCTTTTGGGGCTGTAATTAAAACCCTGTTTTATATTTGTTAAAATAACAAAATTGCCAACACTTAACTACAGTATATGTTAAGCGAACTGGATAGTAACACATGCTTTTTCTTTTCAACAAGAGAAAATTATACTCTTTTTTCGTTTTTAGAAAAAAAAGCCGAATATTTTCTGTCAAAATAGAAAAATTACTAACGCACTTAAACTAATAGGAAAAATGGTGTCTGAAAAGACGCTATTCCCAGCCCTCATCGTCTTCCCAGCCTTCATCATCGGCTGAGGTGCTCCCTTGTGGATTATCTTCTGAGCCGCTGTTACTCGTTCCAGCGACCGCCTCATTTTCACGGGCTGTTGCCCGTTCCGCCTCGCGTTTTGCTGCCTCGGCTTCGCGCTGTTGACGGACTTTTTCTCGGTCAATTAATGTATCTAATTCTTTAATATACTTCGTCGCTTCATCTTCCGGTGGCAATTTGGAGCCCTTTTTGAACTTGTATTTCGCAAAATATTCTTTTGCTTTCTGCAACCGCGCCATCCGCGTCATTCCCCCAAAATCACCTGCGGCATAATACAACACACCCAGATTGAACAATACATCCGCCGAATCAGGAATCATGTTCCTTGATTTCGATAAAACTGTAACAGCTTCCTGCCACCGACCGGCGCCTCTCAGTGCATTTCCATAGTTTAAATATAGTTCCCCCCAAGAGGGAGTAATTGAAATGGCACGTTCCAGCAACTCAATCGCATTGTTGTAATTGCCGGCAAGAATATTTTCTGTTGCGAGATTATTTAATGCTTCGGGATAAAACGGATTCACTTCAATCGCTTTTTCGAAGCGCTTCATCGCCACCGTTCTAAATCCTTTTTGGAGTTCCAGCAGCCCTTGCAGGAAGTACGCCTCGGCGATATTCGGGTCGATTGCGACGACTTGCTCCAGCACCGACTCGGCAAGTTCCGTTCGCCCCATCTTCAGATTGGCTTTCCCGATTCTCAACATGGCCTGTGCGCTTCGCTCGTCCACACGCAATGCCCGTTTACAAGCGGTAATTGCATCATCATATTTTTTTACTGAAATCAGCGCGTCGGCGTACAACACCAGAGCGGAAATATTTTCAGGACTATTCACCGCAACTCCCCGCGTCAGATGTACCGCTTGTTCGCTCTGTCCGGTTCGAATGTACAATTTCGATAATGCCGTGAGCGCCAGAATGTAGTCGTGTTTCTGCTGCAACGCTTTTTGATAATATTGAATTGCTTTCGCATCGTTGCCCTTCCGCTCTGAAAACACTCCCAGATTGTACAACGGCTGCGGCGCTTGGGGATCAAGTGACGCCGCCTGTAGAAATGCTTTTTCAGCGGCATCCAGACGACCGCTCGCTCCCGCCTGCACCCCGTCGTTATAGTACTTCGCCCCTTCCGGCGACATCCGATTCGGATCCCCATTCGTCTGCGTTGCCTGACTTGCGGATTGTCGCCCGGGTGATAATTCGTCAGATTGATTTATTTGGCTCTGAATTGACGGCTCAACCGTTTCCTTTGTACCGGAAGGGGCTCCGCACGAGGCCAACCCAAGCGCAAACAGCGCAGTGTAAACATTCACATTTGTTTTCATCATGGCGCAATTCCCGGTGCCCATGGAGGTACCGTCAATGTATCCCGTCCCATGTGCACAATTCCGTTATACTGTCTCGGATAATTATCCGGATCATATGCATTCATGCGCTCTTGCGCCAGCAGGCTCCATGTATTGCTGAGATTCCCCTCGCGCGCCATCTTAATGGCCAATTTGTATTCTGTCTGAGCGCGCTGTTCCATCTTTTCGACGTGCTGCTCCATCGCCATTTTGAATTTGTCTTCATATTCAATCATAACCAATTCCCGATCTTCGGGAGGCAGCAGCTTCAACTGCTTCTGCAGTTCGGCATCCAAAGGCGGCGGTGGAATATTTAAAATCGCTTTGGCCAGAACTTCATATGCATAGCCGACACGAAACGCTGCCGCCAGCGACCACTGGGGACGACGATAAGATTGAACCTCTTTATATCGAGCTTCGAACTCCTTGACTCTTTCTGCCCCTTCTTTGATTTTTTCTTCTATCTGCTTCAGCGAACCCGAAATACGGAATGATTCGAATTCCTTCATGTCCTCTTCTATTTTTTCAAATGCACACTCCGCCGCGTACTCCGCCGACATCGACCCGGGTTCTTCTCCGGACCGTCGATAATAATCTATCACATTGTCTCTCGCCGATCGCACATCGCGGATGCGCTTTCGCACGAGATTCGCCTGCCAAATCCGATAGGCTGCTTTCACAATGTACGGCCCGGCTTTCTCACGATTTTTATTGGCCCGGATGAAACTCTCAAATGATGTAACCGCCTTGCCGTAGGCTTTGGCGCGAAACTCCATATCGGCGGCATTGAACGCCGCTTCGATGCGCATTTCCTCTTCTTCCGCCTGGGTGGAATAGTCGTTCCAATATGCTGCCGCTCTCGAATAGTCCTGCAAATTTGTCAAAATCAGCGCTGTATTCAATATGGCATCCGTACGATATTCCGAACCGGCGAATCGAGATTCATCCGCTAAAATCTTGTACGTGCGTAACGCCTGATCATATTCGAAGAACGCGTTCGCAGAATACGCCTGCTTAAACAAACACTTATCGACCCACTTGCTTTCGGGGTATTCATCCACAATTCGTGCATACAAATC
Source organism: Deltaproteobacteria bacterium (assembly GCA_016936575.1). Taxonomy (GTDB): domain Bacteria; phylum Myxococcota_A; class Polyangia; order JAAYKL01; family JAAYKL01; genus JAFGXQ01. The sequence continues at coordinate 10,520 of JAFGXQ010000182.1, forward strand.
CATTGCCGTCTTATTCCGATGCGCATTTTCATACGCCAACGCCGCATTGTGTAAAGCCGCATCCGCACTCGGATGATCCGGCGCCCGTCCCACCGCCGCAACCAGATTGTCACCCGCGCTATTGCAGACCGTCGCATCCTTGCTGTCCATACAGGAAGTAAACTCGTTCATCGCCCGCTGCATTGCCACATCGCCCAACACCGTATCCAGCGCCAATCCCTCTTCCTGTTCCATATTCAGCCCCTCACCACATTTGTTTTCCTGCTCCAGCAACGCCAATTGTTCCTTGGCGTCCAGGTCGCGCTGCTCCGCCGCCATATTCAGCAACGTCTTCCAGCTGAACATCGAAATTTCATCTTTGCGACAATACTTTTCGTAAATCTCAAAATATCGCTTTTTCGCCTCATCCCAGTGTCCGTAGCGATAAAAATTCTGAGCGCTCTGGTAGGCGAATGTCCCCGCATCCGACGCGCTGACTTCCGTATCGGTGAACGCTTCCCTTTCCTGCATCAGTTCCACCACAATCAGCGGCAACGGCAGCGGCGCGGGCGCGGGCGGATCTCCCTCCACATCCGGCGGCTCTTCGCGAATGGACAACGATCCGCTTTTTATCTGCGCATCCATCAGCTGTTCCAACGAGATAATTACCATGCGCGACGCATCCAACCGAAACTTATCGTCCAGGTTCGAATCACGCACATTCTTGTATTCTCTTTTGGCCTGTTCGTAATTCCCCGACCAGAACAAAGCGTCCGCCAGCTGATAATTCAATTCGTACGCATCGGGAATATCCGGGTTTTGAGTCAAGTACTTGCGATAGGCATCCGCCGCCAATGCATATTCCTCGAGGGCGAACTGCATAATCTCCGGGTCGCCGCCGGCTTTGGCCTGCGCTTTCAACGCCTGGGCCTGCTGATGATGCAACAACGCCGCGTTGCTCAATGCATCCCGAGCCATGTCTTCCACTCGTGTCTGAATATCCGGATGGGCCATATTCGCATTCCACCACGGCGTACCCGGCCCATATTCATCAAGCTTGCTCCGCTCTGCCAATTCCTTGTCGAACTTTCGCTGCTTACGATACGAATCCGCTATCTTGTCTCGCACAAACGGCGCATCTTTGTCGAGCGGCCATCGCTCCAATGCCAGGCGCCATACTTCAATCGCCTCTTCGTGCTTCTCGTTGTCGGCATATATGTCACCCAGTCGGGCATACACCTCCCGCACCCAGGGCTTATCCTGCGGCATATAGCGTTCATCCTGAAGGCGGGACAATACCGACTCGCGATCGGGCGAACCGTCCACATCCCAATCGTCGGTGAAGAGACAGACCGCCAGGTACTGCACCGCCTCCGGTCGCATACTGGAGTTTCGAATGTCGTTTCGATCGGAAAAGTCCACCACCTTCGAAAAGGTTTCAATGGCTTCCGGATATTTATCTGCCTTGAAATAACTCCAGGCGAGCTTATACAATCCCTTATCGTAAAATTTGTGCGACTCATCAGTTGCCAGCTTCTGATACGCGGCAATCGCCGTCTCCACCCCCCAACGGGAAATGTCGTAATCAAAGTGATAGTTTCCGATGAGCCACCAACTTTCAAAAAAGAAACGGCTGTTCTGCACCACCGGTTGACAATCGGCATACGGGTTCACAAACTCACTCGACTCCACTACCGGGGCTCCCACATCGAGCGACGCCGAGGGGTTTGTGGGACCCAGCTCCGTATTCGCTTTCTCTCTGGCGAATGCCTCCGGGTCGTACACATACTTGTTGGGACAAACCAGATTCAACCACGCCAACCGCGCTTCCTCCTCGCGCCCCATTTCCTTCAGACAATACCCGAGCAGATAATACGCCCCGTCTATATTCTCATAGTCAGGATACCGTCTCACCAAATCCTGGAATAGGGCAATCGAACGATTGAATTCTTTTTCGGGTAACGCCATGGTGTTTGCCCTACCCCGTTCCGACGCTTGGCCGTATTCATCAAGATACTTGATATACGCGATATACGAATCGTCATAATACAGCTCAGCCAATCGAAACATCGCATCGGGTGTGTACGGCGGAGAATCCGGATATTTCTTTAAGAACCGCTCAAAATAGCCGATGGCGTCCTTGAGCGCTTTTTCCTCCAGCTCCTCCTCTTTCGCAATACGCGACCGATATCGATTTTCAATGTTCTTTCGGCGAATCTTTCTCATTCGCTCCACCGTTCGGTTGACCGATTCCTGAAACTGTTTGACCCGCAGCATATACAGCTCTAAATCCTGAGAGCGTTGTTCCTCCAGTAGCGCAGCCTGCTGTGCTGAAGGCGGTTCACTGATTCGAAATGCCGACGTCATCACCGTAGCCGGCGGACGTGTCGACAGAGACGCAGGGGCATCCGTATCGGTCTCTGCGGCAGCCGTGCCGCCAACTAAAAGCCACACCCACATTGCATAAAAGGCCACACGGGGAAAATCCCCCCTCCTTCGCAAAACCGCCATAACTGAAAAATGCCCGCTATTCATCTGCTGTTTCGTCCGCGAAGCCCTCAACTTCAGCAAAGTCCCGCTCCATGGTGGTCAGTTCGTAGGTTCGCTGTTTGCTCAATCGCACCGCCCGAGACTTGTGTTCCTCTTTTCGCATCCACGCAATATCGATGATTCCCACATCGGCTTTGAGCAGCAGCTGATGAAAGCGCGCCCGAATGCCGCTGAAATTTTCTTTGGCCACCCCGTTCACCACCTCTTTGGCCTCTCCGCGCAACGCATCGAGTTCCGCCTTGTACTGCTCAATTTTGGCTTGCTCCGCACCCAGTTCAATTCGAATCTCCGCCACCTTTTTCTGCGCCTGTGCTTCAATGTCGGCGCTCAGTGCGCGAATCTCCTGCTCCGCCGCAGCCACCGCATCAAACGCGGCAGACAACCGCCGGGACGTTCGAGTCGATGCCGGAATCACCGATGCGTACATTCGGGCCATCTCAAACAATCGATCGGTCACCTGCGCATCGGCCAAATCCCGCTCACCGCCGATACCAATCTGGTAAATCGCCTTCTCAATATCGACTTTCAGCGCCTCCATATTCTCACGCAGGCTCTCCGCGCCCGCCCGATATCTGGCCAGTTGTTCCATATAGCTCTCAATGGTCTGCTCCGGCATCCCTACCCGGTATTCCGGTTTCGACACATAGCGCTCCAGCCCCACCACCACCGCGAGCATCTTGTCGAGCATCGTTTCATAGCGCCGCAGTTCCCGGCGCATATCATCAAACACCTGGCGCGCCTTTTTTTCCCTATCCTTGAACCCCTTTTCAGAGGTGGGCAGTGACGCGACTTGGTTGCCTAGTCGAATCCGGTCTTCCACCCATTGTCCGATTTTCCCGCCGTCAAACTCGTCTTCGGCTTCTACCATAAGCCGGGCGGTCAGCTGACACAGCTGATTACGAAAAATTTGATTCTGCCGCATGGCACTGCGCAGCATGGGGATAGCGTTCACCGGATTGATACCGTTCACCACCGCGCCGATCAACGCCGCCAGCCGCTCAGACTCGCCGGTGTACTCACGGGCTTTCGCCAAATCGTCGGTCAGCACGAACGCGCGCTTCACCTCGGGCTCCTCACCCGCCCAGGTCACCACCTCGGTGGGAATAATGCTCTGGATGTTCAACGTATCCATGCTGCGCGCCATCAGCAGTTCAAAAAACTCACCGGTGCCGCCGCTCTGCGCCAACGCTTCATCCATCAACTGTTGCACCGGAGAAAACTCCTCAATCGTCTGCTCAAACACCTGCTCCGCCTCATCGTACCGTCCGGCGCTCGACAGCAGATGCCCCCGCAGCAGCTTGGCTTTCGGAATATATCGACTTTCAGGAATGGCCAGCGTCAGAATTTCGAGCATCCGCTCGGCGCCGATGGTGTTCCCCGCCCTCATCTGCACCGCCGCCGCTTCGTACAGCGCCACATCATAGTACGGCGAATACTTGCTGATCTGATCGTACGCGGCAATGGCGTTTTCAACAAAGTCCTTTTCATACAGCACCCGGCCCAGCCCCAGATTCAGCAAATCGAGCAAATCCCGATGAGCCGCATCCACCTTCGCAAACGCGGTCGCCGCGTTCCCGAACGCCTCCGCCGCCTCATCCAGCCGCATCTCCTTCACGTACGATGCCCCGATAAAATAGGCGGCCTTCATCTGCAGCTCCAAGTTGTCGCTCACCGCGGCGAACTGACCCCGAGCCGCATCGTACGATTCCTGAAAATACAGATACTTGCCTTTCACATACCGCGCCTGCGCATCGAGCCTATCGCCAATCAAATCGATATACTGCGACACACCCGAGAAATCGTGCAGGTGAATGGCCACTTCCACCAGTCTGGCAATCGACGGCGCGCGAAACGCCGCGTACCCGGGCGCGTTGCTGTTTTGAACCAGTCGCTCAAACTCGGTTCTCGCGCCGTAAAAATCGCGGGCCTGAAACAACGAATCCGCATAGTAGAAAAGCGCCTCGGGAACCGTCGGATGACCGCTGTAGTTTTCGAGAATATCGAGCAGCACAATCGACGCGCGGTGATAATCGCCCAGCTTGTACAACGTTTCGCCGTCGATGAGCCGCGCTTCGGCGTAATGTTCACCGTGGTAGCTGTCCTTCTGCAGATATCGTCCCCGCAGCGCCTGCACATTTTTCTGAATATGTTTCGCCGCCTCCCCCATGTCGGAAATGCTCTCGGCTCTAACGTCTCGCACCGATGCCATGACAAACATCAGCATCGCGCATACCGCTAGAATCTTGATTGAGCGTTCCGTCCGGGGCTGCTGCATCATTCTTTACTCTTCGCTTTTTTCCGCAGGCACCGCACTGCTCATAATGTCGTACTCGCCGAACTCCTCCACATAGCGCACGGCAGGACGCTCCTCCAGCGGTGTGGTGGCGCCGCCCTTTTCAAATCCAATCACCTCCAGCTGAATCGCCTTGCCCTCGTTCACGGTAAACGTGTAGCTGGAACGTATTTTGAAGGTGTACCCCTTAAGATACGAAAAAATGCCGTACCCGTGCCCCTTGTACTGCAGCACCACTTCGAGAGTATGGTCGCCGGGCATCACCGGCCCTTCGAACAAATCAATTTTCTGTCGCTTCGACAAACTGCCCGCCTCGTCCGTGGCGGTGTAGATGGGCCCGCCGTCGAGCAGCAGCGACGCCTTGTACAACCGAAATGACCCGCCCATTTCATTGCGAAACGAAATGCTGGCCTGCGCGCCGGCGATCTTTTTTTCGAGAACGGTCTCGGCCAGCAGGCTCAGCCGCGCCTTGGAGCGAAAAATCTGCTCCTTCAGTCGGTTGACGCGCTCTTCCAAATCGCGCAGCCGCACCGTGTAGGTACCTTGTTCAACCGTATTCTCGGCCGGGGCAGTCGCCCCATCGGGCGCGGTCGGTTCCGCCGCCGCACCGGGTTTCGCCGCATTTTCAGCTTGGGCCGCCGCTTTGTTGGCTGCCTTCTTTTTTTTCGTTTCTTTGGGCGCATCCGGTGGCGTATCCGGTGTCGCCGCTTCTCCGGCATCGAGCGCCTCCGTTTTCGGCGCCTCGTTTTTTTGCGCCGTCGCCTGGGTGCCCACCACCAGCAAAAGCACCGCGACCAGCCACCCTATTTTGATTATCGCCCATGATTTCGGTCGATTCATATGCAATCCTCGGTTCGTTGGGTTCTATTTCAATGCCTACGTTGTGACATAAACACTCTAACGTTTCAAATTAGGAACATCATATCATAAATAATTCCCAAAACCATCGGTCATTGTGACAATTCCCCCGTATCAATTCCCCGGCATTCGATTCATTCCAATTTGGGATCAAACATTTTTACAGCACCATGTGGGTAAAAAAACTACATTGTCAGACAAAAGTTCATCCGAATGAACTTTTCGTCCTTCCGGTTATAAAAAGTAACGCGATAAAAACGTCGGAAAGAACAATCCGACCCAGACCCCTGACTGTACCCCCAAACATCCTTTATGTCCATAAATTTCGTCGCTCGAAGGGGAAAACAGGAAACGGTTGCGAATATTTTCAGCTCGGTTAAAACCGTAACAAGCGGCATTCATTTTTTAGATCCTTATTCAACAGCACGCGTCACAATGAACACGACACGTCACCTGGATGCTGCAAAAGGGCACCCTGTACATGGTTCGTAAGACTGATGAGGAATTAATATCGATGTTTCAAACCGGAGATGCGGCCGCTTTCGAAGCCCTTTTCGATAAGTACAAGGGCCCCATCTACATCTTCCTCGTTCGCCAATGCGGAAATAAAGAGGTGGCTTCGGATTTGACCCAGGACGTGTTCACCAAACTGATTAAAAAGGCTGACACGTTTAAGCATCAATCGAAATTTTCCACATGGATTTACACGGTGGCAAGGAATACGGCTATGGATCACGCGCGAAAATCAAAGCATCGAAAACACGCCTCCCTCGATGCGTCCACCGCCGATGACGGCCCCGCGCTGATTGAAAAGGTATCGGATGACGGCCCCACGCCGGAGCGCCGTTCCAATGCCAATGAGCTGCAGAAAGCGCTGGCGGCGGCCATTGAAAAACTGCCCGCAGACCAACGCGAGGTGTTTATTCTGCGCGAGTATCACGGCATGCCGTTCGCGGAAATCTCCGAAGTGGTGGAGGCCAAAGTGGGTACGGTGAAAAGTCGCATGCGGTATGCGCTGGAATCCCTGCGACAGGAGCTGCACCAGTACGAAGACTATGCAAAGGAGCTGTCATGAGTTCCAACTGTTCAGAATTTAACGATTTACTGCTTGATTTAGCCTACGACGAGCTCGACGAGGTCTCCACCGCCAGGCTGATGGCGCACAAACACAGCTGCGCCGCGTGCGGCCGGGCGTACGACGACATCATGGGGGTTCGCTCAGTGGCCAAGAGCATTGATTTGCCGCAGATACCCTCCCATTTTGACAGCGACATTCTCGCATTGGCCCGGGAAACCGCCCAGACGTTCAAAGAAAATACCACTGAGCCCCCGGTTCACGCGCCGGTGAACGCGGCACCCACACTGTCAATAATCGAAAAAATTCAGGCGTTCGTTTTCAAGCCGCCGGTGTTCGGACTGGGGCTGGCGGCGGCGGCGGTGCTCATCGCCGTGATTTCACTGAAAGACAAACAGTACAGCACCATGCTGGAACCAGAGGGGAACCCGCCGTTTGTGGGCGCCACCAAGGCATCGGAACAGGAAACCCTGCCGGATGCCGCGACCGATGAATCCAAAGACAAAGCCTCGGCCGCCGAAGAGGCGGTGGTTCCGCCCCGCATTCAAAAAGCCGGCCCCAATTATCAGCCTGGCGCCCCCGCAGCCGACGCCGACGATGCGCCGATCATCGATGCGGAATCGAAAAAAGCCGGCGGCGGCATGATTGCGCCCGCCCCAAAGAAAAAAGCGGCCAAACTTGAAATTCAAAAAAACCCCGCAGACTTACTCGGCAAGGGAAATCTCGCAGCAGAACCCGACTATGGGTCACTGGGCGCGACCGCAGGCGCCACCCCCAGGTCATCTGCGGGTGCGGCGAGTTCCGTGTCGTCAAAATCCAGCGCCAAGCGCAGCAAGGAGGCCGTCGCGCCCGCCGCCACCGCCGATATGGCCATGGAGGAAGCGGAGATGCCGGCAAACACGGGAGTGGTTGACGATTCCTCGTATTTTGATGCGGGCATGGCGGCATACAACCGGGGCGATTGCAAAACCGCGGTGATTCAGTTTCAGAAAATGCTCGATACCCAGAGCGGCCCGGCCAACAGCGCGGCCACCGCCACCCATTACATTGCCAAATGCGAAAAGCGCACCGGTCGCTGCGGTCAGGCGCTCATCAGCTATGAGCGGGTGCTGACCCAATACTACGGATACAGCAAACGCGACGAAGTGTTGTACGAGGCCGCCATGTGCCACCAAAAGCTGGGGCACAACGACCGTGCGGTGGAGCTGCTCGAAGAACTTGCGCTGGACCCTCAGTGGAAATCCAAGGCCGATGCCGCGCTGAAAAGCCTGCAAAAGTAGCGGCTGCCCCTCCCCTTCGACACGTGATGTTTGGTTCATTACAATTGATGAATTTTTACATTAGTTCCGCAAAAAAACATTGAAATTTTGCGAAACAAATGTAAAAATTAAAACATGAAGGCGAAACAGCGATTATTTACAGACACCAAGCAACACTTTTTTCTGTTCGGGCCTCGGGGAACCGGAAAATCCACCTGGCTGCGGCGTCATTATACCGATGCGATATGGATTGATTTATTAGAACCGGCGTTGTTTCGAAAATATGAAGCACGACCGGAACGACTTGGCGACGCGATTGCTCACCAAGCGAAACACTCGCAGTCCGATTGCGTCGTTGTGATTGATGAAATTCAAAAAGTGCCGGAAATGCTGTCGGCGGTACACGCTGCTATCGAGACAAATCCCAACTTGCAATTTGTGTTGACCGGATCGAGTGCGAGAAAGCTGAAACGCGCCGGTGTCGATTTGCTGGGTGGTAGAGCAGCGGTAAAAAAAATGCATCCGTTCGTGGCGACAGAGCTGAAAAGCGACTTCAATTTATTGACGGCGTTGGAGCTGGGTATGTTGCCTGTGGTGTACGGCGCCAAAGATCCACATGCCGCGCTGAACGGATATATCGATGTGTACTTGCGGGAAGAAATACAAGCTGAAGCGCTGGTGCGTCGAATTGCCGGTTTTGGTCGCTTCATGGAAGCAATCAGTTTTTCCCAGGGAAGTGTTCTGAATCTTTCAGATGTTGCCCGCGACTGCGAGGTCAAACGTTCAACGGCCACAGGATATGTTGAAATACTCGAAGACCTGCTTATCTCGCGTATGTTGCCTGTTTTTTCAAAACGCTCCAAACGCAATTTGGTATCCAAAGGAAAATTTTTCTTCTTTGATTGCGGGGTATACCGGAGTATCCGCCCCAAGGGCCCATTGGATCGCCCTGAAGAAATTGACGGCATATCGCTTGAGACGCTGGTGTTCCAGCATTTGTCGGCGATGGCCGATTACAGCAATAAAAAGCAACAATTGTTTTTCTGGCGAACCCAAACGGGCATGGAGGTTGACTTTGTGTACTACGGAGAATCAACGTTCTGGGCAATCGAAGTAAAAAACGCCGCGACAATCCGCAACCGCGACCTCTCATCTCTACGCGCCTTTTGTAAGGACTATCCCGAGGCATTGCCGTTCCTTTTATATCGCGGCAATGAAGACTGCACCATCAGCGGCATCCGTTGTATGCCCGTAGAATCGTTCCTGACAAGTCTCCAACCATAATCGACTTCATAGTGAAGATGGCCGCAGCAAAACGAATGAAATATATGACATCGGTCACCAAGACATTTGAAACACCACTGAAAAGCCTGCAAAAGTAGCGGCTCCCCCCCTTTCGACATGTGATATTTCTATTCATTACAATGAGTTGGCGTTCCGCACGCAATACGGTATGATGCGCTCATAGGGAGAACCAAAATGATCTACTGTCCGAAATGCAAAAAGCCCTCTGCGAAGAATTCGGGGAACTGCCCCCATTGCGGCACGTCTTTGGACGGTTCATCGCCATCGGCAGCCAAAGGCCGTGTCAACCTGTCCGGGCCCACATTGCCGCAGGGGCATGAAGAGCTTCGATACGGGGGGGCCGACATCGATATGGACATCGGTGCCGAAACCGATGACCTCCCCCTCGAACTCGATACCGGAGACATCGCGCCCCCTGCGAGTTATCCGCCGGCGGCCACACCGCAATCCAGGCAGTCAACCGCACGAAGACAGCCTGGGCCCGCCCGCGTGGCGGCAGCATCCGTCGCGGCAGCACCGCCCGGTTCGTCGATGGCAGAAGTCGACGAAGCCGCAAAGGTTGCCGACATCGCACAGTTCGGCAAAGTGGAAACCGGCGTTCTGGGCATTATGAAATACGGTTTACGCGTGAAACAGCGTTTACCTGTTCTTGCCGCAGAGAATGAAACCACTCAAAGCGAAAAGAAAATTGCGTGGGACGCTTTGGAGGCTGCCAAGGCCGCATTGGGGCGAGCCGCCCACCGGGAGAAAATCGCTGACAAAGCCGATGACCCCAAATTGGCGCGCATCGTGGCCAATGCCCAAAAGGCCGATGGCCGACTGGAAGAGGTGCAGCGGGAAGAAGACAAAATCAACCTGGAGTTTGAAAAAAAATACCAGGTGGTGGATTCAGCCCGGGCCGAGGTGGAAGCCGCCATGGAGCCGTTCAAAATTGAAGAGCTCAAAACCCAGACCGCATTTGAACAGATTAAAAAAGAAAAAGGGCGGCTCACCGCAAAAGTCAAACGCACCGAAATTGAACTTCGGAATATTCGCGAACTCATTGAAAAAAAACAAACCGCTTATGCGGATTTACAGCGTCCCAAAGAAGAGCGTTCCCGCCTGTTGAAAGAAATCGCTGAGCAGGATAACAAACAGGTGCCGTTGCAGAACCGGCTGAAAACAGAGCAGCAGGAACTGGACGCCATCCGGGCGCCGTTTGATGCAATTCAACACAAGCTTCAATCCGTGCAGCAGAACCTGGGCGGGTACAATGAAAAACTGGTTGCCCTGAATAAACAACACCGCGACCTCGAAAAAGAGCAGGAGAACGCACTCAACGGCGTTCACAGCAAAGCCGAGGGAGAATCCAAGCACGCACAGGAAGCATGGGCTTCGGTGGGAGAAATTGTGTACGTGAACAAATTGATTCAGGGAGACGCCATGTCCGCCGCAGCCAATACCCTCAACACCAAAACCAATGCGTTTTTCGCAGCACAGGAAAAAGCCGCACTGTATGAACAGGCGCTCACCAGTTATAACAAAGGCGCGTTCGAACAGGCCAAAAAATACTGGATGGTGGCCGCCGCACTCGCAGCGATTCTCATTATCATCCTCATCGCCGCTGCGATCTTCTGATCATGGCTGGGCACAAATCCTGATCATCTATCTCATTTTCTTTCCCCAAGACCCCGCCCGGTTACTTTTTTCAACTTTTTTGCAACACCTCGCCCAACCGGCCGATAGGGGGGCATGACGTTACCAAGATGTTTTTTTTAAAATACAACGTACTTTGTTACTCGCCGTACCGCTCAGAGGCAATACTGGTTGAAGCCGACGCAATTGAACAAACAAATATTTTTTTACTGTTTAGCATTGGCTGCGCAGAAAACGCATCGCTGCGAGCGTGTTCTAATTTTATAAGAATCATCAAAATTTTGCTGTTCGTACTTAACAAATTTCAGCGTTTCACTGCCGATGTGAATGAATTTTTCCGACAATTTCTCACCCATTTTTTACTCTTGGGCCTTTGGGGCCTTTCAGTTCCTACTAGTTCAAGATATCTTCAAATTTCAGCCATTCATCAGCGCGGCGCAAATGAAGAATGCCGGATTCGTTTTCCACATTTAAATCCCGAACAACCTGAACCCCCTTGTATCCGTATTTTTTTGAAAAATGGGAGAGTCCCTGAGAAATTCGACGTTCGGTATTTTTCGCCTCCACCATCAATATAGGCTGGTCTTCTTCTGCGACAAGAAAATCAACCTCCTTCCCCTCCCGCGTTCGCAAATAGAAAAGCTGCCGTCGCTTGCCGTCGCGATCTTCAAGCAAATACAGTTGCCGCAATAGTGACACCGCAACAAGGTTCTCAAACATAGCGCCCTCATCGCCTTTGACCATTCCATTATCAAAAAAATAGAATTTCGGCTGTTTACGAATAGAGCGAGTAATTGACCGGTGGAACGGGTACACCCGAAACACAATGTACAACGCTTCCAAAATATCGATATAATGTTTCACCGTGTTGGGAGCCACGCCGATGTCTTCAGCCAAGGACTGATAGCTAAGCGGCGAGGCGACGCGAAGACGTAAAAGCTCTACCAATAAAGTCATCGCTTTGAACTGGTGGATGTTATCAATTGTTAAAATATCTTCACGAATTAAGCCGTCAGCATACAATCTTCGCCAGCGTCCGGCGTCGTCATCCGAACTAGCCAGCAATGGTTCGGGGAATCCGCCTCTGTTAATTAGATGAGAAAGAGAAAACTGTTCATTAACCGTCGCCGCTTCCGCTAACGTAACCGGAAGTAGTCGATGGTGAAAATATCGACCCGCCAGGCTGTCACCGGATTGACGAAACACCTCAAGACGTGCACTGCCGGTGACCAGTATTTTCAATCGTTCCGTTCTTGAGTCCCACACACCCTTCAAATAGTTCTTCCAATCGGGCATTTTATGTATTTCGTCCAAGACTAAAAGATCCGTATGAACACTCCATCCTTGCCCAAGAACAACTTTGCGCTCGAGTAAATTATCGTAGTTTAAATAGCGTGGTTTCTCGAATTTCGACATGATATTACGAGACAAATACGTTTTTCCCACCTGCCTTGGCCCGGAAAGAAACACTATTTTCCGCTGTAGATCGCTAACAATTTTGTTAAAAATCTCTCGTTTCATACCGACAATTATAATGCTTATTGCAGAATTGTCATGACAAAACCTATTTTCATTGCGGAATTGTCACAATAAAACCAAAGCTTGATGCAGTTTTGTCGAAAATGCCGATTACATGTTTTTGATTGTAACGTCCCTCGCAACCGCTTGGTCCTCGAAACCATCTCACTAGACAAAGGTCATTGGGGTCACAGACCCCGCCTGTGACCTAATTAGTTCCCGTCCCTGAATGGGTAACCATTTGAATTCATGTTTAAATCCGGAAAATATCTGCATAAAAAAAGGGCTGTTTTCG
>JAFGXQ010000183.1 GCA_016936575.1 Deltaproteobacteria bacterium
ACTCGCACTCGCACTCGCACGATTGATTGAATAATCTTGTCGGCCGGAATTCCAGCAGTGATATGCTGTTCGGAATTGTTCGGTGTGTTCGCGTCTCTTTTTCAGTGACACTCTTCCCTCGAAAATTTGTTGTACCGCCGATGAGAGCATGTCTCTTGCGCCGGGAAATTGAATATAAAGTCAAAAAGAGAACAGAATCATGAACGATAAAAAATCCATTAGTAAAAACGAAACGATGAAAACCGAGCCAACTGGCAATGCCGCAATGCAACGGCTTGGATGGTCCGACTTTTTTCAGCGGCAATTGGAGCCGGAACCACAGACCTCAACTATTATCGGACGGGTCATCGGGGTGAGAAGAAATTACTTTCTGATACATGACGGTACCGAAGAGCGGCTGGTACAAGCGTCGGGTAGTCTGGCGCAGAAATCCGACGGTCGATACGCCGTCATTGGAGATTGGGTACTCGTAACGGATACCCGGGTGGATAAAGTACTCCCGCGGCGCAATTATTTATCCCGGGGGGCAGCTGGAGGTAGAGGAAAACAGAATGACACCGCAACAAAGGAGCAGTTGATTGCCGCCAATGTGGACAGCGTGATGATTGTTTGCGGCCTGGATAGGGATTTCAATCTGCGACGTATCGAGCGGTACCTGACGCTGGTGTACAATTGCGGCCTGAATCCGGAAATCATTCTGACCAAGGCTGATATGCATGAAAATCCGTTTGAATTTGAGCAACAGGTGCAATCCATTGCCTTCGGTGTGCCGGTTCACCTGATTTTTCTGAATGATGATACCTGTCTGACTCATTTGCAGTCGGCGCTCACGTTCGGCACAACGGCAGCACTGATTGGTTCTTCGGGAGCTGGAAAGTCCACGCTGATTAATCGTCTGCTCGGCCATGAACGTCAAAGCACCGCTGCTGTTTCCGACGCAGTGGGAAAAGGCCGTCACACCACCACAACCAGGGATTTGCTGTTTTTGCCATCCGGGGGAATGCTTATCGATAATCCGGGAATTCGAGAAGTTGCGCTCGGAGACAGCCGAGAATCCCTGGAGACCGCATTTCCGGATATTGACGAATATGCGGCGCTGTGCAGGTTTCATGACTGCAGCCACACCAGCGAACCGGGGTGCATGGTACAGCACCATATAGAAGAAGGAACGATCAAAGCAGAACGGCTGGAGAGTTACAACAAGATGCAACGGGAATTGCAGTACAATGCGGACCGGGAGCACAAAAGCGCCAATCGCATCGAAAAAGAAAACCGGAAATGGATTGCAGTAAAGGTGAAGCAGATGAAGTTGCAGCAGATAAGGAGTGCCAAACGAAGTTGATAATCCGTCACGAAACAGAATTGGAACATAGAACAGTTGAAGAACTTACGCGAGAGGCATTTGGGAACCTTTACGTTCCGGGTTGCGACGAGCACTATCTCGTACATTTCCTCCGGCGGTGATGTGCCGTGAAAATGTCGTATGAGAAATAATATCGCTGCCGGTGGCGGCGAAGGCTGAATCGTTGATCGATGTGAAAATTCGGAAAACTTGTAGCAATGGGAGTCTTGTGAGATTACTGTTGGGAGATGGTGACGAAAGGATGACATTATGGCGTTGACAGGGACACTGTCGGACCTGGGCGTAATTGATTTGGTTACGTTTCCGACAACCGCGAAAAAGACCGGGGAGTTGATTGTGGCGGGGTTGGAAGACGAAGCGCGGGTGTATTATAACGACGGTGTGATTGAACATATCGCATGTGGAGAGAGACTGGGGGTGGATGGGCTCGCAGCATTGATTTCGTGGATCGAAGGCGAGTTTGAGTTTCGGCAGGGGGTCACCACTGACCGGAAAACAGTCTCTTTGCCGCTCGATGAACTGCTGGCGGAGGCAGAACAGCAGCGTCGAACTGCGTCCAGGCAATCCCCTGAATCAGCCGGGAAGAACAAGGAGGTTCTGATGTATCGGGGAACCATTGAAATACAGAAGGCAATCGCTGTGGTGGCGTCCAATCTTGAGTATGTGGAGCATGTGGCGCTGTATCAACGTGACGGTGCGCTGATTTGTCATTGGGATCGCGAAGCATTTGATGACGTGCTTCATGATTTGGTCAGTGAAGTGCTAGATGTGTTCAATATTCATCCTCGAGCCGGTCTGCAGAAAGTATATCTCACCGATACCCGGGGTACGTCCATCGCCACATTGGTGACGGACGATCTGATTTTACTGTTGATGGCAAATGATCTGTCATCGATAGGAATGGTCTCTGTTGCTTCTTCGAAAATTGTGCAGGCGGTACTGGATTTGGGGTCTCGCGGGTAAAAAGCGATTACCTGCATTTTTTTTTGTTATTTTTTTCCCATTTGGGCGCTCATGCGTGTTTGCCTGATCATGAATGCGCAAATGCGGATGTCGTTCATGCGGATTCGCGGTTTGGAGAGTCGATTGTCAGAATCGGCGACTCCGATTGCATCGCTGCAATGGTGGCATGTATGGCTTCCCGAACAAATAAGTAGGAGTTTTAAAATGAACATGGGGAAGAAAAAAAATCAGAATTTAGTTATTTTTATGTGTGTTTGCACCTGGTTTCTCGCCTCAGCGTGCGCCGACGATGTGCCGGAAGGGCAGAAGGTGGAGGAATTTGTTTCTGCCGACGAATCGTATGGCCTGGATGGCAGCGCGGGGCGCTATGGCGAATCGAACTCGGTAGCGGTAGATGATGCAGAGCCGTCAATGATGGGTGGAGATATGGATGCGGATGCCGACGCCGACGGAGATGGCGACTGGGCGATGGACACAGACATGGGGGGCGAAGAAGAGACCTCCGATGCGGTGGTTGAAGGTGACCTGTACCGGGTGTTTGACAACGGCACATTGCTGAATCTGAACAGCTATCGGGGATTGCAGATAATCGATGTGAGTGAACCGTCCTTCCCGACTATTGTCGGCCGGTATCCGCTGCGCGGCACGCCCGTAGAGATGTATGCGTACGACAACAAAGCAGTGATTCTGTTCAATAACTGGCAAGGGTATCGCCAGGGGGTGAATGGGTTGGATGTGCAGGGATTTTTCGGCGGCCTTGTGGTGACCGTGGATTTAACGGACCCCACCGCACCGACATTCGTCAGCCAGCAGGAGGTGGAGGGGTATATTCAGACCAGCCGAATGATTCAGGGGGATAACAAGCACGCGTTGTATTTGGCGGCATATTCTGAGTCCGGCACGTTGGTCCACAGCTTTTCGATTGACAGTTCCGGTGCACTTCAGCCGGCCAGTCAATTGACCCTCGACGCGAATGTCACGGATATTGCGGCAACCTCGACGGCTCTATTGGTCGCGGGGGCGGCGGATGACGGTTGGACGAACAGTGCGGTGTCAATTATCGATATATCTGACCCGGATGGGCAGATGGTTGAGATGTCAACCGTCGAAACGGTGGGAATGGTGCAGAAGAAAACAGATATGAGTCTATATGGGAACATTTTACGGGTGGTGTCCGGTCGTTCAGGGAGCACGAATTCAAACCATCTGCAGACTTGGGATGTCACCGACATGGCTGCGCCGGTCGCTGTTGACCACGATTCTTTTGGGGATACCGAAGATTTGTATGCGACCTTGTTTTTGGGCAACAGTGCGTTTTTCGTGACGTTCATGCAGACCGACCCGTTTCATGCGTTTGAAATTGATGACTCGGGTGTGGCCACCGAGCACGCCGAGTATATCATTTCTGGCTGGAATGATTTTTTCAAACCCGCATTCGATCAGACGCGAATTGTCGGAATCGGCATGGGCGATGAGGGACTGGCGGTAAGTCTGTACGATACAGCGCTTGACAACGATGCGCCGTTCATTGCGCGCGCGGAGCTGGGTGCGGACGTGTGGGGGTCTGAGGCGAGTTGGGATGATCGCGCTTTTACTGTGCTTGACAATGCTGTGTCGGTGTTCACCGAAGACGGCGTGGAAGAAACCGGCCTTGTACTGTTGCCTTACAGTCGGTGGAATGAGGTTACGTATATATACGAATCTGCAGTGCAGATACTGACTTTTTCGCCGACCACCCTGACGGTGCGGGGCAGCATGCAGAATTCAGCGATGGTACGCCGGAGTTTTCTCACCGCAGAGAGCGATGTGGCAAACATGTCTGAGGAAGAATTGAACCTGTTCAATTTCAGCAATCCTGATGAACCGTCACTCCTTGGGAGCGTTGAGCTGGCGCCGTGGTACTCGGCGTATATTCCGATGGGCAGAAACGCGATTCGTGTGAAATCTCGCCCGGAATACTTTGACAGATATTTATATTGCAACGAAGACACGGGAATGAAGGAAGAGGTCGTTCCCGGAGCACTCGAAGTCATTTCCGCCGCGGGCGGACCGGATACCACAGAAGCGCTTGCGACCGTTGAGATTTCTCCATATTCTCAGGTTCTGTCAAAAGGAAATCTGGTTGTGGTGATTTCGCCGGTGGCGACTTGTGATTCGCAATGGACTATCGATACGTACGATTTCACCGATCCCGTTGCGCCGGTTCATGCGGGCAGTGTTTCCACGGCGTTGTCCGGATACAATCACTTGTACGGAAGCGATACATTTTATGATTCCTGCTACGGGGGCGGTTGTCTGACTGCATCAGGTGTTTCGAACGCGCGGATTATCGGCAATGCACTGGTGATTCCGACGACGGCGGCACAATCTGAAACACTCGAAACCAAACAGTATTGCGAAACCACCGGGAACTATTCGTATCTCACAGATGAAGAAACAGAATACGGATGGACGTACAGCTATTACAACGGATCGATTCTGTGTGAGATTGACGACGACGGGTCTGAAACCTGTTCCGGAAGTATTCAGCGTTGCACGGAAGTGTACAATGAATCGAATGACTATTGGGATTATTCCTGTGAAGATGTGGTGTTGACTCCGGAAGAGCAGATGGTCACCTGTTGGTACGACACGCTGGAACGGCATTGGGAGTCCTACGTGCTGAATGTGATTGACCTGTCAGACCCGACGGCTCCGGCATTGTTGCCTGAAATCGCGATGCCGACCGAACAGGAGGCAGCCGGTTTGTATGTACGCGATAATCACTTACTGGTAAATCATAAGATTCCCTATGAAGTAAAAGGGGATAGTCGCGCATACGTGAAGTATTTTGTAACATTTGTCAACCTGACCGAACCATCCGATATTCGGATAAATCAGCCAATCAATATCCCCGGCGCGATTTTCGCATCCTATGGAAGCACCTATGTGACCAGAGACCCGGTGTACACTGACAGCCGTATTGATACAACACTGAATACGATTACGTTTGCCAACGGCATTGCCACCAAAACCGGTTCCCGGAAGTTTGAAAGCAGTTCTGTCGATCATATGGTTGTTGACGACCTTGGGCGCGCATTCGTTACATTAAGTGACAATGACGGCTACAGTGGGTATGACTACGACCTTGCCGTCTACGAATGTGAATACATGGCCGTCGACGGCGTGGGTATGTACTACGACAGTTATTGTTATGGAGTAGGGACCAACACACTTGATGTGATTGACCTTACCGACGAGTCTTTGACATCACTGGGTACATTGGAATTGAATTCGTGGTCATCGCTGCAGGATGTGAAAGAGAACCGCGCACTGCTGAGTGTTCCGGGCGGTGTACTGATTGTTGACGTCACCGATGCCGCAGCCCCGGTCGCACAGGCGTTTTATCCGACACAAGGTTGGGATCAAACGTTTACCGTGGTGGGGACAGATGCGGTTGTGACTGCCGGCCCATACGGTATATATCGATTCGATATGAGTGTTCAGAATCTGCTTCAGTAGTGGTTGCCCAGTCACCTTACGCCGAACTTCTTTAATTTCATTTCTCTAAAAAGGTAGAGTGTTCCTCGCCGGGAAATTGTCCGTTTCTCACTTCGTCGGCGAAATTCGATACGGCTTTTTTGGTAAGCATGCCCAGTTGCGCGTACTGTTTTACGAATTTGGGACGGAAGGTTTCGTACATGCCCAGCAAATCGTAGCACACCAGAACCTGTCCGTCACAATGCATACCCGCGCCGATGCCGATGGTCGGTATTGAAACCGTGTGGGTGATTTCTTCGGCCAGTTCTGAAGGAATTCCTTCCAGAACAACCGCATATGCACCGGCCTCGGCAACGGCCACTGCATCGTCGAATATTTTTTTCTGCGCCTCGGCTGATTTTCCCTGGGTTTTAAATCCGCCGAACGCATGCACCGACTGGGGCGTCATTCCCACATGACCCATCACGGGAATGCCCGAAGTGACAATTCTAGAAATAGTTTTCGCCATTTCGGCGCCACCCTCCAGTTTCACAGATTCGGCATGTCCTTTCTGAATAATTCGGGCCGCGTCTTCCAGCGTCTTATCGCTGGACATTTTATTGGCGGTAAACGGCATGTCGCCGACAATGTGGGCTCGCTGCGTTCCGCGGGCGACCGCACGACAATGATACACGATGTCGTCAACGGTGACCGGAATGGTGTTTTCGTGGCCCTGAATAACCATCCCAAGTGAATCACCCACCAGAATTGCGTCAACACCGGATTGGTCAATCAGCGTTGCGAACGTGGCATCGTATGCAGTGGCTATAACGAGTTTGCGGTGTTTCTTTTTATACGAAGTTAATTTGGGAACGGTAATTTTCTTTATCGGTTTCATTGCCAGTGTCCTTCCGTGCTGAAGCATGGGAAACGCAACAGCGGTGGAATTATTTTTGCGGCGCGTATTTTCCGCGGGTACAACCGGTGGCGGCGGACACCGCACGTTCAAAGGGCCCGAGAAGTGAGGTGTCTTTTGAAAGCGCCGATTTCAATTGTTCGTAAGGTGCGCCCAAATCACAGCGAGCGGCCACCGAAATGGTTTGATTCTGTTCGACCACCGCAATGGTTGCTTTCATGAGCTGCATGGCCAAATCGGTTTTGTTGAGCGGGTCAAAGACGCGCAAGGCCACTGCCGCAAGAGACGTATGAAGCGCCCACGCCAGGACATCATCATCACAGGAGTAAGAACCGGCCAGTAAAAATTCGCAACCGGCCCAGATGTTCGCGACATCAGCAGTGTTCGGTGCGGTGCTTTCGAGATAACTCGCGTGGGTAAACTGCAAAACAGCGACGACAAGTTCTGTTGCGGCGGGTGTTCCCGGCGCCATTGATTGTGCAGCGGACGCCATGTCGCCGTATCCGCCCACGCCGAATGCCACCTCAATGACAGCCAATTGAAATTCATGGGTAAGTAA
The DNA here is from genome assembly GCA_016936575.1 of Deltaproteobacteria bacterium. Lineage (GTDB taxonomy): Bacteria > Myxococcota_A > Polyangia > JAAYKL01 > JAAYKL01 > JAFGXQ01. Next base: position 7,261 of record JAFGXQ010000183.1, read on the forward strand.
CGGGTATCGCGACGCCATGTGTAAAAAAGAAACCGTATGGCGCGTCGCCGCGGCGGTATCTTCCGACGCGAGGTAACCCGCCGCATTCAATCTGTGTTCTTTGTCCTGTACACTGACGAGTGAGCATACGGCCAATGCACCTCGTTCATCGCTTGAAAAAGATTCCCCGGTCAGTTGCGATTCGAGTTCCGGGCAGTTTCCGTCATGAATCAGTCTCTCCACATCCAGCGCAGACTGCGTTGGGGCGCTTTTGCACCCGACAACCAGAAAAAGAAAAAACGCGCAAACGATCAGTGATCGGTAAGAAAACTTGAAAAATTTTGCAATGACCCAACCAGGGGAATTCGAAAAGGGCTTACATATCCCCCAAACACTCGCTTCAAAGGGGAATATTGCGTTGCCTTCCCCTTGAAAAGGGGGCCGAGGGAATTTTGACACATGCTTCACAATATTCTCCAATGATAGTCTACATTTCTTCCAAACGTTTCAACGCCTCAAGAATGGTGTTCATTCTTTCTTTGTTTTCTGTTGCCTTTGCCTTCTCTTTTTGAATAACCGCTTCCGGCGCATTGGCAACAAATTTTTCGTTTGAAAGCTTTTTGTCGCTGCGGTCAATTTCTTTTTGACACTTGTCCTTTTCTTTCTCGAGTCGCGCTTTTTCCGCATCAAGGTCGATTATCTCTTTGAGCGGTACCAATATCTGCGCGCCTGCCGCAACCGCAGTGGCGCATCCGGAGGGTACTTCGGCATCGGCGGAACCGACATTGTAATCTTCGATTTTTGCAAGGTTTTTCAGCAGATGCGAATTTTGCGCCATCACTGCTTGTACGGTTTCGTCATCGGTTCGAAGTTCCAGTGAAATCGGTTTGGAGGGCGCCACATTGTATTCTGCTCGAATCGCGCGAACAGCGGTCACAATTTCCATCAGCTTGGTGGCTTCCATAATCGCGGCATCGTCCTTGACGCCGTCTTTATTTGTGGGGAATGACGACGTCATAATACTGTCTGGCGCGTCATCTGTTTTGGGAAGCTGCTGCCACAGAATTTCTGTGACAAACGGCATCAGCGGGTGAAGCAGCCGAAGCGATACATCGAGCGTGTGACGTAATACCCGCTGCGCATCCGCACGTTTTTCCGCATCGTCTCCCATAAATACCGGCTTCTGGAGTTCGATATACCAGCTGCACAACTCATCCCAGAAAAAGTGGTAGAGCAATTGGGTGACTTCGCCCACTTTAAAATCTTCCAGACCTTTGTTCACGTCGGAGATCACTTTATGCAATCTGGCAAGTATCCATCGGTCCGCCAGCGTGATGGGTTTGGGTACTTCAGAAGTCGCCGTCATGCCCTGCAGATTCGGCAGTGAAAAACCTAGGGTAGCCTGCCAGATCTTATTGCAGAATTTGCGATTGCTTTCCACTCTGTCCACACTGAAGCGAATGTCCTGGTCCTGCCCGGTGTATGCCGCCAATGTGTATCGAAGCGCATCGGTGCCGGATTTGGCGAACCCGTTCGGAAAATGCGCTTTCTGATACTCGATGGCACTGTTGATTTCAGCTTCGGGAAGCGTGAGCCCTCGGGTTTTTTCCATCATGTCATCCAGGGAAATGCCCTCCACCACATCGAGCGGGTCGATGACATTGCCTTTGGATTTCGACATTTTGTTTCCGTCCTGGTCGCGCACCATCGGGTGCAGCAGCACGTGCTTGAACGGTACGTCGCCCATGAAGCGGATTCCCATCATCATCATTCGTGACACCCAGAAGGTGATAATATCGTAGCCGGTTTCGAGTACCGACGTGGGGTAGAAGGTTTTCAGCGCATCGGTCTGCTTGGGCCAGCCCAACGTGGAGAAAGGCCAAAGCGCACTCGAAAACCAGGTGTCGAGCACGTCCTCGTCCTGATGAATATTTTTGGAACCGCATTTCTCACAGGCTGCCGCTTCCTGCTCAGAAACCGTGATTGCATTGCAGTCGTTGCAGTACCAGGCGGGGATGCGGTGTCCCCACCACAGCTGGCGAGAAATACACCACGGCATTTTGGGTTCCAACCAGTCAAAATAGCGATGTTCCTGATGCTTGGGAACAAATTCGGTATCTTTATTGCGCACGGCATCCATAGCGTCCTGTGCCATTTTGCCGGTGTCCACAAACCACTGCAGCGAGAGTTTGGGTTCCACCACTGTGCGACATCGCTGACAGCGCCCAGGGGCATATTCGTGCGGGTTGCTTCCCCGTTCGAGGCCCTTTTCCCGAATCGCCGCTTTTACTTTCGAGCGAGCTTCAAAGCGATCCAATCCGGTGAACGGTGCACCGTTTTCGTTGACAGTGGCATCATCGTTGAAAATATCGATAAAGTCCAGGTTGTTGCGTCTTCCACACTCAAAGTCATTGGGATCATGCGCGGGGGTGACTTTTACCGCGCCGGTGCCCAATTCCGGATCGGCCAGAAGGGCATCCGCAACGATGGGGAATGTTCTATCCTGGAACGGGTGTTTCACCATTTTTCCTATCAGGTCTTTGTAGCGGTCGTCATCGGGATGTACCACCACCGCAGTATCACCGAGCATGGTTTCCGGGCGGGTTGTGGCCACAATGATTTCACCGCCGTCGACAATTTCATATGCAAACGACCACATCTCGGCGGCCTCGGGCTCATCGCGGTCGACTTCTACATCGGAAAGGGCGGTGCGGCAGGAACTGCACCAATTGATGAGCCGGTTGTCGCGCGTAATCTCGCCGGTTTTATAAAGAGAAACGAAAGCATGACGTACCGCTTCAGACAATCCTTCATCCATCGTGAATCGTTCCCGATCCCAGTCGAGTGACACGCCCATTCGCTTCAGCTGTTCGGTGATGCGATTGCCGTACTGTTCCTTCCATTGCCACACGCGTTCGACAAATTTGTCGCGACCTAAATCGTGACGACTGGTGCCTTCATTGCGCAACTGCCGTTCCACCACCATCTGGGTGGCGATACCTGCGTGATCGCAACCGGGCATCCACAGGGTGTTGTACCCCTGCATTCTGCGCCAGCGGATCAGCATGTCTTGAATGGTTACGGTCAGCGCGTGTCCCATGTGAAGCGCTCCGGTCACGTTCGGTGGAGGAATCACAATGCAATACGGTGGTTTGTCAGAAGTGTCCTGTGCCTTGAAAAAACCGCCTGCCTGCCAGAATTCATATAGATTTTTCTCGATTACATCCGGTTCAAACGTTTTCGGTAACTCGATTTCGCTCAATTTTCGCATTCATTCCTCCGTGCGCGTGTAGCATTGCTCTCGCGGTATCTATATTTGAAAGCCTTTTCCGTGACAAGTCATTAAAGCTTTCTGAGTGTTTCGTCCCTTGTACCCGGTGTAGCGCCAAACCATTTTTTCGTTTTTTCACCGTAATGCATTTTGAAAAGTCCCTTGCATTCTGGGGGATTGTGGGGTTTAACACTCGCACTGTACTGAAATGGCGATTCGCCTTCGCGACGCGAATCGCTTTTTTATTTGGGAGAAAAAATGTCAAAAAAAAGTTGTTACGATGTGTTGGCAGAACGCGGATTTGTGAAGCAATGCACCGATGAAGACGCTGTGCGAAAGCTGTTGAATGACGAGCAGGTTACGGTATATATCGGTTTTGATCCGACAGCGAAGAGCCTGCATGCCGGCTCGCTGGTGCCGATTATGGGATTGATGCACCTGGCCAGGGAAGGACACAATCCTATCGCGCTGGTCGGTGGGGGAACCGGCCTGATTGGTGATCCGTCCGGGAAAACGGAAACCCGTCAGCTGCTGACAAGAGAGACGCTTCGCGAAAATTTTGAAGGAGTGAAAGCCCAGTTGGGCCGGTTTCTCGACTTCGAAAATAAAAACGTCGTCGCTGTCGACAACTCGGAATGGTTGGAACCGCTTAATTATGTGGATTTCTTGCGTGAAATCGGACGTCATTTTTCGGTGAACCGGATGTTGTCTTTTGAGGCTTACAAGCAACGGATGGAAAAGGGACTCAGCTTTCTGGAATTCAATTATCAGCTGTGCCAGGCGTATGATTTTCTCGTACTTTACCAAAAGTACGGCTGCAAAATGCAGATGGGCGGCGACGACCAGTGGGGAAATATTGTTGCGGGTGTAGATTTGGTTCGCCGCGTGGAAGGTGCCCAGGTATACGGACTGACTTTTCCGCTGCTCACGACTGCAACTGGGGCGAAAATGGGAAAAACCGCAAGCGGCGCGGTCTGGCTCGACGATTCGTTGCTGAGCAGCTACGACTACTACCAATACTGGATAAATGTAGATGATCGCGATGTGATTCGCTTCCTCAAAATGTTCACATTGCTGCCTATGGAGGAAATTGCGCGTCTTTCCTCCCTTGAAGGCGCGGATATCCGCGAAGCTAAACAAGTGCTCGCGTTTGAGGCAACAAAAATTTGCCATGGCGAGGAGAGCGCGAATAAGGCGAAGGAGGGCGCCCAGGCAGCCTTCGGTGCTGGGGGGGATATTGAAAATATGCCGTCCACAGAAATATCGGCGGAACGGATCAAATCGGGAGTTCGAGCGACTGAATTGTTTGTGGAAGTCGGATTATGTAAATCGAATGGCGAAGCGGTGAAATTGTTCAGAAGCGGCGCCGGATGGGTGGGAAATCGACAATTAAAAGATCATATGGAAGTGATCTCGGATGCAGATTTTGACGCGGATGAGACCATTTTGCGAGCGGGAAAAAAACGTCGTCACCGGATAGTTTCGTCTTTGTAGGTATTTATTTTTTTCTATCCTGTTGATTTTATTGACCAAATCCGATGGTAAAAATTTTGGAACAAATAAAAATTACTGCTTGACATAAGCATTACTCACCTCTATACATACCGCTCGCTTGTTGGGCTTATGCGCAAAGGTGCATGTTCAATAGCGAATTTGTTCATTGAAATTTAATTTTCGCTTTATTCATTATAAAGCATTTTATTTGACGCTGGCATAGCTCAATTGGTAGAGCACCTGATTTGTAATCAGGCGGTTGCGGGTTCAAGTCCCATTGCCAGCTCATTTTTCGGCGGATTACCCGAGAGGCCAAAGGGAGCAGACTGTAAATCTGCCGGGCTACGCCCTACGGTGGTTCGAATCCATCATCCGCCACAGAAGATTTCTTTTTTTGGAAGTTTTCACTTTGCGGGAATAGCTCAATTGGTAGAGCATTAGCCTTCCAAGCTAAGGGTCGCGGGTTCGAGCCCCGTTTCCCGCTCTTTTATGGGGTTACCCTTTGCCCACGTAGCTCAGGGGTAGA
>JAFGXQ010000184.1 GCA_016936575.1 Deltaproteobacteria bacterium
GCGGGTGTTGGCAGATGTTTTATTTAACCAGTACGAGCGGTACGCGCAGTTGAAAACAGAAGATCTGTTAAATCATTCTTCAGATCTACTCACACCCAGAGAAAAATCAGAACGGCGAGCGCAGCTGAAGAGACAGGTGGAAATTGAGACAGAAGCCGCCCTTTCAGAAATTTTAGACGACACGCAGCTGTCGCATTTAGTGAAGATCAGAGAGGAAGAAAAGCTCAAGCCTGGTGGATGAGGCTTCAGGCTTACTGTTATCGGACGCGAACAGCTACGCATGTACAAAGGAACACATGATGAAAAGAAGCACTATCTTAACCAAATGTTTTTTTATTTTTCTGTCGAGCAGTCTAATCGGAGCATGCAACGGCATTGCAGATTTCGTCTCGTCTCCAGCGAAAACAAACGCCGCTGAACCGGAGACAACGCTGATGGTTCCAGGGAAAATTGATGGTTATGATCTGAATCAGCCCACGCGGCAAATGATTCTGCCACATTTTCTGATGGAGGCATCCGGGCTCACAGACATATCCGCGACAGAGGTGGCTGTGGTACAGGATGAATCCGGTTCGTTTTTTGTTTACGATTTAATGAAGCAGAAGGTAACCAAATCAGTGACGTTTGGTCCAGCTGGCGACTATGAGGGAATGACACGTGTCAAGGATTGCATATATATTTTAAAAAGCAATGGCGAGCTATATAAAGTTGATCACTGGCGATCGAATCCGACAGTCACTTCTCAACGCCTCAGGCTCTCCACTACGGATAACGAAGGTCTTGGGTGGGACCCAGGTGCAAAAAAACTGCTCATCGCGCCCAAGAGTCGCTGGCAAAACGGTAAGGAATTTAAAAATCTGCGTCCTGTTTTTTTCTTGGCCCCGGAGAACATTGCCGTGTCACCTGAAGTTGCGTTGACTGTTGACGTGGAAGAGATCCTTCGGTTTGCCGAGGAGAATGGACTTTCTCTTCCGTCTTCGAAAACAAAAAAAGGAAAAACAAAAGTCAGGCTGCATTTCCGACCGGCATCCATTGCCGTTCATCCGAAAACAGGCGAATTCTTTATCATCTCCGCAGTGGATAGAACACTTGCATCATTTGATCGTAGTGGAAAAGTAACCGGATTCCAGCATCTTCCCGCTTCTCTGTTCAGACAACCGGAAGGAATTACGTTTTTACCGGATAATACAATGGTGATTATAAATGAAGCTGCCGGCCATCAACCCACAATTTTAAGGTATGAGTGGAAACAAAGTCCATAACACCATGATTTTTAATCCAGCGGGAACTCCCCATGTGTAAGCACGGGGATGAGAGACTTTCCAAAATCATAAGTTCGTATACATAAGGAAAGATCTTTCGCCGCATTTTTTCCACTTCTAAACGGCACGTTTAAATCGCGTCGCCTTCCACGAATTTGGCCAGCAGGTCACCATCGGGCACAATGAGATAGTCTTTTCCCTCGTGCGTGATTGCGGTGCCCCCGAATTTTTTATAAATCACTCTATCTCCCACAGTGATTTCGTCCGATGCATCGGAAGCGAGCGCCACAATCAGCCCCTGACTGGGTTTTTCTTTGGCCGCATCCGGGATGATAATCCCCCCGGCGCTGACGGCTTCGGCTTCCTGCGGGTCAATTAACACATTTCCGGAAAGCGGTTGAATATTGATCATGTGTGCCTCCTTATTACAGCTGCAACAGTTTGTTGATTTTTGAGATGTCTGCGCCCAGCACAAATGTGCCGTTAATATCGGTTTGCGGAACGCCGGTTTGACCGGTTCTTCGCTGTAGTTCGCTTGCCGCATGGGCATCTCTGCTGACGTCCACTTCTCTGTATGGGATCCCCTTGCGTTTCAGATGGTTCTTCACCGTAGTGCAGTGGGGACAGGTTTTTGTTGTGTACACGGTAACGCGAAGGGGCGGTGCGTCCGTTCCGTCCGCCCGTTTTCTGGGCGCATTGTGGAACAGGTTTCGATAAGTCTGTTCACTCTGGAGTCCCACCAGTTTTTTCACCATTTTACCGTTTTTGATAGTCACCACGGTGGGTACCTGATTGACGTTGTAGTGCTCGTGGATATCTCGGGTTTTTCCCACATCCACCTGCCAGATGGGGGTGCGGTTATCTTCAGATATTTTGCTTAGAATCTGCTGTGCGATCATGCTTTTGGCCGAGTTTTCGCTCAGGAACGCCAGGGCCATGAACTGGTCCCGTTCCTGTTTCAATCTATCGAGCTCTTCGTGTGATTTCACTTCATTCATTTGAGTCACCTCTACGTTGTTCTACACTCAGGAGTCAGACAGGTTGGTAAAGGTGGCATTTTTTTTTGTTTTTTTTGGGGGGAGACGATGACGACGGGCGAAGCGTTTGATAAATAAAAAATAGGATCTCAGGCCCTGACAGTTGACACTTTGGTCGCGTCTGAAAAGCGGGGAAAAGAATCAGATCATACATATGGGCTGGCAGACCTGAGACGTAGCCGCGACTGTAAAGTGCCAACTATCAGGGCCTGAGATATTCGCTGTAAAGCGCCTTCTCTCGCTCAGTAAGTGCTCGTAAAAAAAAAAAGCGGGTAGAAAAAAAGGCATTTTTCATCTTTTTTTCCAGATGCTGCTTTTGGATGCGCTTCATCGCCGAATCGGTATTTCAATAGCTGACATTAATTCGAAAATCCGCCATAACGAATTTATGACAATTACAGTTTTACAGCTTGGGAAACAGTTGGATGTTGAGGTGGTCGGTGACGGGACACAGGGGGTGGAATCGCTGTGTCCGGTTGAATCACATCGGCCGGGAGCGATTTTTCCGGTACTGAAGCCCAGGTATGCGTTCGAGTTGGCGGCGGGAGAAATCGCGTTGACCACACCGCCCATCGCCGCGTCCGGGAATCTGGGGACGTTGGGAACACTGCTGGTTTCACCGCAGCCGATCGTTGCGCTGGCCACGTTGATTGAATTGTTTTACCCGACGGCATCGATTCCTTCCGGTGTCCATCCGAGTGCGGTGGTTGAAGCGGGAAGCGAGGTTCACCCCAGTGTGTACGTTGGGGCCGGAGCGGTGGTTGAGGCTGGGGTGTCGGTGGGCGAAGGAACGATTATCGGGCCGCGTGTTGTGGTGCATCGAAATACGCATATCGGTAAATATGTGGTGATCGGCTCCGGGGCTGTAATTGGGTACGATGGATTTGGTTTTGTTCCGGTCGACAACGGCATTCTGAAAATTCCCCAGGTGGGCGGTGTGCAAATCGGCGATTTTGTGGAAATCGGCGCCAATAGCTGTATAGATCGCGGCACCCTGGGAGATACCGTTGTGGGTGCGGGAACCAAAATCGACAATCTGGTGCAAATCGGGCACAATGTAAAAATCGGAAAAAACGTGATCATTGCCGCCCAAACCGGATTGGCCGGCTCGACAATTCTGGCGGATGGCGCTATGCTCGGCGGCCAGGTCGGCGTGGCCGACCATCTTCGCATCGGTGTGGGGGCGCGAGTCGGTGCGAAAAGCGGCGTGATTGGAGACGTCGCAGACGGCGATACGGTAAGTGGATACCCGGCGATGTCGCGATGGCAATGGCTTCGGGTGATCGCGAAACTGAAGAAGTGACAGCGGTTTGTTATGGGCGCGAATCTAACATTAGTAAATCAGGAACAACGACGAGATGTTGAAATTGATCCCCGTGCATCGGTTCATTCGGATGCGCAGTTGGGAGAAGGGTGTCGTATTGGACCTTTCGCGGTGGTCGGGGAGGGGGTGACGCTGGGAAAAAACTGTACCCTGCAGGCCCACGCGGTGGTCACCGGACCGACCCGAATGGGAAACGAGAATGAGGTGTATTCCTTTGCCTGTATCGGTGGGGCGCCTCAGGATTTACGACATCGCGGAGAGGCGACAGAGTTGATTGTGGGCGACGGTAATGCGTTTCGCGAACATGTGACCGTGGGGCGCGGAACCGTTCACGGCGGTGGGAAAACCGTCATTGGGAACGACAACCTGATTATGGCGTATTGCCACATCGCCCATGACTGTATCATTGGAAACAACGTGGTTATGGCGAACAACGCAACCCTGGCCGGTCATGTTCAGGTGCAGGATTTCGCTGTTTTCGGGGGAATGGTGGCCGTGGCGTCGTTTGTGCGCATCGGAGAGTCGGCCATGCTCGCAGCGGGTTCGCTACTCGAAAAAGATGTACCTCCGTATGCGATGGTGGCCGGTGATAGAGCGGTGTTGAAAGGCGTGAATCGGGTGGGCATATCCAGGCGCGGGTTTTCAGACAGCGCCAAACGGGACATTAAAATGATCATCAAAGCGCTGAAGTACAGCCGCACCTCACTTGCTGAAATTATTGAATCGGTTGAAAACACAGGGCCGTTGTCTATGGAAGCAGAGCGTTTGATTGCCTTTCTTCGTGAGCGACAACGCAGCATTACGCGATGAACGCTGACCCTGTCGGACTCATTGCCGGCTCCGGTATTTTTCCCATCACACTGTTTGAGCGGATGATTCGCGCCGGAATTCGCGTGGTTGTGGCGGGAATCCGAGCGCACGCGACAGAAGCAGATTATCGGAACGCAACGTATCAATCATTTGCTATCGGGGAAATTCGTGCCGTCAGCGCCTTCTTCAGAAAACACGGTGTTTCCCAGGCATACATGGCAGGCGGGGTTGCTTGGCGATTGAGGCGCGCGGTATTCAAACCCGATGCTGCGCTTTTACTGAGTATTCCGTGGATGATTCGCCGGGGAGATGACTTCACACTGCGCCGCATTGCGGCATTATTTCACCGAAACGGGATCGACATCTCAGATTCTACACCATTGCTCGAAGATTTGCTTGCGCCGCGCGGTGATATCGCCGGTCCCCGATTGGGCAACGAACAGAACGATGAACTCACCGCGTTGATCGCGCGCGGCGTTGTACAGTGTCGGGCGTTTGTCGCCGGAGACAATGGACAAGCGGTAACCGTGCACGGACGCAGTTGGGTGGGGCGGGAAGATCGGAAGGGGACGAACGCGTTGCTTCAGCGCACCCCCGGCCCCGGAGCAGTGCTGGTGAAAATGAAAAAGAGGCATCAGGATTCGCGTTTTGATCGACCGGCGATTGGGCCGTCCACCATATTGGTGGCAGCACGCGTGGGGGTAACGGCGATTGCCGTACAGGCGGGAGAAGTGTTGATATTGGATATGGAAAAAACCGTAAAACTTTGCCGCGAACACCACATCTCGCTTGTGGGTGTGTCATAGATAGTCTGAAAAGCACTGGCGTTGACGGGGCGTAGCGTCTATACTGATTTCACACAAAAACAATTCACATCAAGAGGAGGGGTTATGAAACAGACAATCTTTGTTATTGCATTGTTCGCAGCAACACAGGTGTCCGGCGTCGTTCTGGCGGAAACGGTGCAGCAGGCATGTGATGCGAAAAAAGCGGCAGTCAGTAAATTGGAGAGCGACAAGGCGGCCAAGGATGCCGAGGTTGACGCAATCGACAAGAAAATCAAGTCACTTCAAGATGAGTTGAAGGAATTGACTACGTCGAAAGTGGTGAAAAAGAAAGAATCGGCGGAGTTGAAAGGTGAGATTGCCAAAGCGGAGCGACAGGCGCAGAGAGCCTGTGTGATGGTCGAACTGTGCAACGGCAACAAGGAAAAGCTGTCAAAGTTGAAGCAGGAGCTGGAAGAGCTGAAAAAAGAAATGGCTTCGTTGCTGAAAGAAATTTCTGACAAAACCGCCGCTGTGGCCCTGTTGCAACAGAAAGTGAGCGGTTACGAGCGCGCGTATACACAGCTAAAATGTTCCGAGTTAGTGGACGGTGAGACTGCACAATCCACAATTGATCAGTGCAATACCATTTTCACCAGCTGGAACGCGAATCAGGCTGAAATCAATAAACTGAATACCGAATTGGGTCAGGCCAAAGGTGCAGCCTCGCGCATTCGCGGGAAAGCCATGGGCGTGGCGACAAAAGCCAAAATGCTGGGCAAACAGCTGGAAAAAACCTGTGAGGGAGACAACGCTGCGCAAGAAGCGGAAACGTTGGAAAAACTTGATATAGGTGCCGATGCGGCAATTACCAAAATCACTACAGCCAAAGACAATTTAAAAACGGTGAAAAAAATTCGCATTTTGAAACCGAAGGTAAAAAAGGCACGTAAAGGCAAAGGGGCCGGCGACGGCAAAAAAGCAGTGAAAAAAGACGCTACGCCCCCCGCCAAAGGCGTGCAGAAGAAATAAACGATCACTTTTCGAAATACGTGTATCCCCGCAGGCTTTCTTCGAATAATCGAATCATCTGCTGGCGTTGGGCAACGCTGATTCGGCCGTCTTTTACCGCGCGTTCGGCTTTTCGGCGGAAGGTTTGAAACAGGTTCTGGGGTTCGTATTCCACGTATGTCAGCACATCGGAAATGCTGTCTCCTTCAAACTCGTGAACCAAATCGAAGGTTCTGTCTTCATTTACACGAATGCTCGCGATGTTGGTGTCACCGAATAGATTGTGTAGGTCGCCCAGGGTTTCCTGGTATGCACCCACGAGGAATACACCAATATAGTACTCTTCGCCATCGGTGAAGGTGTGCAGCGGAATCGTATGGGAAAAATTTTCGTCCATGTGCGAAAAATGGTGGAGCTTTCCGTCGCAGTCACATGTGATGTCGGCAATCACCGCTTTATGCGTGGGCTCTTCGGTGAGTCGATGAATGGGCATAACGGGGAACACCTGGTCTATGGCCCATGAATCCGGGAGCGACTGAAACACACTGAAATTCCCGTAATAAATATCGGCCAGTTGATCGGGGAGACTTTCAATTTCGGGCGGAATTCGTCGCAATGTGGACATCTGCTCAACGATTTGGCGCAGCGCAAACAAGTATAGATTGTCGGCGATGGCGACTGTTCGAAGGCCGATCTCGCCTCGGGCAAACAGCTCCCGTACCTGAGAACGGTAGTGAATCACGTCATTGTAGCATTCCTGGATGCGACTGGGAACAATGGTGCGGGCCACTTCCATCAGATTGGTGATAGGTTCGGGAGTGTCGTCCGGAAGCGTATCGGGAATGGGACCGGGTTGAAACTGGGTGACATCAAGCACATTGAACAACAGCACCGCGGTGTGCGCAACCGTGGCGCGGCCGGATTCACTGACGATAGTCGGGTGCGGCAAGTCGTATTCATCCATTGATTCCTGAATCGCCTCAATAATGTCGGCGCAGTATTCCTGAACGTTGTAGTTGCGGCTGTGTCCATCTGTACTGTACGTTCCCATATAGTCCACCGCCAGGCCCCCACCGATATCCAGGTATCCGAGCGGGGCGCCTTCGTTGCATAAATCCACATAATACCGGCAGGCTTCGAGCAGCCCCTGTCGAATGTTGCGAATATTCGGAATTTGTGATCCCAGGTGAAAATGCACCAGCTGAAAACAGTGGAGCAACTTTTCGGATTTGAGTTTGTCGATGACCTGAATCAATTCATTGGTGTTTAAACCGAACAGGCTTCGGTCACCGCTGTCCTCACTCCAGTGCCCTTCCACCCGGGTGAACAGTTTCAGGCGCGCGCCGATCATCGGTTCCACGCCCATCTCTTTGCTCCGAGCGATGATCAGCTGAATTTCGGATGGGTTCTCGATTACAAAGAAACACTTGAACCCGAGAATGCGTGCCTGCAGGCCGAGGTCGATAAACTCCTGATCTTTATAGCCGTTGCAGATAATCAGACTTTCGCGGTCTTCCATGGTGGAAAGGGCGATAAGCAGTTCGGCTTTGCTTCCCACTTCGAGACCGTGGTGATAGCGTTTGCCGAATCGTACGATTTCTGAAATCACGTGGCTTTGCTGATTGACCTTGACTGGAAACGCACCGCGATATTCGCCCTTGTAATCCGCCGCGGCAATTGCCGCCCGGAATGATTCATTGATTTCGCGTATTCGCGCGTCCACCAGGTTTTCCAGGCGAAGCAGCACCGGCATGTCAAGTCCGCGTTCCTGCAGACTGTTGACGATTTCAATCAACGATACGTCTTCCACGCAGTTGTCAGCTACCGGCGCTCTGACCAGGAGTTCGCCCTCCTTTGATATGGCGAAATAGCCGTTGCTCCAGTTTTCGATATTGTATAAACGCGAAGAATCCTGCGCGGTCCATTTGGGTTCTGCCGGATTTGATGACTTGCTCATGGTTGTTGGCCTCCGAAAAAAAATCGATCAGAGCCGATTGACAAAATCGGTGAAAGAAAATTGTCTGACAATTTCAAGGTTTTCTGTTGTGCTGTCATAGACAGCGATAGCCGGGTGACGCACGCCGTTGAACATGGTGGTTTTTACTATGCTGTACTGCGCCATATCCAAAAATGAAAGTTTGTCCCCGCGGGCAAGCGGCTGACTGAATCCGTATTCTCCGAACACATCACCGGCCAGACAGGATACTCCGCCGATCCGGTAGGTGTGCGGGGTTTCACGAACGGGAACTTCACCCTCTATTGCGGGGCGATAGGGCATTTCCAATACATCTGGTGTGTGACACGTGCACGATATGTCGAGAATGACATTTTTCGGTGATCCCGGGAGAATATCGAGCACGGTGGTTACCAGCCGGCCGGCGTTCAACACTACCGCTCCGCCGGGTTCCATGTACAGCTGCAGGTGCGGGTGCCGTTCCTGAAAGGCGCGGATGATCGAAATGAGATGGTCGGTGTTGTACTCCGGTTGGGTGATGAAATGCCCCCCGCCCATGTTCAGCCACTTTACCACTGCCAGTTGGGATGCGAAGTTGCGTTCCACTGCGAGAAGTACTTTTTCCAATGCATAAGATGTTTGTTCACACAATGCATGAAAGTGGAGTCCGTCCACCATACTGAAGTCCACATCTCCGATGTTCGATTGTCGAATTCCAAGTCGTGAATACGGTGTGCAGGGGTCGTAGAGCGGGGTATCCGTCACTGAACACTCCGGATTGATGCGAATTCCCACCTGTGTTTTGGGGCGATACTGCGCAATCACGGGGGTGAAATGACGAAGCTGGGTTGCTGAATTGAATACCACAGTGTGGCTCAGCGAAAAGATTTCGGCCATCTCATCGTCGCGATATGCCGGGCTGTACGTGTGAACCTCGCCATCGAATTTTGTATGGCCCAGGCGAGCTTCCCATAGCCCGCTGGCGCATACACCGTTAAGTGCATCGGCGATAATCGGATACACCGCGTAAGAGGCAAACGATTTCTGCGCAAAGAGAATGCGCAAGCCGCATGCATCGCGAACCTGTCTGAGCTTTTCCAAATTTCGTTTCAGCGGTTCAGTTTCAATGACAAAACAGGGGCTCGGAACCGTTGCGATATTTAATCTTCTGGATTCCAACCGATCGTTGCACTTTCTACGACTTTCCAGGGAAGGCCGTGGATGTTCAGTTTTTCCATGAATGGATCCGGATCCATCTGTTCCATGTTGAACACACCGGGGGTCATCCATTTTCCGGTGAGCATCATCATGGCGCCGACCATTGCCGGTACGCCGGTGGTATAGGAAATGGCCTGGGACCCCACTTCTCTGAAGCACGCCTCGTGGTCGCAGATGTTATAAATGTAGACTCCCACGTCCTTGCCGTCTTTTTTACCGCGAATGATGTTTCCGATGCACGTGCGCCCCTTGGTTGTCTGCCCCAGGTCGCCGGGATTGGGAAGGACCGCTTTGAGAAACTGCAGTGGAACAATTTTCCGGCCCTGATATTCAACCTCGTCAATCCGTGTCATTCCCACGTTCTGCAGCACTTGCAGATGATTGATGTAGTTGGGGGAAAAGCTCATCCAGAATTGCGCTTTTTTTATGCCGGAGAAATGCCTTGTCAGGGATTCCAATTCTTCGTGGTACATGCGATAAATCGTGTATTCTCCAACACCGTCAGGGCATGTGAACGTGGATTTTCGGCTCATGGCGGGGGTTTCCCGGAACGCGCCGTCTTCGTAGTGTCTGCAGGGGGCGGTCACTTCTCGTATGTTGATTTCGGGGTTGAAGTTCGTGGCAAAGGGCTTGCCGTGATCGCCGCCGTTCACGTCTACAATATCGAGATATTCGATTTCATCGAGATGATGCTTGGCCGCATACGCGGTGAATACGTTCGTTACGCCTGGGTCGAACCCGCTGCCCAGTAGGGCCATGATTCCCTTTTCTTTGAATTTTTCCTGGTATGCCCATTGCCAGTGATATTCGAATTTGGCGGTATCGCGGGGTTCGTAATTGGCCGTATCGAGATAGTGTGTTCCGGTTTCCAGGCAGGCGTCCATGATGGACAGGTCCTGATACGGCAACGCCACATTGATGACCAGATCAGGCGTTGTGTCGTTTATCAGCGCAACCATCTCAGCCACGTTATCGGCATCCACCTGCGCTGTATCGATGGGACGGGTGAGTTGTCCGGCGATGGCATCACATTTGCTTTGGGTTCTGCTCGCCAGGCAGATGTATTCGAACACTTCGGGAACCTGCGCACATTTGTGCGCAACCACTTGGCCGACGCCGCCGGCGCCGATAATCAGTACTCTTGCCATTTTTTCCTCTTTAATTGCACAATTCCAATTGTCAGTTCTTATTCACCGCCGCAATGGGCATATTTGGGGTCCAGAGACACAATGCATCCGTCTTTACGCTTCTGAACGATATACGTGCCCACCGGTAGCTGGGTGTCGTGGGCGATGACCGGGCATTTTACCAGCAAAAGATGGTAAATGGAACGGTTCGATTGACTTAACGTTTCATAGTTACCCTGACCTTTGGCGATGACTACGTCCGCCGTATTGAATGCCTCGACAAACGCCGGCGCGCATTCGGGAAGCCAGGTTCCCGGGATGTCACTACCGTTAGAGATAATTGTGTATTCGGGTGGAATCTCTGACATGGCTGCGTCATTTATTGTCACGTCGTTGATGGTGGGGCGCCCCCGCATGCCGATGCGCAATTTGTCGGCGCCGATGTAGTCCATCAACGGACGGTCGAAAACCACCTCTCCGCAGTTGTCGGTTATAAATAAAACCGATTCTGCCCGGTCGATTTCTGCCTGCAGTGCCGAGATGGCATCGTCGGGGAGTGCTTTGTGCATGGCGTCCTTGAATGTTGTATTCACATCCACACTGACCGTGGTTTTCGCCCCCAGGTCAATCGCGTTGCCGGCGATGGAAAATCGAATTATTTCAGCAAATGAATTTTTTGCAGCGGCGATGCGCTCTTGAATTTGCGGAAGCAATGACAACGCTGTGAGGGTTTGTTCCTGTTTCTGCACCAGATAGGGGTCTTCCAACTTCATGATTTCTTTCAAGGTGTTGTGAATATCACGCCCAATGAGCGGCGGCGGCCGCTGCCAGTCCACGTCGCATACGCGGGCGAGGGTTTGTCGAAGCAATATTTCTGTGTCGGACTCCGACAAATGATGGAATCGGGCTGCATCGATTGCCTGTCTGGCGAAACATGGGATGCAATCGGAATAGGTTTTCATGGTTTCTTATCACCTGTGGCGTTAGCTCGTGTTGTGGGCCGAGTAAAAGGCACTAATAGTAAAATGTATATTTTTTGTAAATCAAAATGCATGCTTTCGTGCTATAGTGAATTTGAAATGAGGGCTCATATATCACTTTCGATATCGAGACTTAATGAATTTAGGAGGATTATTGGAATGCGCTTGAACACACTGATTTTATTGATGATAACATTATGCTTAGGGAGTTTTTGGGGATGCACCACCGATGAAGACGGTGTGCGTCCCGGAGTGGACGGGGATGCAGATTCAGATTCAGACGGTGACGGAGATGCCGATGGCGATTCGGATTCAGATTCAGATTCTGACGGCGATGCGGTCGGATTTGTAGGTGACCACGGTCGGCTTCAGGTGAGCGGTTCTGACATTGTGGACGGTCACGGCGACCCGATTCAGGTAAAAGGGCTGAGCTGGTATTGGAGCATGTGGCAAGGCGATTGGTTCAGAGCCGATGTGGTCGACGCGATTGTCGAGGATTTCAATGTGACCGTCGTGCGGGCGCCGCTGGGTATCTTGAGCACAGATAAGACCGCCGGATATATTCTGATGAATGAGGACGACCGGGCCAAGCACCTGGCCATGGTTGAGACGGTGGTGGATGCGGCTATCGATAATGGCATTTATGTGATTATTGACTGGCACGACCACTGGGCAAACGAGCATGAGGCCGAAGCGATTGAGTTTTTCCATCATATGGGGCAGCGCTACGGCAACGCTCAAAATATTATTTGGGAAATCTGGAACGAACCCGATTACGGGGAAGAGTGGTCCGTGATTAAAGCATACGGTGATGCGGTGATTCCGGTGATTCGGCAGTATTCAGACAATCTGATTCTGGTGGGGTCGTCAAATTACTCTTATTCCATTATTGACCCGGTGACGTCGGATGCGCCGTTTACCCAGGACAACATCGCGTATTCGTTCCACTTCTATGTTGAAAATAATTCCCACTCGTTAAATATCGCCCAGGCGTACGTAGACGCGGTGAGAGAAGAAGGTCTGCCTGTTTTTGTTTCGGAATGGGGGCTGGAAGTGTCGAATACGGATTCGTACGTGAACAGCGGCAGTTTTATGACCGCCGATGTGGATGATGCAAAAGTGGGGCCGTGGATGGACTGGATGGATGAAAAGGGATTGAGCTGGGTATTCTGGTCGGTGAGTTCCGCGACAGAATCGTCGGCCATGTTTAATTCATCGGCCAAAGATTCGGTCGGCAATTGGAGCTACGATGACGACCTTCGCCCCGCCGGCCAGTACATCTACGACTATTTTAACTAATTTCTATTATTTTTTAATGTGACGTTCGAGGCTTATAATTTCAGGGCGTCGCAGATCATCCAGCCTTCGCGGTTGCTTGGAGTGAGCACGTTGCACCAGTCGCCGGTATCGTTCTTTTTCAGCAGGGTGACCGTTGAATCAGAGCTGATGCGGCCGATGGATGCGCCGTCCACAGGTTCTTCGCGTACGTTGACTTTATCTTTCACTACCTGCACCTGTCGGCCCTTTTTGCGTTTCTGCGCCAACATGCGTTCCCGTTGTTTGGGGTCGAAAAAGTCAATGCTGAAGAACATGCGATATTTTTCGTACTTGTGGTCGACGCTGTACAGCGGGAGCCCTGCCAGCTTCTGGCGGACGCAATTACCGATTTTGGAAGCGTTGTCGAGGGTGGAGGAGGGGCCGCTCCAGAATTTGATGGTATTGTCTGAAAAATCGAGGTTTGCCCCCAGACTGAGCAGCCCCGGCGCGTCGTCTTTGCCGTGGGCCTTTTTGCATTCATCTACCACATACAGTCGCGTGGCCATGCGCTTTTCGAGCACTCGGAGACGGTCGCACTCTTTTGTACCGGAAGCATCTCCGGACGCCCAGCATTTGTAATACAGCGGTGCGCCGTCCATGCGGATGCCGTCCGGCGTCGGTGCCGGGGGTACCTCGGGAAGACCGCCTGCGCCTGCCGCGGATAAATCCGTAGGGTCATCGGACGCTTCATCAGATGCGTCGTCGGGCGCGTCGCTGGTTTCAACCGATTCTGAAGAGACGGGATTCTCGTGAGACGGCGCGGCTGCTGCACCGCAGTTTTTCGGTTCGCTGTCAGCGGAGGGCGCATCGGGCAATGTGACGTGAACCAATGCAAAACCGAGCGCGAACGAGGCGATGCCGAGTACAATCACCCAGATGGCGGATGCGTTGCTTCCTGTGACGGTCGCATCTGCATCGATGGGTTTTGATCTTTCATTTGTGGGTTGTTCCGCTGTCATCGGTTCCTCTTGTTCTCTATCGCGCCGAGCCTACCGCAGATGACCGGAAAATTTCAACTTCTCAATGAAAGGTTCTTGAAAAAGAAGCACGGTTGCGTGTTATAAGCCATCCAGAACGGAGGTTCGAATGACTTGGAAAACCGAATTGCGCGAGCGTGTGACCACCGGAGCAGCGTTGGGTGCGCATATTTCGTTGTCAGATGACGAGGCAAGGCAGATTGATTCGGTTGCCCGCCTGTTTCCAATGGCCATTCCGCAGTACTATTTGTCTTTGATGGATAAAAGCGACCCGTTCTGCCCCATTCGTCGACAGTCGGTTCCCGATATTCGCGAAACGGTTGTTCAACCGGGAGAGTTTGAAGATCCGCTGGGGGAGGAACCCGATTCTCCGGTTCCCGCGATTACGCATCGGTATCCGGATCGCGCGTTGTTTCTGGTGACCCACCGGTGTTTCATGTTTTGCAGACACTGCAATCGGCGTCGCAAAGTGGGGGATGCGCGCGCGTCGCTTCCCCTGAATGATGCCGCAATCGATGACGGACTGAGGTATTTGCGTGCTGAAAAAAGCATTGAAGATGTGCTGGTATCCGGCGGCGATCCGCTGATTCTGGACACCGAGCGGCTGGACTGGATACTTTCTCGACTGCGGGAGATTCCGCATGTTCGGACAGTTCGAATCGGTACCCGCGCACCTGTGGTGATGCCGTCGCGGATTACAGACCACCTGGTGGCGGTGTTGAAAAAGGCGTCACCGCTGTGGCTGAACACTCATTTCAATCATCCCAAAGAACTGACTCCCGAGAGCACCTCGGCGCTGGCGAAGCTGGCCGATGCGGGAATTCCGCTCGGAAATCAGACGGTGCTGCTTCGAGGGGTCAACGATTGTCCCTCGATTATTCGGGAGTTGTGTGTAACGTTGGTGGCGCATCGGGTGCGTCCGTACTACCTGTTTCAATGTGATTTGGCACAGGGAATCGCCCATTTTCGCACGCGCATTTCCACAGGGTTGGAAATTATGGAATCGATGATTGGACATGTGCGCAGTTATGCGGTTCCCACATTCGCCATTGACCCTCCGGGGGGCGCGGGTAAGGTGCCGATTTTGCCGAACTATCTGATTTCTCAGAGCGACAGCGCAGTCGTGGTTCGAAACTATGAAGGTGTTATTACCAAATATTTCGAATCGAGCGCAGGGCCTTCGGAATGTGGGAGCGGCTGTTCGTGCCGCGGTAACTCGGAACAGGGACAACGGCATCGAGACGCCGGTCAAAGCGTGGCTGCCATGTTGGATAGGAGCGGACCGGTTTCCCTTGTGCCTCAAGGGAATGCGCGGGAGCTGAGACGTTCCAAACGGTCTTCTGACTGACCCCGTTTTCTATCTGTTTCGACTCGAAAAAAAAATTTACCGAATGCACATTGCATTGTATATATCAACCCATGATTACATTTAGCAATAATCCCCAGACCGCAGAAAAGCAGATGCAGGCGATCATCTTTTACCTGACTACATTCGGATATATAGATGGAGACTTCGATGAATCGGAGCGTGCGTTTGTCGCCGACTACATTGAAAAACTGGTCACTCATCGCGTGGAGTCCGCGTTGCCTGAAGGCGAAGAGGCATTGAAGAAAGAGCTGACCGCCAAGTATACAACCCATTTCAATGAAGAATTTGAACGAATCGATCGGTACATTCAGGAGATGTTCGCGGAGACCACCGCAACCGATGAAGACCAGCAGACGTTTGTGCTGTCTCGTTTAAAGCTTCGCTGTTTTGAGATTTTCCAGAGCTTTGAGGGGAGCGGCCAGGAAGAGCTGATGGAGATTGTCGATGAGCTGTTGATGGCCGACGGCGTGGCCCATCCGTCCGAAGTGAAATTCCGCGCGGAATTGGCAGAGCTGCTCGAAGAGGACTTGGGTGTGGAACTTATTGAAGAGGGTGAAAAGGCGTCTCTCGCAGTGAGCAGCGTTCCCCCTCCGCCGATTGTGGAATACAATCACCCGTTCTTCAGCCAGTTTGAGTATCATTACTCCAATGAGCACGACACCTTGCTCGCCCAACTGGAATCCGATCGCGCGCTAATCGAAAAGACGATGGCGTTGTTCGATTCACAGCGGGCTCGCGGCGCCGGTAAGCTTGCGGGAACAACAAATATTCGACGGTTTGAAGGTCAGCCGCAGTTCCTGGACGGCCATGTGTATGTGGTTCCCTACAACCCCGACAAAGAGTATGACATTACCGTACTGGGTGATTTGCACGGGTGTTACAGTTGCCTGAAAGCGGCAGTGATGCAGTCGCGATTTTTTGAAAAAGTCGCCGCATTCAAAGCAGATCCGGAGAATACCCCCGAACCCAAGCTGGTACTGCTCGGCGACTATATTGATCGCGGGCTGTTCAGTTTGAACGGCGTGTTGAGAACGGTCATGCAGCTGTACAATCTGGCGCCGGAATTCGTGTACATGCTGCGCGGGAATCACGAAATGTATTTCGAGTACAAAGGGCAGGTGTACGGCGGCGTGAAACCGGCCGAAGCCATCAATTCTCTGAAGCCGCATGTGGGAGCCGATTCCCTGCGTCATTACATCAATTTCTTTGAAAGTATGCCCAACATGCTGTTTCTGGGCGAAGTGTTGTTTGTGCACGGTGGAATTCCCAAAGACCTCACTCTGAAGGAAAAATATAAAGATTTGTCGAGTCTTAACGATACCCAGATTCGGTTCGAAATGATGTGGAGTGACCCCAGTATGGCCGATATTGTTCCCGCCAAACTTCAGCAGCAGTCAGTGCGGTTCCCCTTCGGTAAACTGCAGGCCGCCGCATTTCTGCAGCGCATGGGCGCGCATACGATTGTACGCGGACACGAAAAGGTGCTCGACGGATTTGATCACACGTATGATGAAGATATCGCTCAGATGTTCACATTATTCTCTTGCGGCGGTATCGATAACAATGATCTGCCCGAAAAATCCGGGTTCCGCAAAATCACACCCATGGCAATTTCAATGACCGTGAAAGGAAGTGATGTGTCGCTGTCGTCGTGGAAAATCGATTACAAACCATACAACGACTCTGACAAAAATGCCTTCTTCAAAGTAGCACCCACCCTGGAACATGTGACCAACTGATTCCACCGTATAACTTGCGCATCGACTTCCTACGAAAAACGGGTCTATTTTTCCCGTTCGGTAAAATTGATTAACAGCCGCCCAATAATAGGCAATGTTATTACCGTTCGGTAATACTGTAGCGATCATGAGAAGTGACAGGGGCGTAAAATGCAGGTGATCTTGGACGCAGATGCGCTGGGAAAAAGAGTGCGAGAAAAGAGAACGGAAATTAAGATAACCCAGGCCGAACTGGCGGGGATGTGTGGGGTCGGCGTCTGTTTTGTGTCCGATCTGGAAAGAGGGAAGGCCTCGTGCGAGCTGGATAAGGCGCTGACCGTTGTCAACCGGTCGGGTCTGCGGATTCTCATGGCTGCCAAACGTGAACTCCCGGTGAACTTTAAGGAAGGTAGCGCGAAATGACGGGCCGGCTGCAGGTGCAATTTGAATCTCATTGTGTTGGGATATTGAGTGAAGAGCAACATGGAGAAATGGTATTCCAATACGACGACGCCTGGTTGGCGTGGTCACAGGCGTTTCCGGTGTCTCTCCGATTGCCGCTGGAACCTGCAGAATTCGGTTCTGCACAATCGAAGGCTTTTTTTTTCAACCTGTTACCTGAAGGCATCGTCCGACAGCTGCTGTGTCGACGCCTGGGAATATCTGAAGACAACGATTTTGCCCTGCTGGAGGCAATTGGCGGCGAGTGTGCTGGGGCATTGCGTCTTGTTTCTGATTTTATTTTAAATGAACGGACCGCCGAATTCAACGGCAGATGAACGCTCCGTAATGGCCACATATTTTACTATATTCAGTGCGAGCCGCGGAAACAAGTTCCGCGGACAGGATTTCGCGTTGCTCAAAGCCCTTACGGGCGGGTCTGCAGTGTTCCCCAAAGACAGGGTAAAACAGTAGCAATTAGATTGTGAAATCGGAGCATTGTAAATTCTCAGCCGCCATGGCTTATGACGCAGTCATATCCCTGTCCACGAGACTCGTTCTCGCGGCTATGTGTAGCGATTTTTCGACCTTTTGCGACTTTGCGACCGCCCATGCGCACGATGATAAGTGGACATCGTGGAATGATTGGCGTATGGTGATGTTACCGATGGCGACGAACGGTCGCGGCAAGTCATGAAAATTGTATCGGATACCTGCTGAAAAGTGCATACGTGTGCCACTTTATTTCGCTATACGATTTTTTGTTTTGACTTTGTTGTTATTTTTTTTGGTAGCCGCCGCCGCCGGGGGTTTCGATGATTAGTGTATCGCCTGGGAACACTTCGGTGGTTTCACATCCGGCCAGTAATTGCTCGCTGCCGTTTTGTCGCTTGATTCGGTTGATTCCTTTGGAACCGTTTTCGCCGCCCAGCAGGCCCTGGGGAGATTCCCGGCGATGACTGGAAACGATGCCGGCAGTCATTGCTTCTTTAAATCGAATGGCGCGGACGGCGCCGTTTCCGCCGCGGTGGAGGCCGTTTCCTCCACTGTTTGGGCGAACGCCGAACTGCTCCAGAATAACGGGAAACCGGGTTTCGAGCACTTCCGGATCGGTGATTCGGGAATTGGTCATGTGACATTGCACCGCGTCGGTTCCATCAAAGGTTTCTCCCGCGCCGCTGCCGCCGCAGATGGTTTCGTAGTACTGATATGAGTCATTCCCGAAGGTGAGGTTGTTCATGGTACCCTGGGAACCGGCCTGCTTTTTCATGGCGGCCAGCAGCGCATCCACAATGTGTTGAGAGGTTTCTACATTTCCGGCAACCACCGCGGCCGGGGGTGTCGGATTGAGCAGGGACCCTTCGGGAACAATGATGTCGAGGGGCGCCAGACATCCGCTGTTGAGTGGAATGTCTTGGGTAAGACAACGAAATACATACAATACCGCCGCATGGGTTATTGATAGCGGCGCGTTGAAGTTGTGGTTCAGATTCTGAGGGGACGTGCCGCTGAAATCGATTCGCGCTGAACGTGACGCCTTGTTCACGGTGATCGAAACGCATATCTGATCACCCGTGTCCAATCGTACGGTGCTGCTGCCGTTCGACAACGTTTTAATCACCCTCCGCACGGTTGCTTCGGCATTGTTCTTCACGTGCGTCATGTACATGGTTAGTCCGTCTCGACCATGCTGTCGCACCATTCGCTGCAGTTCCAGAATACCTTTGTTGTTGGCGGCAACCGCGGCCTTGATGTCGGCAATATTCATATTTACATTTCGGGCGGGGTGTTCGGCGCCGGCAAATTTTCGGCGCAGCATGTCTTCAAGAAAAATTCCGTTTTTGATGATGGGCGTCACACGGAACAGTACCCCTTCGTCGTTGATGTGGCGACTGTGCGGTGGGATGGAGCCTGGCGAAATTCCGCCCACATCGGCATGATGTCCTCGCGATGCCACAAAAAAATCAGGAGATTCAGCGGAGTCTGTGAACATGGGGGAAATCACTGTCAGATCGGGCAGGTGGGTTCCTCCGTGGTAAGGCGAGTTCAGCAGGAATACATCTCCGGGAGCGATGGTTGAGGTGCGATTTTCAATGATCGCTTTCACGCTTTGCGACATGGACCCCAGGTGAACCGGAATGTGGGGCGCATTGGCGATTAAGTCCCCCCGACCATCGAATAGCGCGCAGGAAAAATCGAGACGCTCACGAATATTGACAGATGCGGCGGTGTTTTGAAAGGTGTAGCCCATCTGCTCCGCCACATTCATAAACCGGTTATTAAACAACTCCAGTAAAATCGGATCTGCAGACGTTCCCAGGGCAGGGGCGGTTTGGAGAACATGTATTCGCTTCAGGATAAAATCTCCGTTCGCTGACAATTCGGCATTCCAACCGGGTTCGACCACAATGGTTGAGGTGGGGTCAATGATGATCGCCGGACCGGAAACTACAGCACCGGGCGCAAGATTGCGTTTAACGTACACGCCCGCGGTACGGTGTTCACCGCCGGTGTACACAACCGTTTGTTCTGTCGGTGACGGGTAATGCCGTTGCGCGGTGGAAGGATTCGAGGTTTTGGGTGATTCTCCTTCCTGGCGAAGTTCGCACACCACCGAAGCGATTTGAATTGTTTTGTCAGTGAAAACAAATCCATATTGTTCTTTGTGGGCAGCTTCAAATTGTTCTCGCATGCTCAATTCGGTTCCCACCGAAACAGAAATCGAACTGTCGCTTCCTTCATATTTCAACAACGCGCGTTCAATTCGGCGGGGGGATTTGAATGATGGTGATATTCCGGCCGATGCCTGTGCGAACAGTCGATCAAAAATGGGAGGCAATGCCTGAACTCCGGCGTTGTTCAATGGGAAAAATATCGTTTTTTTTATGATGATCACGTTATTTGCCAGTCCCATGCCGAGGGCGGACAATACTCCTGCGTGCGCGTGAATGAAAATGGTGTTCATTCCCAGTGCGTCGGCTACTTTGCATGCGTGTTGTCCGCCGGCGCCGCCGAAACAGCATAGGGTGTATTCCGAAGGGTTGTAGCCCCGCTGCACGGAAATTTTCTTGATGGCCTGTGCCATATTTTCCACCGCGATGTCCAGGAATCCTTCTGCCACGGCCTCTACGGTTTTTATCTCGGCGGCGTTGTGGTTGATCTGCGCCGAGAGTTTTTCAAACGCGGTGCGTACCGCGGCGTCGTCGATTGCTTCATTCGCGGTTTCTCCAAATACCGCGGGAAAATGGTGCGGGAGCAATTTGCCCAGCAATACGTTGCAATCGGTGACCGCCAGCGGGCCTCCTCGGCGATAGGCCGTCGGTCCGGGAAATGCACCGGCGGACTCCGGACCCACCCGGCAGCGGTTGTCCTCAAATTTCAACACAGAGCCGCCGCCTGCCGCAACTGTGTGAATATGAAGCATCGGGCACTGCAGACGCACACCGGAAATTTCAGTCTCGTAGCTCAGTTCGTACTCGCCGTTGTAGTGCGCCACATCGGTGGAAGTGCCTCCCATGTCGAATGTGATCATTTTGTCGAATCCGGCATTTTGACACGTGGTTACCGCGCCGACGATACCTCCGGCCGGTCCGGAAAGAATGCTGTCTTTCCCGAGAAAACGGGACGCGTCAATCAGGCCGCCGTTGGACTGCATGAACATCAAGGGTGGCGATTGCGAATGTCGTTTCGAGTCAGGCTGTCGTTCTTTTCCTCGCAGACCGTCCGATACCTGACGGACATATCTTCTCAGCAACGGAGACAGATAGGCGTCCACAACGGTGGTGTCTCCTCTGCTGACGGCTTTGATATTCGGGCTGACTTGATGGGAAACCGATACGTGGTGAAATCCCATATCTATCGCTATCTGAGCCAACGACTGTTCGTGAGCGGTGTGGCGGTATCCATGAATAAGAACTATGGCAATGCTGCAAAACCCCTGGTCCTGAATGGTTTTCAGTGTGTCGCGCGCACGGCCTTCGTTGAGCGGCACGAGAATATTTCCATTTGCATCGATACGTTCTTCCACTTCGTGTACGGTTTCATACAGCAGTTGCGGCCGTTGAATGTGCAGAGAGAACAATTCGGCGCGATGCTGGTATCCGATTCGCAGCAGGTCGGCAAACCCCTCTGTAACCAGTAGCGCAATTTTTTCGCCGCTGCGTTCGAGTAGCGCGTTGGTTCCCACTGTGGTTCCCATTTTCACCGCTTCGATGGCGCCTTCCTCGACGGGCGTGTTGAAAGGGACACCGAGCATCTGTCGAATGCCGAACACCGCCGCGTCGCGATATTGTTCGGGATTGATGGAAAGGTGTTTTTCAACGTGTATTTTTCCTGACGGTGAGCGGCCGATGATATCTGTGAACGTACCGCCCCGGTCAATCCAGAATTGCCAGCCGGCGGCGGGGGAACGATGTGTCATGGTGTGCCTCGCGTTGGACGATTTTTCTTCAGGAGATGAGATGCATGTTTCGCGGTCGATTTGTCAAGGAAGTGTTGCTGATGCTGTATGTGTTTTCACCATTTCGGCGTTTTGAACCCCGGCTTTTCAGTGTTATCTTGCAATCAGTTCATATTTAGTTCAAAATTCGAATTCGATAAGAAACGGTAAAAAAATATGAATGAAGAATGGAATCGAGTTGACCACATAGCGGCATTTCTCAACGAAAGATTGGGGAGTGCGCCCGACATCGTGCTGGTACTGGGCTCAGGGCTGCGCGATGGCGCATTCGGCCTTTCAGACGAGCGTTCGGTGTCATTTTCGGAGATACCCGACTGGCCGCGTTCGACGGTGGCCGGGCATAACGGCGTGTTGAAGCGTGGTCGAATGGGCGACAAAGAGGTTTTGCTTCAGTTGGGTCGGGTTCATCTGTATGAAGGCTATTCCGAGGCCGAGGTGGTTCGCCCCACGCGCAGTGTGATGCAATGGGGAGCGCGGTATCTGATTGCAACCAATGCGGCCGGCGGCATCAATGAGTATTTGAAACCCGGGGGATTGATGATTCTTGAAGACCACCTCAATCTTACCGGAAGAAATCCGTTGATTGGTCAAAATGATGAATCCCGGGGCGCGAGATTTCCCGACATGACCGAAACCTACAGCCGGAGGCTGCGTGCGTTGCTGGTGGAAGAGGCGACAGACCTGGGTGTGGAGTTTAAAATGGGGGTGTATGCGGGATTGCTCGGCCCCTCGTACGAGACTCCTGCTGAAGTGAATATGCTGCGACAGATGGGGGCGGATGCGGTGGGAATGTCCACCGTACTGGAAGTGATCGCGGCGAAGCATATGGGCGCCGATGTGGCGGGGATTTCCTGTATTTCCAACATGGCCGCATCATACAACGGCCCCAAATTGACGCATGAAGATGTGCAGGCGGCAGCGGGGCGAGCATCTGAAAGTTTGACGCGCCTTGTTGCAGCGATGGTTGCGAAAATCGAGCCGTCAAAAGTAGGATGAGCGTAATGATTGAGTGGCAGAAATTGAAAGAAGCAGCGATTGCGGTTCGAAAGAACGCCTGGGCGCCGTATTCGAAGTTTCGGGTGGGAGCGGCACTGTCGGTTGCCGATGGAAGCATCTTTACCGGTTGCAACGTGGAAAACGTTTCTTACCCGGTGGGTATGTGCGCGGAACGTTCGGCCGTTGCTGCGATGGTTGCGGCCGGGTATCAGACACCCAATGCGTTGGTGATTGCCGCCGGGCCGCTCATTACACCGTGCGGGATGTGTCGGCAGGCATTGGCGGAGTTTGCAGCGGATCTTCCGGTTTTGCTGGTCAGTGTGGATTCCGGCGAACAACAAGAAACCCAATTGGCGACGCTGTTGCCCAGCGTCTTTTCTTTTTAATCATGCGTGGTATTCGATTCATTTGTCTGATTGTTTGTGTATTGGCGATGTGCGCCTGTAATCAGGACGGAGAAGACCCCTTTGCGCTTTGGCAGCAATATTCTCATCCGGATGGGGCATTCCGTTTCAACTACATGGCGCCGCCGTTTCATATCGCGGCGAATTCCACAGATACCCATCCTGTGATGGTTGTGGATGAATATGCAGCACCGTCAGATGGTCAGCTTGCCGCCCGAATTGTTGTGGAAGCGTGGGTAACGGAGCAGACGCTGGGCGTGATCAATGCCGAGCGCAAGGCGTTTTGGGAAGCGAGTGGGTATCGGGTGCTTCAGAATTTGCGGTATGTGAACTATTTTGGAGATACCGGAGGCGTGCTGTTGCAGGTGGAATGGGAAGACCACTGGGCCAATGAGGTATTTTATCCCTATGGCGAAGGGTGTGTGGTCCTGTCTGCGTGGACAGATGAACGCGGTTCGCGGGATGACATTCTGCTGTTGATTTCGAGTTTTCGTCCGGGGCATGGAGGAATTGAATGAAAGACCTGAGGATATGGTGGCGGTGGTTGATGTTGGTGTCTTTCGCAGCGTTCATGGTAGCCGGCCCGGTGGCTGCGGGGCAGCGGCGATGTCCGGTGTGTAATCAGTTTTTTGATGACAGTATTGAAATCTGTCCCAACGACGGAACCGATTTGAAACTCCTCGGTGAAAAAGTCGAGCCCGCCGGGGCCCCCGAACCGGAAACGTCTGATAGCGCCGAAAAATCTGCGGAGACGTCCCCCGATAACGGCGAAACGAACAACGAAGAGCGTAAATACATTCGGCATGATCGTGGCGGGAAACGGAAGCGTACCGCTCCCCAGGAAGATGAAGATGCCGCGGGTAGCGGTCGTTCCGATCGTCAACGCCGGTTGCGAGATGAACGGACCGGTGTGGCACAGGTGAAAAAAAAGGAAACGCCGGTTGATAAAAATGCCGTCAAGGACGCCGCATTGCGAGAAGAGTATCGAGCGAATAAAGAAAAGGCGATACAGGAAGCACTGGCGAAGAAAAAAACCGAAGCCAAGCCGGATCCGGAGCTGGAACGCCAAAAGGCGCTTTGGAAACAGACCGCGCCGTACATGTCGATTGGCGGCCGTTTCAGCTGGATGGGAGAAGCGGACAAGCCTGGTTTGGTGATGGGGACGGAGATCGATTTGAATTTACTTCGAACGAATGTTCGGGTGGGATTGTCCAGTTTTATCGGCGTTCGGCATGTATCTCGTAACGAATTGATTTTTTTGGAAAATGTTTCAATCGGGGTGCAAAAGCCATGGCGGTTTTCGCCGTATCTGTCGGGGCATATCGGCATCGGTACAATTATCAGTCAGCGTTTCGGTGAAGATATTACCAACTTGGTTCGGGCGGTAGGGATTGACGCGGGAATTGACTGCCGGTTGAATAACGCGTTTGTGGTTACGCCTTCTGTGGGTTATGTCCGATACGCGATTCGCGATGTGGCCTGGGATAGTCTCACATTGAAAATTTCATTAGGTTTCTGATGTAGTTTTTTAGGTCGTTTTTTTTGAAGTTCCTCTTGACCTTGATAAATCTACAACTATATTTTTCACTTCTTTTTCGGCAGTGAGTCTATAAAGACATATATATTAAAAAGCACAACAATGACCGCCACTGAACATAAGTTATGGACGTTGTAACCAAGGGTAGCCATTTGTCGTTCGAATTTCCAATGCACCACCGAGAGGATACGCCGTGATCCCTGATGAGAAAATTGCTGAAATCAGGGAGAGAGCAGATATTGTGGAGATTGTAAGCGAATACGTAACTCTCAAGCGTGCCGGTACGAATTTTAAAGGGGTGTGCCCCTTTCATGCGGATAGTGATCCGTCTTTCAACGTCAATCCCTCCCGTCATTTCTTTCACTGCTTCGGGTGCAGCGCATCAGGTGATGTCTTTAATTTTGTGCAACGTATCGAAGGAATCGAGTTTATGGATGCCGCACGCCTGCTGGCGGGGAAATACGGCGTTCAATTGCCCGAAAAACCGATGACGCCGGAAGCAAAGAGCAAGCAGGATCGCGCACGGGAAGAAAAAGAAAGACGACGATTTATTCTGGAGACGGCCACTGCTTTTTTTGAGTCGAAACTCTGGTCATCCGAAGGTCGAACGGCGCAGACGGTATTGAAAGAACGCGGTATCAGCGAAGAAACGGCGAAAACGTTCCGATTGGGATATGCCCCGGACGGCTGGCAGGGACTCCTCGATTTTCTGGCGAAATCTCGGGTGTCGGCTCGGGAAGTGGAAGCTGTCGGCCTGGCGCTGCCGCGCAAAAACGGCAGCGGATACTACGATCGATTTCGCAATCGTTTGGTGTTCACTATTACGGATTCACACGGTCATCCGATTGCCTTTTCCGCACGGGCATTGCCGGGCGAGGACACCGGTGCGAAATATATCAATTCTCCCGAAACTCGTGAGTACACCAAGGGAAAGGTGTTATTCGGGCTCCATCAGGCCAGAGTATCTCTGAGCAAGTTGCGGGAGGCGGTGCTGGTCGAAGGAAATTTTGACGTGGTGGCCATGCACGAGGCGGGGTTCCATAATGTACTCGCACCGCTGGGAACCGCGTTTACAGATGAGCAGGCGGCGCTGCTGAGGCGGCGGGTGGATCGCGTGACAATTATGTTCGATGGCGATCGGGCGGGAATGGCTGCTGCGGCGCGTGCGTTTCCGGTGTTGGCGAAAGTCGGTTTGGCAGGCTATATGGCGCCGTTACCGGCCGGGGAGGATCCCGATTCGCTGATTCGTGACAAAGGGCCGCAAAAAATGAAAGACGTGCTGTCCCGCGCAACGGGATTGCTGGACCAGATTATCAGGATGACTGCGGACGCGTCAGATGGATCCACTCAGGATGTGGCACGTCGGGTAACAAAGTTGCGGCCGCTGATTAATTCGGTTAAAGACGGCATGGAGCGGGATATGTATCGCCAGAAGGTGGCGGCGGCGTTTTCGGTGTCACCGGCAATCGTGTTTCGCTATTTGCGCGATGAAGCAGGAAAACGAGATGGTTTATCCCCTGCGCAACGGACAAAGCTAACGTTGGCGGGCTATGTTGACGAAAGAGAACTGATTGGCTTGTTGCTGGACGTACCGGTATTATGCGACGAAGCGGTTACTATCGGTGCCGTTGCGCTTATCCGGACCCCTCAATTGAAGGAATTGGCAGAGCAATTGGTTTTCAACAGTCATCATCATACGTCGGCGGCATCGGCGTTGGTAGCCGATTCAGACCATGATGCCGTCGCGAACTGGTTCGCCAGAAGAGGGATGGAGCGACTATTTGAAAATGAGGAAACAGGAAAAGAGGCGCTGTATGAAATAAAAGCCAATATGGAGAAGCGCAGCATTCTGAATGGGAGCGAGATCGAGGAGATCAAAAAGCAAATTCAACTGGCTCATTCATCAGGAGACGATATGATGGTCTTGTCTCTGCAGCGGAGAAAGACAGAACTCGAAAGAATGATGCATGGGGCGGCAGGTGCTTTTGACAATGACAATGTCAGACATTAAATCTTACATGAGGATGTCCTTATGAAAAAAGAAAAACAGAAAAAGACAATGCAGCAACTGATCGAACTCGGGAAATCCAAGGGGTTTCTCACTTACGATGAGGTCAACGGGTTTCTACCGGATGCGATGGTGTCATCGAGCGAGATTGATGAGTTGCTGGATGTACTGAACGGCGAGAATATCGAGGTGGTGGATCGAAAAGAAAATTTCGGTTCATACGGTACCTCGTCGGAAGCTCGTTCCGGTTCCGATCGCATGGGATTTGACGACGTCGACCAGGATGTCGGTCAAATGTCGAAAACAGGCGATCCGGTAAGAATGTACCTGCGCAAGATGGGGTCGGTCTGTTTGCTTACCCGTGAGGGAGAGGTGGAAATTGCCAAGCGGGTGGAGCAGGGCGATCGTCAGGTGTTGGATGTTATTCTATCGTCCAATATTTTAATAAAAGACATGTTGACCGTTGATGAGGTTCCGGTTGAAGACGCCTACGACGGAGAAGATGACGACGAGGATTCCGACGACGATGACGATGATTTGGGGGGAGACGACGGTTCAGACGATGACCAGTTCGAAGGCGATATGGGCGATATGGATGACTCCGAAGGATCTTCCGTCAACGCCAATCAGCGATTCCTTGATACGGTAGATGATATTAAAGAGCTGCAGAAAAATGTGCAGCAGTGCTCAGACGCCATGCGCGGTTCACGCAAACTCTCCGATAAAAAACGGGAAGAGCTCAAAACCGAGATTTTGAAATCGCGCCTGAAAATTAAAAATCTGGTTGTTCGGTTGAACCAGAATAAAGATCAGATTCAGCGCGTTGTATCGAAACTGAAAGAATGTGTCGGTCGCATTGAAATGGCGGAAGCAGATGTGATGGCCTGTGAAAAGGCGGTCGGCATGTCGGCTAGAGACATTCGTCGAACCGTGCGCGAAATGAAATTGGGAAAATCGGCGGAGCAACACATCTGTAAGAAACTGGGATTAAAGCCGGAAGAGCTCGAGGATATGGAAGAACGCATTCGCGAGGCGCAGCGGGTGATTCGTGCGGTAGAGGAAGAAGTGAATCTCGATGTGGAAGAGCTGCGCGAAATTTATCGGCGTATTCACGAAGGTGAACGTCGCGGTGAGCGCGCCAAAGCCGACCTCGTGGAGGCGAATTTGCGCTTGGTGGTATCGATTGCCAAAAAATATACCAACCGCGGACTGCAGTTTCTGGATTTGATTCAAGAGGGAAATATCGGCCTGATGAAGGCGGTTGATAAATTTGAGTATCGGAGAGGGTACAAGTTTTCCACATATGCGACGTGGTGGATACGTCAGGCCATTACCCGTGCGATTGCCGACCAGGCGCGTACCATTCGAATTCCCGTTCATATGATTGAAACCATCAATAAGCTGATACGGACAAGTCGATTCCTGGTGCAGGAGATGGGCAGAGAACCATCGCCGGAGGAAATTGCCGAACGGATGGAATTGCCTTTGGACAAGGTGCGGAAGGTGCTTAAAATCGCGAAAGAACCTATTAGTCTGGAGACGCCGATTGGTGAAGAAGAAGATAGTCATCTCGGTGATTTTATTGAAGATAAAGGGGTTGTTTCCCCTGCGGATGCGGTAGTCGGCTTGAATCTGTCGGAGCAAACCCGTCGGGTGCTGAAAACCTTGACCCCCCGCGAGGAAAAAGTTCTCCGCATGCGATTTGGCATTGGAGAGAAGTCCGACCATACGCTCGAGGAAGTGGGGCAGGACTTCGCCGTCACCCGGGAGCGTATTCGTCAGATAGAAGCCAAAGCGCTCCGAAAACTTCGCCACTCCTCTCGTTCAAAACATCTGAAAAGTTTTATTGAACATTAGGCCGATTTGATTATAACAGGTGCCAGACATCATTAACCTCCTTCGAAGGAACTGTTATTATGAGCCTTTCCCACGAC
The DNA here is from genome assembly GCA_016936575.1 of Deltaproteobacteria bacterium. Taxonomy (GTDB): domain Bacteria; phylum Myxococcota_A; class Polyangia; order JAAYKL01; family JAAYKL01; genus JAFGXQ01. The sequence continues at coordinate 28,648 of JAFGXQ010000184.1, forward strand.
GACCATGATCATTTCAGGGACGAATGCGGCGTATTCGCCATCGTCAATCATCCCGAAGCTGCGAACCTAACCTATCTCGGGCTTCACGGCCTTCAACATCGCGGTCAAGAAAGCGCGGGAATTGTTACCGCAGAAAAAGGGCAACTGTACGCGTATCGTCGATTGGGGTTGGTCTCTGAAATTTTTACTCCGCAGACGCTGGATAAATTGCCCGGCCGAATGGCCATCGGGCATGTGCGGTACTCCACCTCTGGAGAAAGCTCGCTTTCGAACGCGCAGCCGCTGACAGTGCACTGCAGCAAAGGATCTATCGCCGTGGCGCACAACGGCAATCTGACCAATGCGCTTCACTTGCGGGAAGAACTCGAAAATCAGGGCGCGATTTTTCAGACCACCACCGACACTGAAGTGCTTGTGCATCAGATAGCGCGTTCGGGCAGTTCACTTAGTGCGTCAGTTTGTGATGCGCTGTATCGAGCCAAGGGCGCCTACTCCATTCTGTTTTTGAGTAAGGACGAAATGATATGTGTTCGTGATCCTCACGGAATTCGCCCGCTTTGCATTGGTAAGCTCGACAATGCGTGGGTGGTGTCCAGCGAATCGGTGGCTTTCGACTTAATTGGCGCTGAGTTTGTGCGCGATGTGGATCCGGGTGAAATGCTTGCGTTTTCCAGTGATGGTGCGATGTCTTCCAGTAAGCCGTTTGCCGTTGCGGAGCAACGTTCATGCCTTTTCGAATACGTCTATTTTGCACGCCCCGACAGCACCATTGACAAGGTGTCGGTGTATTTTTCGCGCAAGCGGATGGGGGCGATTTTGGCAGAGGAATCGCCGGTGGAAGCCGACATTGTGATTCCGGTGCCCGACTCTGGAATGGCGGCGGCGCTTGGTTATTCTGAACGGGCGGGAATTCCCTTTGAGCAAGGGTTGATTCGGTCTCACTATGTGGGACGGACATTTATTGAACCCAAACAGTCCATTCGCAATTTCGGTGTGAAGCTGAAATTGAATCCTTCACGGCTGGTATTGAAAGATAAACGGGTGATTGTGGTTGATGATTCATTGGTTCGGGGAACGACGTCCAGAAAAATTATCGAGAATATCAGAAAGTCCGGCGCCAGGGAAGTTCACTTCAGGGTGAGTTCACCGCCGATTCGACATTCCTGTAAATATGGAATTGATACCCCGACGGATGAAGAATTGATTGCCAACGAAATGTCTCTAGAGGAGATTGCTCAGCATATCGGTGTGGATTCCATTGCATACCTGAGTATTCCCGGCTTGAAACGGGCGGTGAGTGAAACCGGCGGGTTCTGTACAGCTTGTTTTGACGGTGATTATCCGGTTCAGTATGATGACAAAGGCAAAAAATTACAGCTTCGTTTTGAAGGTCTGTAAACCACTTCTCTTCTTTCTGTAACGTACCCGAATCGGGTTCGTGAAGTCGCTTTCCTGATCTCTTGCACAATTTTGTTAGTCGATGTATCACTAGGCCATATGTACATTAAAAAAGGGGTATCTTATGGGTTTGGATTGTCCACGATGCACGAATGGAAAACTTGAGGAAATTGAAGTCGACGAGATTTTAATTGATCGTTGTGTAGTGTGCGGCGGGGTGTGGTTTGATCAGGGGGAGTTGACTCAAATCGTCGGTGAAGAGAGCGGTGTGAAAGACCTTGAAGCGGCAATGCCTGAGAAGCAGGCCGATATTTTGTGTCCGCGTTGTGTCGATATCATACTGCGAGAGCAGCAATTGTGCGAGTTGGATGGAGTCAGCGTCAGTGTGTACCGTTGTCCTTCCTGCCTGGGAACCTGGATGGACAGAGGTGTATTGCGTAAAAGCGAGGATGAGCATTTGGCTCAGAACACAAAAAGCTGCTTCACAAATATCTTGGTGAAATCTTCTTCTTAGTTGGTGGGCGTATCCGGCCAGCTGTTTTGCTGAAGAACCACGTCCTGTTTCGCAAACCAACGGTTTCGTAGCTCTCCGCATAAATAAAAGGATCCGCAAATCAGAACCACGCCGCCCTGTGCCGCATCGACTGCCGCGTTAACTGCGTCTTCGGGATTGGGATATACCAGCGGCTGCTCCTCGCATTCTCTGCAAAACAGTGCAGCTGTTTCTGCTGCTGGGAAAGCCTGTTTCCCGTAGACATTCGGCTGCGTGGCGATAATGGTATCGAAGTGTCCGATGATCGGTGCGATTGTTTTGGGTTCCGCTTTGGTTCCCAGTAATCCGACCACCGCCACTCGACGCTCGTTCGGAAACTTTGTGACTACATGGGAAACCGCCGCAGTCAGTTTGTCTGCATTGTGAGCGCCGTCGATAAAGACGGTCGCCCGGTCGTCCCGGACTTGCTCGAACCGGCCGGGGAGTCGGACCGAACGAATGCCCGTTTGAATGATGTCGTCAGAAAGGGGAGTGTGTCGACGGTTCATGAAGGTGGCGGCGGCGGCGGCGGCAAGTGCATCATTGTGCGCTGTTGCCGTACCACGGAAGGAAACTATCTGCAGCGGTGAATTCAGAAGGTGTGCTTCCTGCTGAATGACCGTCAGCGCATCGCCGCCGGCGCCGGTTATCAACGGAGTGTGCTGCCTTGCGATTCCGGCTTTGTGCCATGCAATATCTTTTATTGTCGGGCCGAGACTCACCACGTGGTCAAGGCCCACGTTGGTGATGACCGCGACGCTGGTGTCCATGAAAGAGGTCAGGTCGTATCGTCCGCCGCAACCTGCTTCAAATATCATTACATCGACATGTGCCCGGCGAAACGCCTCAAACGCGATTGCCACCGAAGCCATGCCGTGAATGGATGCGGGGGTTTCAGGAACGCGCAGGGGCTTTGCCTTGGGCATAATCCAATCAACCAAATCGGCGAATTGTGTTGCGCTGACGTAGCGTCCGTCAATCCAGATTTTTTCTGTGGCCGATTGCATGTAGGGGGAAACGTGAAGACCCACTTTTAGTCCTGCTGTTTTCAGAATGCCGGCAATCGCCGCACAGACTGACCCTTTGCCGGATGTTCCAGTGACGTGAATCGCAGGAATTCCGGATTGTGGATTGCCGCATGTCTTCAGAAACGCGGCCATTGCATCCATGCGATGCTGCGGATTTTTCACATATCCTTCCGGGCGCGCGGCGGATATGTTCATTCGTATCAGACCTTCGTTGATGTGTTGCTCTGCGATTTGGTAGCGTTGGTATGGCGTCATATTTTTGTCCCGCGCCGACATACAGGAATGGGTAGGCGCCTCCATGCAAAAAAATTGCAGCTGAATTACCAGAACTGACTGGGGAATGCTATGATTAACATGCACATTTCCTGGTGCACCCAGAAGCGCGAGAATTTAAAATGTTGTACGAATATTGAAATTGACAAGCCTGTGAAAAATGCGGATCCTAGTTGAATCTGGAATGACGCCGTTTTGCGGTGAACAAAAAGGGAAAAGGAAAACATGAAAAACTTAATTATTTTGCTATTTTTGATGATTCTTGCGGGGTGCTCCAAATATTCCGACGATGATGATACTGATTCGTCATCCGATGGGGACTCCGATGGTGATGGTGACTCAGATGCCGACGGCGATGGAGATGGCGATACGGATGGCGATACGGATACCGACACGGGCGGGTGGCAATATGAAGGTCCCAATCAGGCCGGCATCGCTTCCGCCGATCTTACGTGTAATGGACTTGATTATGTAATTGCCTGCGCACCGAACGCGCCTAGCCCGTGCATTCCCGACAGCGGAAAGATTTTGTGTGATTTGGTTATTTCTGATGACAGCGGTACGGAGCATTACAACGGCGTGGTCGGTATCGAACGATGGGGGCGTTCGGCTGACAAATACGCCAAGCCGAATTACGACATGGAGTTTCGACTGGCAGACGGCGTAACAGAGAATCCGATGCCGTGCCTGGGAATGGGGCGTGAGGAGGATTGGTATCTGGATGGTTCCTGGACCGACCGCTCGTTTATGCGCAGCGATATTGTGCACGATATTTTTCAGGAGTTGGGCGGAACGGACCATCCTGCGGCGGATTCGAGATTTCTGGAACTGACTGTCAACGGTGAGTCGCGCGGAATATACCGGCTCATGGAAAAATTGAAGCGCGACGATGACCGAATCGATATGGAGAAGGATGACGGTACAGGGGTTAATTTTATCCTCAAACAGGACGATGATGGTGTGATTGATGTTTCCATCGGCAGTGACGTTACGCAGTGGGTCACGATTTATCCCAGTGATGACAGCGTAACTTCAATTCAGTCCGCCGCGATTGCGGAGTGGTTGAATCAGCTGGCCGCCGGCCTTGCCGCGGGAATTGCTTCTGATTATCTGAATATTGACAATGTGCTGGACTGGGTGCTGCTAAACGAATTCGCAAAGAATATTCGCACATTCTCGATGAGCATGTACTTGTTTAAAACACAGGGCGAACTCGCGAATCTGGTTCCATGGGATGTGGACATGTCATTGGGTCAACCGGCGTTGACCGGAACCGGCGGTTTTACGAATGAATCGCCCGAAGGCTGGGTTCCTCACAACAGCTTGGTCGCGAATCTGCTGAAAGATGACGCGTTCTCCTCAGCACTGGCACCGCGGTGGGCAGAGCTTCGGGAAGGGCCGCTTTCGGACGCGGCACTCACCACTCGAATCGACGATTATCTGATTACCTTGAGTGATTCCGCGATAAGCAACAACTATGCTGTTTTTCCCCTTGCGGAGGTGGACCTTTCTGTTGTGAACAGCAGCTACGGTACACCGACTCGCACTGATTTCGCTGCGGAAATCGCCGCCCTGCGCGGATGGATAACCGCGCGTCTCGCTTGGATAGACGCAAACATCAACAGTTACGAATAACTTATCGCACCTATTGTGAGGGGGCACACCATTGACAGCGGCAGAAAAACCATGTCGAATGCTTTTTTTAACAGTAATCGTTTACATGGTGACTGCATGCGGCGCAAATAATCGCGAATCAAGCTATGAACCGTCTGTTCCCACTGCCGCGGAGAAAGCCTGGGAGGTTGCACATCGATTGGAAGGGCAGGGGCAATCGTCGGAAGCGATAGCGGCGTATCATTCGTTGTGCAACGGCGTTCACGCGTATTCGCGGGCATGTTATGATGAGTGTCGATTGACATTTGATGTCGGAAGAATATCGGAAGGCCGTTTTTGTGCGGATGCGTTCGTGCGCGCTCATCCGGATTCAGCGCTGGCACCGGTTGCCGCGAAATCAATCGCTCGTTCCTACCGGAAGGAAAAAGCGTACGAAAAAGGCGCCGATGCGTTGTTGTATTTGGCTGAACAGGTTCAGGGAACGGACGTTTGGGACTCGCTGATGTACGCTGTTGCATCGTTGTATCGGTCCGCCGGGAGCATTGCGAAGGAGGAATCCACGCTGATGGGCATTATCGAACATGGACGATGGGGAAGCCAGTTGTGGGACAACGCGATATGGCGAGTGATTGCCATTCAGAAAGAAAAGAAAGACGATGTCGCTGAAGAAGCGCTGATACGCAAGATGCTCGCGGCTCGGGAAGACAGTCGATTGATTGCGAGCTATCATTCTCCCTATTACGATGACGCCTTGTTTCGACTGGGGATGATTTATCTGGAACGGGGAGATGACGACAACGCGTATCGAGCATTTAAAAAATTGAGTACATGGAAGTCCAGTCGTCTCAAAGATGATGCCGTGGTTGAATGCGCCAGAATTAAAATGAAGATCGGAAACAAGGACGACGCGTGCGAATTACTTGACGACGTTATACGAACGTCTGGTTCCAGCAGTGCGCGCAGAGCTAAAAGGTATTCCAGCGAGTGGAATTGTCTGTAGATTAGTATGGGGGATTGTTCGTGAGTGAACGGGGAACGCCCCGTCGCGCGTGGTGACGAATGCCGATGAGAACAGATTAATAGTCGTCTTCTTCTTCTTCTGCTTCCTCCTCGTCCTCATCGTCGTCATCGAATTCTTCATCGTCATCATCGAATTCTTCATCGTCATCATCGAAATCGACCACATCTTCCGGTTCAGATGAGTCATCATCAAAACTGACTTCGATGTTTGATTCTCCAAGCACTTCTTTTAATTCCTCGAGCAATTCCTCCTGGCTGTCGCCACTCCAATCGGATAACACGTTGTCGATCACTTCGTCGAAATCTCCTGAATCGAGCATCTCTTCAATCTGATCCACTTGTTCCTCTGTAAAGCAGTCGCGTATATCATCTGCTAGAGAACCGTATTGGCCGTTGTCAATGGAATCTGTGATCGCCTCTTTAAGGGCGAGCGTTCTGTGTGAATTAATGAATATATCCAGCACTGCTTATCCCTCCTACAAAGGTGACTTCATTTTAGTCAGCCTGACCCAAAATTATAAATAGGCTCTTCGGTCTGTCAACTATTCCGAGTATGAATCGATATCGCTTTGGCGAAACCGGTTTTACGAGGCGAAAATGTTTTGCATACAATGGAAATATTTAGAACGATGATCGGGGAGAACGATAGATTCAAAATCGGTCTATGGGGCATGTGAAACTCATAAGTGAGTGGTAGCAAATGGACATGAAATGGCATATTTTTGATGAGGTTGGAATTGGGTTTCAGCATTCTCTTGACATATAACTATTGTATTTTAAATTAAAATTTAAATAATAAGATGAATCAAAGTCTTGAACGCCTTTAGCTGGTACAGGGGAAATGATTCCATCGAAGTTTATGTTGGTGCGGAACATATAGAGAATAAGGATTCAGCTCGGTATGGTAGATTCGAGAGAAAATGAAAGCAACTCCTCCCGTTCAGATAGACCCGAGGTTCGAGTACATGTGTTTGGCCGAACAGATGTGGGAATGGTGCGGGAACACAATGAAGATAACTTTCTGATAGCCGATTTGTCGCAGAAGAATCGCAGCCTTCAGCCCGAGGTGCAGAAGCACACGATTGGTGAATACGGAACCGTTTTTGCCGTTTGCGACGGAATGGGAGGCGCGGCGGCAGGCGAAGTGGCCAGTCGAATCGGCGTTGATACCATTTATGAACGGCTTCAGTTGGAGGACGCACCCGCAAGTGATGAGGATTTGGCGCGTCGGATGGATGAAGCCGTTTGCGAAGCCGGGCGGCGTATTCACGCAGAGTCGAAAGCCAATTCCGCCCGGCGCGGTATGGGGACAACAGCGACCGTTGCGGTGCTTCGCAGCGACCGTTTGATATTTGGGCAAGTCGGTGACTCGCGTGCCCATATTATTCGTTCGGGGGCGCTCGTACAGACCACGAAGGACCAGTCTCTGGTTCAGCAATTGCTGGACGCCAATCAGCTGACCCCGGAAGAAGCCAAGAACTTTGATCGCAGCAACATTATTTTACAGGCATTGGGTACCAGTGAAGAGGTCCACGTCGATTTGACCTCCGTTCAGTTGCGGAAAGGTGACATCCTGGTGATTTGTTCGGACGGATTGTCCGGAATGGTGGAGCCCGAAGATATACGTGATGTGGTGTTGTCTATTGAGTCTCCGATGGAAGCCTGCCAGAAATTGACGCAAATGGCGTGTGACAACGGCGGCGATGATAACGTCACCGTGATCGTGGCAAAATTTGATGGCCCCGGCCTCGTTCCGCCGACCGCGAATGATCGCCTTGGATACGAGAAATACATCGTTGCGTCTGTTGATGATGATGATGAAGAATCCACAATGAGTATTCGCGGAGGAGCACGTTCACTGACGGCGTCGGGTGGTTTGAATTCGCCGTCCCCCTCCGGAAAATCGGCTGCCCACAAGCTGCCGATGCTCGTGTTGATTACCGCATTGGCGATGATCGGTCTGGTCGTTGGGTTTTCTCTGAGTAATAATGATGGGAACGGGGATTCTGAAGCCGGAAAGGTGCCTCCTCCCGTCGCGGTGTCACCGAATTCAGACGGGGACTCAACCGGGAGCCGAGATGTACCTGATGAGGATTCTTCTTCAGATGCGGACAATGCAGACGTGCACGAGAATGCAAATGATTCAACCGGTCCCGCCGGCAAGGGGGAGATTCGTTCTTCCGCCGGAGACGAAGATGTAAACGATGATGCCGATGATGCCTCCGCTTCGCGCGACCGTGAAGAATCGACCGATTCTTCGGATGAAGAATCAACCGTAGGCGTAGACGATGCTGAAGTTGATACAGAGACCGACAGTACCGCGTCGAATAGATCCGACGGCGTAGGTGATGCGTCAGCAGAGGAAGACAATTCTGATGACAACGCGGAGTCGTCTGAGGGAAAATGGTCGCGAACAAAATCAGACCGCAAACGGGTAAGTGAAGATGAACAAGCGAAGGAAGAAGATACTGAAAATATGTCGACGGTAGAGCAGAATCCGTATTAGGCGTGATGATTGTACGCCGGCCCGATGCGAAGTCGGGAGCGTGAGAAAGGAAAAAACGTGGCTGAGGAAACCTTATGTCCAAAATGTAATGCGATAAATCCCGGGGACACTGCTTTCTGTTCAAAATGCGGAACGGCGTTGGGTGGGACGACGAGCGGCGACAAAGAAGATCCGTTTATCGGCTCTTTTGTCGGAGAGCGGTTTCTGGTGAAGCGTAAGCTGGGTGAAGGGGGAATGGGGGTGGTATACGAAGCGGAACAAACAGCAATGGACCGAAAGGTTGCGCTGAAGGTGCTTCATCCTCATCTGAACGACGATGAGCTATATGCCAGATTTCGCAATGAAGCCGCGGCAAGCAGCAAACTGGAGCACCCGAATATTATTACGGTGTACGACTTCGGACGAACCGAAAATGATTCCCTGTACATTGCGATGGAGTTCATCAGCGGAAAAAGTCTCGATGATGAGATAAAAGAAAACGGAGCGATGGACTGGCAGCGGGCGTGCCGGATTGGAAGTCAGATTTGCGGCGCGCTTCGCAATGCACATGAGAAGAGCATTATTCACCGGGACATGAAGCCCGAGAACGTGATGCTTTGTCGCCGGGGTGATGAAGTCGATTTTGTCAAAGTACTCGATTTCGGAATAGCGAAGCTGATGGACGACGGTGCGACTGATCAACGCAAAGCGCTCACGAAAACCGGAATGGTGTTCGGCACCCCGCAGTACATGTCTCCGGAACAGGTGCGGGGCGAAAAGTTGGATGCCCGGTCAGATATTTATTCGGTGGGTATCATTATGTATGAAATGCTGACGGGGTCGTTACCCTTTACCGCAGATACGCCTATGGGGTTGTTGACCAAGCATCTGATGGACACGCCGCCGGCATTCAATGCGATAAATCCGAACGCGGGGGTCCCTCCGGAGCTGGAAGCGGTGGTAATGGGCGCCTTGTCGAAAAGCGCGGACGACCGTCCGCAGACAATGAAAGAATTCAGGGCCGCATTGGATCGGCTGATCGGTATTGAACACTCCGGAAAGACCACCGTCGCGGCAGTCGTGAACTCAGGGGCAGCTACCTCCGCCCAAACTCAAAAATCCGCAGCAACAATGCCGATGCCGGCTACGTCCGCTCCGACGCCTGTCGTGCGGCAGAAATCGAGCAGCCCGGTGATTGGAATTATTGCCGGTGTCATGGTGCTCCTGGTAGCGGGGGGCGGCGCGGCGTGGTATTTTCTGATGGGGCCGGGTGTAGCGACGCCGGATACTACCGTGCCGGTGACCAACACCGTGGAGACGGTATCAACCTCAGGGCAATCCACCGCAGATGATACCCCACCCGAAGCCGGAGACGACAATGCGCCTCCCGGACCGGAGTCTCTTTCCGCGAATCCGGAAGGTGATATTGTGGCCAATGAACCGGCCGGCTCTTCAAGCAGCGGCGGCACGGCCTCCAAGATCCAGCAGGCCAAGCAATCGATTGGCAACGGGAATCTAAACAATGTAAATGTATCGGCAGAAACCAAAAAGAAGCTCGAGGAAGCGGCCAAGAACGGGAAAATTCCCGAGGGTACGGAGATACCCGCCGGTGTGACTATTCCGGAGGGAATGAAGGAAAAACTGGAGTCGCAGCTGGGCGCACAGGCCAGCGGTCGGTGCATGGTGAACGCCAATGGAGGCAAGGACGCAACGACGGTATCGAGAGCCTTGAAGACAAAGCAGTCGGCATTGAAGGCATGCATACAGGATGGAACGAATGTGGCGGCAGTGTCGTTCTCGCTGACGGAGGGGCAGAAGACGTTGTCTGGAATATCGACCAAAAACGGGAATGCCGCACAGGCGAACTGTCTTAAAGCGATTCTGTCGGGGTTGAAATTGTCGGCGCCCAGTGGGAAGGATGCAACGGGAACGGTTCGGTTCAACACCGAGAAAAGCGGGTCGGAAGTAACAAAGTGCGTCGGAATTGTTCGGCTGTAATAGGCCGAGAATGCGTTGTGAACACAGATGGAATGGTTCGCAACTTTGGTGATAGAGAGTACAGATGGCAAAATTGGTAATTTTTGATAGTGAGGGTAGGCGCGAGGTTGAACTGAAGAGTTTTAACAAGGTGGGGCGTCTGCCGCAAAATGATGTTCAGATTCTGGACAGGATTGTTTCAAAAGAACACGCCGTAATTGAAATTTCAGAAGGGGACGGGTTTGTGGTATCGGACTTGGGCAGTTTGAACGGTACCTATGTAAATCGGCAGAAAATCGTCGGCAAACAACCGTTGGGTGACGGAGACGAAATTACCCTGGGTAATACGCGGTGCATGTTCCTCAACGAGAATGCGACAGATAACGCCGGTCAAGTGGTTGATGTAAGCGAAGGTGCGTTGCAAAGCCATATTCGCTCCGCCATTGAAGTGAATGATCGTTTTCTTCCTGAAAAAGAAATGACCGAAGAAAAGCAGGTTCGCGAGGACTACGAAAAGCTTCGCGTCACATACGAGATGCAGCGGGATTTCAGACCTGATTTGGAGCTTGAAGAGGTGTTGCAGAAAATATTGGAACGCACCTTTGAGTTTTTGAACTGCGATCGCGGCGCTATCCTGTTGACAGACGAATCCGGTGAGATGAAGCCGATTGTGTACAAGATGAAAAAGAAAGAAGACAAGCTCGTCATTTCATCCACATTGGTGAATCATGTGAAGGCCGAGAAAAAGGGGGTTCTTTCTTCTGATGCGCAGATGGATACGCGGTTCAAGGAAGCAAAGTCGATGATCATGCAGGGAATTCGTTCATCAATGGCGGCGCCGATTCTGCATCAGGATGAGCTGCTGGGCTGCATTGTGATCGACTCCTCTGTTGCGGTGAACGCTTACTCTGAAAAGGATTTGCAGCTACTGACAAACATCGGTACGCAAACCGCACGGTTTATTTCGAATGTGACAATGGGGCAGAAAATCAAAGAAGATGCGGTTACGCGGGAACGCTTCTCAAAACTGATGTCTCCGGATTTGGCGGAATTGGTGGTAAGCGGAAAACTGAGTGTGGAAAAGGGAGGGCAGAATCGGGTGGCAACGGTGTTGTTTGCCGATATTCGCGGATTCACGTCGATGAGCGAAAATATGAAAGCGGCTGATGTGCTGTCGATGTTGAACGAATATTTCGAGTTGATGGTTGAGATTGCGTTTAAAAACGAGGGCACGGTTGATAAATTTGTCGGCGACGAGATTATGGTTCTGTGGGGGGCGCCGGTCAGCCATAACGACGATGCCACCCGAGCGGTTCGCGCCGCGGTGGACATGCAGCGAGCGTTGATTGAATTCAACAAGGTGCGTGAGTCAGAGGGACAACGCTCTATCCATATCGGTATCGGTTTGAATACTGGAGAACTGGTTGCCGGGTATATCGGTTCGACCAGAACAATGAGTTATTCTGTAATCGGTGACGTGGTGAATACCGCCGCTCGGTTGTGTTCCGCCGCCAAAGCCGGGCAGGTGATTGTCAGTGAAGACACGTATTCCAAACTGAACGCTGAGTTTGAATGTATTGAGCTTGAAGATGTTCGCGCCAAGGGAAAAAGCAAGCCGATAAAGGTGTACAACGTGGTCGGGTACAAGCATACCGGCGCAACAGACAAGACCACGCCCTTCCAGGTGCCGACCACAACCATCGGCAAGTAAATAGAGAATTTATTGTTCTGAAGTTTATCCGTGCAACAGCATATGGATTTCGATGAGTTCAGCTCTGATGAATACTCCGCTTGGGGAGAGCATCTGAAAGGGATTGAAGATCAAACGGTTTTCCAATAAAGCCAATCGCTCCGTTGGACAAAATGTCTTTGATATTTTCTTCCTCTGTGAAGCCTGATGCGATGAGAATGGGTACTGACGCATCGATGCCTCTAAGTTTGAAAAAAGCTTCGCGTCCTCCCATTACCGGCATAATCATGTCGAGGATAACAATATCGATTTCGTTGTGACGTGTCGAGAACAGTTCCGCGGCTTCTTTTCCGTTGGTGCAGCAGATGACATTGTAGCCGAGTTTCTCGAGAATTCGTTTTGATGATATTCGAAAAAGGTCTTCATCATCAACGAGTAGAATTGTCCCTGAATGATCAGAGGAAAGCCGGTATTTATCTTGGACGATCGGCGCGGGCTTGCTCGATGTGTACGCATTGGCAGGAATTTGAATCACGAAAGATGTTCCGTGCTGATAGTCGCTGTCGATTCGAATGATGCCGTTATGCTTTTTCACGGTTCCGTAGGCCATTGCCAGGCCGAGTCCGGTACCTTTACCTTTGGGTTTGGTTGAAAAAAACGGTTCGAATACTTTTTCCTGGAGTTCTTTGGGAATTCCCGGTCCAGTGTCCCTGATAGTGATTTGTACGAAATCGCCGGGGGGCGCTTCCGGATTGGACCAGAGTTCTTCACTGGTAAGTACGATGTTCTCGGTTTCGATGATTAAACGCCCCTGGTTTTTCATGGCATCCACCGCGTTGAGGCAAATATTCATGAGCACCTGGTTCAATTGATCAGGGTCAGCGGTAATACAGTGAAGAGATTCTTCGAGACGGGTTTCAATTGATATTCCCTTGGAAATGGTACGCGTTAAAATGGTTTCAATTTCGTTTACGATTTCGTTCGCCTGAACGTCCGCGAAATTGACTCTGTGTCGGCGGGCAAAACTCAACAGTCCACGGGTGAGTTTGCTGCCGCGTTTACATGCATTCAGAATGTCTTTCACGTCAGTCGCGTATGGATGATCGGTCGGCATTTCAGCGTCCATCGCAGACGCCACAGCGAGGATGGATGCCAGGATATTATTCATATCGTGCGCCATCCCCCCGGCGAGTGCGCCGAGAGCTTCCATTTTTTTTGCGTGCATTAATTCTTCGGCAACGGCTTCCTGTTGTTCCTGGTCGTCATTATGCATATTTGAAATGATTTCGTCTGAATTAACTTCTGATTTGTTTGTAACAAACATCTGCCCCTCCACAGGAAGTTCAAATCTTACTCTTTATTTGCAGAACAAGGAACACTGCTGATTTGTATAGTGGTTACGGGTGCCTGTTCATTTCGGGGGGGAGCTGCTTTGTCGACGGTGAATGTCTTTGGTGGTGTTTGCCAGCGTGAGAATATCAACCAGCTCGAAAATGAACTTTCCGCTGAATCGACGCGTGCTCGGAATGAACATGGCTTTCGCATCTTTCCATAGCAAACATTGAACAAAGCATTGGGAAAGATATCGGTGTAGAATGGCCCGAAGTTCATGGGGCTTAATGTATTTTTCGTCAATCAATGCAGAAAACACATCTTTTTGCGCCGCCTTGCATGTCTGGATTACGTTCGCGAATGTCGGTTTCTCGATGGTTCTCGATGAGCGGAGAATGTCCAGAAAGGTCTGGTTGTTGTTTTGTACCGCCGCCCAGGCGATTTTACCCTGATGAAAGAATATCTGTCCGATTTGATTGGCGTTGTGCACGATAACTTCACCGCATCCTTTGGTGGAAGCAGCTTCAAGACATGCGGTCACAAAACTGTGTCCGGCGCCGCAACTGTCCTGGGAGGTGGCGAGCAATTGCACAAGCAATTTTAAGTCGACGGGCTTTTCGAGGTACACCACCGCTCCGTACTCTATGACATCGCGATAAACTTCGTCTGAACCGAAAGCGGTCATCGCAAATACCGGGATTCGTGGATGATGTTCGGTAATCCATTTGATTAAAGAGATACCACTGTTCTGTGGCATTTGAATGTCGCTGAGAACGGTATCAAAGGGAATTCCTTCCAGCGCGATAATGGCTTCTTCTGTTGTTCCACAGGTGATTACCGAAAAGCCTGACGCGTTCAGATATCTTTTGATACTGTTCAACTGATGGATGTCGTCATCGACCACGAGAATTCTCATCATTTTGGGTGGTGGAGTTGAATAACGTGAACGACGAGCCATGTAAATTTCACCTGACTGAAAAAGTGCCGAATCGATTTACAGCGAGGTGCAGCTAAGTGCTTCCCGAATGTCTCCGGCGCGAAGGTGTTCCAACGCTGTTTTTAATTTGGCTACTTCTTCGTGGTTTCCCTTTTTTCTGAGTTCCTTTATTTTTTCGCTGACGGCTATCTGAAGCGCGAGACATTGTTCTTCTTCATTCTGGGCGGAAGCCAGCATTTCCTTGAAAATATCAGCCTTATGCTGCGGCTCTATTCCAGATGTAGATGCCGACAGTTTGTCGATGTCGTTTTGGTAAATGTCGCTTCTGGATGCATCGAGTAACGGGATAGTGGAGCGAAGGTCGTGCTCCATCGGGGCGACCGCACGGGCCATATCTACAGTGATGGGCGTATCTGTCTGTTTGTGCAAAGCGATGATTTGCTGAACCGCAGCCACCAGATGGCGCACGTTGTCGGTGATATTGTCGGCGAGATAATCGACGACGTTATCGGGAATGTTGACGTTGCCTGCAACATTTTTCGCAATCACACACAAGTGTTCGCGGTGGGGAAGGGTGACTTCGGCTGTAACTCCACTGGAAATCAGTTCAATCAGCTGTCTATCGATGTTGGTGCATTGCGCAAGGTCGCCATTCGCGCTGAGCACTACCGGAATACTGCGAGCATTAGCGCCTTTGATGATTGAGATTAATTCCTTCTGAATTTTAAAATTTCCAGCTACATCCTGAACATCGTCAATCAATACCGTTTTGTGGTTTAGAATCCACCAATGAATATCTGATACCCGGCCGATTTGGTTCGCCCGATTCAGTTCCATTTCCAGATCGGCGACCCGCATAAGCACGGTGTCATTTCCCTGGGCATTCATGTCATTGGCAATGGCTGACAGCAGGTGGGTTTTTCCCTGTCCGGAGTCGCCGAAAATAAACAACACCCCGAAAAAAATGTCAGATGTGCCTTTCACGATACTTGCCGCCAGTTTGTACGACAATTTGTTCACGCTGCTGTTGACATACCGGCGAAAGGTCATCGCCGGATTCGGAGGGCTGGAAAGAAGAATCGGAACATACGGCTTGCTCTCGCAAAGTATCCCGTACATTTTGTGAAGTGGGTGATCATCGGGAATATTGCGAAGGGTTTCGAGCGCCTGGAGGACGCCGCTCTGCTCCGCCTCCAATATGAGTTCAACCGCGTCAATATGTTTTTTGGGGATGAGCCCTTTTTGAATGCTGTCTTTCAGAAAAACTGCAAGCTCCCGATACGCCGAGATGCGTTTTTGGAGTGGCTCGTTCATTTGTTACGGCTTTCTACAACCGCCGCAGAAATTTTGGACGCCGCAATCGATACAACCCCCAGTGACGATTCTTCGCCTGCTGCCAGAAAGAGAACGAGGTCACTGTCTATTACTGAGCCGATGCAGGTTCCCATGCTGTCTGTCAGATAAACTTTTTGCAGCTCTTTGCGAGGATGGGTCGAAAAAATACCGATGACTCCGGAGATCATTTGCGCAAACACTGTTCCGTCAACATCTTCCTGCGCCCAACTGCAGATTTTTGCGCCGTTGCGGTGATACACGCCGGCATAATGGATGTATTCAAATTTAGACGCCGTTTTGGCGAGCAGAAACTCCATTTTTGGGTCCTGAACTGCCTCCGGCGCCGGCGGAAGTGTTGCCTGGGATTGACGTTCCGCCTGAGCGCGTCTTTCTTCTTCAGCTTTCTTTCTGGCCTTTTCCCTTCTTTCATCGCGGGTTTTCAGCGCCATCATCAGGGCGCGATGGAGGTCGAGTTCGATAGTGACCTCATCGTGGGTGGCGCCCAGTCGAAATTCGAACTCTCCTTCTTCCCACGAGACAAGCTCGACCAGAGCGTCGATGCCTGTATTCTCGCCACAGATAACGTGTTTCAAACTCCCCTTATCGTAGTACAGGCGTGCCTCGTGATCGATACCGGCGATAATGAGTTCTCCAGTTTTTTTACCGGTGCCCGGAAATTGCACGAGGTCAACAATTCCGAGATCTGAGAGTGTCCCGCTGAGCGCCATTGTTATCCCCTTTGTATTTTATAGCTCAAACCCTTCAATGATCATTTTACTGATAGTTCTAATCGTTTCCATTACACCTTCTCCGCTGGTGGCAACCGCTTCAAGGGACGGAACTTGTATCTCCAGTACCTTCTCGAGCGAACCTCGCTCAATCGCATCTGGAAAATCTCGTTTATTGTACTGCAGCACTATGGGAAACTGCTCCGCGTCGATATGGTACGAGGCCAGATTGTCGAGCATCATCTCATAGCTTGTGATGTTGCGGTCAAATCGAAGCGGATTCGAATCCGCCACAAAAACAACGCCGTCTGCACCTTCAAGCATCAGTTTTCGACTTGCTTCGTAATAGATTTGCCCGGGAATGGTGTATAGGTTGAATTTCACGTCATACCCGGCAATCTGACCGAGTTCGAGGGGAAAGAAATCGAAAAACAGTGTGCGCTCTTCTTCAGTGTCCAACGATACCAGCTCTCCTCGAAGATTTTCAGCGAGGCTGTTGTGGATATACATTAAATTGGTTGTTTTTCCACTCATTCCCGGTCCGTAATAAACTATCTTAAACGATATTTCTTTCTTGTCGTAACTGATGTATGGCATTCAGCGCGTCCTACGTTTTGGTCACAAAAATCTGGTCGATGAGATTGAGTGCGTATTCTTTGAATTCCGGTGTCGATATTTTGCCGTCTTTGTTTCTCGCATCTTGGTTTTCGTTTGTGTTTGTTGACGTACTCGGGTGATGCGCGGCAAATGCTGCATCAGTGTCTTTTGCTTTTTCCGCCATCGCGATATCGATGAGCCGAGTTCCCGCCTTTTTGGCTTCCACGCGGACCATGCCGATGCGTCGGTAATCTTCAAAAACGATGATCATCATGGCATCTTCGGTAACCAATGAGATATGAATGTGGCGTTTTTCACCCTGCTGCAGCAGAATTGAAAACTGTTGCTCGCCAACCATTTTCGCCACTTCGCGGGTGGCCGAGAACATTCCTGCCGTCAGTGCAGCCATGGCTGTGGTATTGATAGACTTGGTATCTCCAGCTTCACTGATAACAGTTCCCTGTTTGGTTATCAGCAAAATGGTAATCGGTTTGATGTCACGACATAATCCGCTGATTATGGGGTCCACTTTTTCTTTAATGAAATAATCCTTCATCGGTTAAGCCTCGTTCTCGGTTGGGGTAGAGGGGGTGTCCGAATTCGCGATTGGAAAGATATCTTCGTCGGCAAATAAAGGCGGTACTTCAGAATGACGTAGCGTTACCTTTGTGGTCTCGTCCTTTAATCGGGCTGCGTCCATTAACAGAAAATCTCCTTTGCAGTCGATGGTTCGTTTCGGGGGTTCATCAAAATGAAGTGATACGAACGAACCGCCATTGAATGATAAACATTTGTAAAACGCGTCAACTCCTTGTAATTGCCCACATTCTGCATGACAGGCGGTTCGCTTGTCAATATAGATAACTCCGTTTTCTCCGTCCGACGAAGTTATTTGCAGTTTCAACTGACGGTTGGTCATGAACACCAATTGGATATAGTCAAACAGGTTGATACCGTTGACATTGCCGCTGAACGAGTCTGTGCTTCGCTCTTTTTTCAAAAGCTCAAGCATCACTTTCGGATCGAATGGTTTTTCAACATACAGAATGGCGCCCTGTTTCATCAGAATTTGCTGCACAGAGAGGCAGCCGAAAGCGGTGATGGCGATAATCCTCATCGCCGGCGCGTTTTGGACCGCCCATTCGATAAGTGCAAGGCCGTTGAGTCTGGGCATCTGGATGTCGGTAATCATTGCGTCGAAGTTTGATTCCTTGAGTACGTCAATGGCCTCCGCGCCGTCGGGGCAACTGATCACCGTGTACCCTGAGCGGGTTAAAAATTTTCCCACTCCCCATAACAGATTCGGATCGTCGTCAACCAGGAGTATTCTCGGTTTGTGCATCATGACGAGTGCTCACTGTTCTTGGTTAATTTGATGTTTTTGGAAACGTCATTCACAAGGGTCACGATGCGCGGGATGTACTCATCAAGCAATTGCTTGATGCTCTCCTTTGTCGGTGGTTCTGCGGTGAGTTCCGCTTCCAGTGCGCGTACCGCTCCCAGAATGCCCGAAAGCTGATTCAATGCCAGGTGGCGGTCAAACCGTTCCACCGCTTCTGTGGATGGCGGGGGAATCGATGATTTGTAAGGAACCACCGGATACCCCGCTGCGATGAGTATCTCTTTCACCGATTCAATAAGCGTATCAATTGAAAACGGACGTATCAAAAAGTCGTGAATCTCCTGTTGCTTTTTCAGCGATGCGAATGGTTCCGATGCCTGACTACCGGTCACCACAATGGTACGCGGCGAAACAAACGTGCATAGTGTGCGGTACACATCCAAGGGGTCTCTATCCACGAGTTCAGTATCCAGAATGGTCACATCGGGAATCTTCGTGCCTTCCATCTCGAGCGAGCACCGTCCGGCGCAGGAGACCAGAATATCCACATTCGCCACGGCGCGCTGAATATAGCGAGCTTCCACCAGACTGAGCATTTTATTGTCGTCAATCAACAGTACAGTGGGCAAAATATCCCCCTTGTTCCACATATGCTGTATATTCGACCAGCATGCAGCTACAGGTATCCACGCATATCTGTATATGCACTATATACTACGGACAAGTATGTATTGCCTTTAGGGGATGCGGTTCGTTTAGATGTCGAAAACCCGAAATTCCTTCAAGAATCAGGGATGCCCGCTGAACAGCTGTTCATTCCGCCCAAAGAATCGTCTGTGAGCGCTACTGCGCTTCGAAAGCCCCGATGCACGGGAGGCCGTTGCTGTCGGGATCGGTTGATGAGCCGGGCAGATGGCGCCTTTGAGCCTGGAACACATTTTCTTCAGAAGCCGTTCACTTTTCGAGATTTATTATATAACATTCACGCGGTGCTGTACCACCTGCCGAACCGGAACGACTAAACACCGTTTACTGTACAAAAGAAAGGGCAGTAGTAGATGATAACGACTCTTTTCAAGAACGGATGTGTGTTGATCGCGTTGATGCTGTTTATCGTGCTGTTCTCTGCGTGCAATGATGATACGTCGGATGATTCCGCAACGGATGCGGATTCTGATGCGGACAGCGATACGGATTCTGACGGCGACACCGATGCCGA
>JAFGXQ010000185.1 GCA_016936575.1 Deltaproteobacteria bacterium
CAGAGTATCTACACCCTGGCGCATGAGGCAGGACACTCTATGCACACTTACTACAGTGCCGAAAATCAGCCGTTTTCAACATATGACTACACTATTTTTGTGGCAGAGGTCGCATCTACTTTCAATGAGCAACTGCTCACCGAACATCTTCTGGCAAACGCGAAAAATAAAGAAATGAAAGCGTATATCATTGACCGCGAAATCAATCAGCTTCGGGCAACAGCGGTTCGTCAGACCATGTTCGCCGAGTTTGAAAAAATCTCCCACGATATTGTAGAGAGCGGTGAAGCGCTCACGCTGGAACGATTACGACGAGAATATGAAACACTGGTAACATTCTATTTCGGTGAAGCGCTCACATTCGACAGCGAGTTATCACTGGAATGGGCACGTATTCCTCATTTTTACAGTGCGTTTTACGTATATAAATACGCCACCGGCCTTACCGCAGCCACCGCCCTCAGCAATCGGGTTCTCAGCGGCGGAGCGCCGGAACGGAACGCATATCTGAACTTTCTGAAATCTGGCGCGTCCAAATTCCCCCTGGATTTGCTCCGTGATGCCGGCGTCGATTTGTCGAGTCCCGCACCGGTCCGCACACTGATGCAGCGTTTCTCAACACTCATCGACCAACTCGAATCTCTGCTGTAGTTTTGAACGCTAGTTCACTTTAAAGGTGGTGTCGCCTTTTTCGAAGAATGCGACGATTTGTTGGGCAGCGGCGATACCCGCGTTGATATTGGCCTCAGCGGTCTGTGCGCCCATTTTCTTCGCGGTAACGAATACGCGGTCACCGGCCGCCGCATTCAGCGCATCCAGGCAGTCGGGGGTTAAATCAGAGCCATAGCGTAAATCTTCTCGCTCCGTCATCGCCTTCAACAGTCCGTCTTCGTCAATGACTTCTTTGCGGGCAGTATTGATGAGCGCCGCGCCTTCTTTCATGCTGCTCAGCAATTCATAGTCAATCGACTTCTTGGTTTTATCGTTTGCGGGAATGTGAAGAGACACATAGTCACAGCCGCTGTACAGCGTTTCAACTGATTCTACAACCTCAACACCGGCTGCTTCGATGGCGGATTTTTCAACGAACGGATCAAACGCTTTGACGGTCATACCGAATCCTTTGGCGATAATCGCCACGAATTTTCCGACGTTGCCGTATGCGTGAATGCCGATGGTTTTTCCGCGTAACTCTGTACCCGCCTTGCCGGTGTATTTGTTTCGGGCAAGGTTCAGCATCATACCGAACGCCAGTTCCGCCACCGCATTCGAATTCTGCCCCGGGGTATTCATCACAACGACATCTGCTTTTAACGCGGCATCGCAATCCACGTTGTCGAAACCAGCGCCGGCACGAACGACAATTTTCATGTTTTCGGCTGCGGCGATAACGTCTGCCGTCACTTTATCGCTTCGAATGATGACCGCATCCGGTGTTTTTACCGCAGCGAGTAAATCCGCAGTATCGGTATAATTTTCAAGGAGCGATAGGGTATACCCCGCATCGTCCAATACTTTCTTGATTCCATCGACGGCTGCTTTTGCAAACGGTTTCTCTGTAGCGACCAGGACTGTTCTTGACATATTGCCTCCTCCACGAGTTCAACAATTCCGTAAAAAAAAATAACGGATAATACCCATCCGTATGACGATTTTTCCAACAAATCCATATGCCAATATTCGACTTTTGTCATCAGCAAATTCTGTCGGAAATTCAATTTTTTTGAATGTTTCGGAAATGTTCCGGCCTACTTGGGAGAAGACGGGACGAACAGATTTTGAATGAGACTGTCAATAAACGTTTTCACCAGCGCCCCCTGATGTTCAATGGAACAGCCGAGCGCAGTCTGAACGGATAATCCTTCGAGCAATCCCGCGCTAAGCGAAAACGAATCTGAAAATTTCTGGTCAAAGTCGGCTACAATTTCACGCCCGTCTCGTTCGGCAATCGCTTTGCACAGTCGGCCGATTTTAACTTCAATATCGTGGAGCAACTCCGCGCGGCGCTCCTTGAATGCAGCGTCGTTCAAAACTTCAGGAATCAATCGAATCCAAATTCGGTCGGCTCTGCGTGCGCCTTCCTGCGGTAGACTGTACCTGACGAACAACCTGAAAATCGTATCGGCAATCGGCAGGTTCCATTCAACACAGCGTTCCAGATCAAATGACAATTGCTGCACATAGGATTCGGAAAATAGTTCCAATGCCACATCGGCCTTGTTCTTGTAGAATCGATAAATACCGCCCTTGCTGAATCCGGTACGCCGCACGAGTGCTTCCATACTGAACTCCGTATAACCGTGTTCATCAATTTCAATTCTCGCCGCTTCGAGAATTTCAGAAATCCACTCTTCTTTTCTGCGATGTTTGGTCATTCTTTCGGATTGTCTCCTGCACAAAAAAATAGCACAAAAATATAACAACGCATAATCGAAACAATATGTGACCAATGCCCCAGCCGGGGGAAGGGACTATTCGGCGACGATGTTCACGATCACTTCACAGGGGAAGTCCGCTTCAATATGGTGACCGCCCACCTGAATCATATCGCACGCGCCACCCAGTAACTCAATTTCGCTGGTGCTTTTCAACCGCCACCCGTAATCCGAATTATTCAGCTCCAGCGCTTCACCATCGATGGACACCGTTCCCTGCGATTCTTCCCCCTCGGTAATCCCTTTGCCGTCCAATTCATACACACAGCTTCGAGACTCTGTTGTGATGATTTGGGTAATGGCGTCAACCAGGCTGTTTTCGGTGAGTCCCTGATGGAACATTGCGTCCTCTGAACCGTCCGGTGTCAGGCCAACCCCCGCGTTGGCCACCTGCTGCAGATGGTCGAAGGTTGTTTCATCCCCGAGCCCAACAACGAATGTGGAAATGCCGCTGCTGTACGCGTCCTGAACCGCACTGATGCTTTCCTCCCGGCCGAACGGATCATCCACCACAGCCAACGTGTCACATGTCTGCGGTGCGCCGTCGGTTGCCAGCAGAATGACTTTTTTGCCGAGTCCACCCATCTCTGTCAACAGCTGGGTGGCTGCGCGAATGCCCTCGGGAACGGGTGATGCGCCTTTGTAGGTCTCATCGTCGGCTTTAAATATCGATGCGATGGTTCCGCCGTTGTTCAATGCGGGAGATACCGTCTGCAGCATGGGGCAGGTCTCGGGCTGATTTCGTTTGGCGGTAAACAATACCATTCCAAAATTCACCTGTGATTCCAGCGACCACACCAACCCGCTTTCCGGGCTCGCGGTGGTGCCCATCAGCACACTCACCATCACGCTCCAACGGGTGTCGTTGTCGCCCATCTGCAAGTCCATCGATGCGGAATGGTCGATAACCAACATGATGGTTGTCGGTTGCCGTTCCAGGAACAAATCGAGGTTCGCGCAGGTATCGGTTTCATTCCACTCGTAGTCCGAGTCGTTGGGGTCGGTGCTGTGCGGTTTGTCATCAGAATCTTCCGATGTGCGCGCACCCTGGGTGCCCTGGTCGCCTTCACAACCGAAAGCCCATATTGCAACATAGAGGAGCACGACCCATACTGGGATGATTTTCACTGGTTTCATGTTACGGCTCCTCTCCGGCAATCAGCTCTCCATCGCTATACATGGTGACATACGGGGTAACGGTGAATTCACTTTCGGAAACCTGAAGTCCCTGGCGACTGTAGTCGTTGGCGCTGTCGAGGTGGTAGGTCATATCTGCGGCCATGGTAGTGGCCTGAATCTGAAATTCCAACGGCAGCGGGCCGTAAAATTTGCAGCCGGTGAATGCAAAATCAAAGTAGTAAATGCCTTCGGCTTCGTCATACGGAAGCGGTCCGGTGACAATGGTGGGAAGTCCGTCGCCGGAATTGAGCATTCCGTTGTCGACTGAACGACCGTCGTAGGTCAGCTGAACCCGAATATCATCAACCCCCTGCCCCACTTCGGCCAGTTCACTGATATTAAAGTAGTACCGTACCGAAAGCAGTGGGTCCAGGTGGGGCGGATGCACCGATTCGTTGTGAACGCGCAACCGTACCTGAATAATCTGACCGTCATTCTGGCCCAGATTGCCTTCCACCCAATACTCGGTCTGCTCCGGTTCCAGCGGCGGGAAATTTTCAATCGGCCCCTCGCCCACACCGTCCGCGTCCATGGCTTTATATTCGTATAACCCTGCCATCGCCGATACCAGGGAAGACGCATAGTCGATGCATACTTCGGTGTATGCGTACTCCCAGATGTCATCCTTGTACGCGGTCAGGTTTCCGTTTTCATCGACGGCTGTGTCGTTCTGGTCGGGACCACCCAATAACGCGCCCCAGGCCACATGGCTGGGCGTCGGCGGAACATACAGACTGTTGTCTTTGGTGGAGCCGTGGGCCGCCCGATTGTGTATATGAGTGAACCATTCATCTCCGAACCCGACGATAAATGATTTTCCCCAGGGATTGTCACCCCAGATATATTGAATTTGGGAATCCGCCCACTCCGCGTACGCGGTATCGCCGTTGATTTTTCCCCATGTCATCGCGGTCATCATCGCGGCAGTGGTATAGCGCAGTGTTCCCCATCCGGTGAGCCAGCTTAGACCACCGGGGGTAACCGCGCGGTTTCCGGAGATGCCGGCCCACAAGTCCACATGGTCTTTTGCGATTTGGGTCCACTTTTCATCGCCCGTGACCTGGGCGAGCTTGACAAACATACCGCTCCAGACAGTATTCCAGCAGTGCCCCCAAGCGTTGTACCAACCGTCCTCGGTAGTGGACATGATTTTGGCCAAATGCCCGGTATATTGGGTTCCGTTCAGCGAAACAATGTCTTCGAGATATTTATCGTCGTCAGTGGCGATGTACAACCAGATGGCCGCCCAGGCCAAATCGTCGTCCTCATATTCTGATTCGTAGAATCCGCCGTTGTTCGCCGTACCGGAATAGGTGTTCGCAAAATTATACAATGCGGCGCCGTAGGTCAGGCACTTGTCCGCGTAGTCTTCGTCGATAGGACGAAACACCAGCGACGCAACAGTTAATGCGGCGGCCGCAGCGGCGGTTACATCCGACGAAGGATTTTCTTCGGTCGCGAAATAGGCAGGACGCGGAAAGTCTTCTGATTTCTGCAATTCCGGTGGTCCCCAGAAACTGTGGTCAATCGCGCCGTTGCCCACCTGATGGCAGAACGCAATCACCCGACCGTCTTCTTCACGAAACGTGCTGCGCAGAAAATAATTGGTAAACCGCTTCAGAATATCGAGCGCGTGGGGCGCCTGTCCGGAAGCGATGAACGCGTCCGGAAATTCGTAAATGGCCCATGCCAGCATCGAAGCCGAATACGCCTGCGGCAACCCGAATTTTACGTGATCTCCGCAATCGTGGAAGCCGCCGCCCACATTGATAGTGCCGATACCGTCAGGGTCGAAGATGTGAATATATTTCTGCACGTATTCGGCAGACATATCTGTGCAATTCTGTTCAATTGCCGGTTTCGCCGGGTCTGCGCAGAATAACGGAACCGAGTAGTCGCTCACTTCAGAATTGCCCCGCCATTGAAGCCGTCCGCCGGTTACCCCGATTCCCGACATATTCACGTCGTAGAAGTACAGCGATTTCTGAAACGCTTCGGCATACGGGCCGGTTTCGTTGTATTCATCGGGCGGCGCGTAGATTCCCCAGGTTTCTTCTTCCACGTGTTCGCGAATTTCTTCGATTTCGCTGTCTACGTCACTGTCGCTGTCCCCATCTCCGTCGCTGTCGCCGTCCCCATCTCCATCTCCATCGCCGTCACTGTCACCGTCTGTGTCGCCGTCGGTTCCCGTGCCGGTACCCACCGCTTCGTCACCTTCGCAGGAAATGGTGAACACAAGCAATGAAATGAGTGCGAGTGCAAGGTATGTCATTTTTATACGCATAAGTCTCTCCTGAAACACATAATAAGGTTACTACCATAATTAAGTACCTTAATAATACGATTATGGGTCCAAGTGAACCGTTTTAGTCGTACAAAATAACTTATTTTCTTGTCCAAAACGGCGTGTCCTCGCGATTTTCATCTGCTTTCAGGCGGGAAAATCCGGGTGTTGGGCCAAAATATCATACGCCGCTCGCACAGAACGAAGATAGTATCGCGCTTTCAGTACCTGTTGCTGAGGCGCTGAAAAATCTCCCTGCCCCCCTTTGCGCAAGGTGGAAATACTGATGGCTGCGGCCACAGAAACATTGAAACTTTCCACAAATCCGTACATCGGTATGTGAAACGCTCCATCGGCCAATTCGCGCATTTCGTCGGTTATTCCTTCAGATTCATTTCCGAATACCAGCACCAGTTGTTCCCCCGGTGTCAGCTCTCCCACCGGTTTGGCCCCGTCCATCGCTGCGACCAGAACGGTTCGACCTTCTATTTTCATGGCGGATACGAAATCGTGTGCATTGTGGTGAATGCGAATATCAATCCACTTGTGCGCTCCCTGGGTCACCGATGCCGAAGAACGAAAACGCGTTGCACCTTCGATGATATGAATGTTCTGAACCCCGAACGCATCGGCGGTGCGAATGATAGCAGCCGTGTTGTGGGGGTCCTGCAGCCCTTCCACTGCCACATGCAAAGACTGTGTTCGATGGGAAACCACATTCTCGATGGTATCGCGGCGCGCATCGGTCAAAAATTCTTCCAACACACGGCACACAAACTCAGGGTGTGTTTCAGCGATAGCGGTTTCCCGCCGGGATTGCCCGGTGGGGGTGAATGCGTCAGAGCTGATTTTACGTTTGTACTTCACGGTCATGGCGCAGCAGAGTACCCGACACATCAAAAAAATCCAGTTGAAAACACCGAAATCGCGGCATTTGGCGACGCGGGTCGCTGCCGTTTCTCGACTACCAACACCGTGATTGAGCCTGAATTAGCACTTGCAAAACAGTGCAGAACTGTGCATTCTCCGATGACGCTGACGCCCTCGTTCAGCCGTGAGTCAATAAGGTATTGAAATAGTGAAAATTACAGCAAATATGGTGACGATTGCGCGAATTGTGCTCATGCCGATTCCCGGTTACCTGCTGTATCAGAATATCCCAGAGCTGTATGTGGCGTTGGCTGCGATTATTTTACTCGGGGTAACCGATTGGATTGACGGAAAAATGGCACGCCGGGATGGCCCGACTGTGCTGGGTGGGCTGCTCGATCCCATTGCCGACAAAATCTTTATCGCAGTGTGTTTCCTTCCCTTCGCTGAACGCGTGCTGCCGGGAACGAATGAGATCGTATTTCCTGTATGGCTGCTGATTCTTGTTTTCTGTCGTGATTTTCTGGTTACCAGTCTGAGAACCAGTCTATCCTTGCGCGACGCCCCGATGCGGACCTCCACACTGGCCAAGTTTAAGACTGCCATTCAGATGACGGCGGTCGGATACATCTTGGCCATTGTGATCGGTGCGCTTCATGCACCGGGAACCCTCGCCACGTTTTATGTGTTCGGTGGCGCCTCCTTGATTCCCATTCTGTTTATACTGTTTCGGTTGATTATAAAAAGAAAATCGCCGGGGCTTCGCAGCGGAACCATGGCGGGCCTGATGGTGGGGTATGCTGCGGTATTCTATTTTTTCAGCATTGAGTGGAGCATGGCCATTCTCGTATATAGTGTGACCGCCCTCACGGTATTCAGCGGATTTTCGTACCTTGCGGATACATGGTCGGCGCTGAAAGGACAGCCCGGGGGAAGCAAAGAATGGGGTCGGTTTATTCTGGAAGGGATTTTGGTTCCGACGGCATTTCTGCTGTGTATCGGCCGCTTTGAAACCACCGGCATGAGCAGTATTATCATTCTTGCGATTACGCTTGAACTCGCCACCGGCGGGTTGGCCAACCTGCTCGCCTCCAAAAAAATGCGTCTCAAGTTTCGTTGGATGGCCACCAAGTCGATTGCGGAAGTACTCTTGGCAGGCGGTGCATTCGCCATCAGCCGACTTTCCGAACCGCCGTCTTTCCCCATCGGGCAACTTCTGCTTACCGCCGCCGCTGCGGTCGCACTGTTAAACGCGGTTGTCTCATTCTACCGCCACCGCCGCGTGTATCTGGATTCTATTTAGTTTCCGTCCCGGAATAGGTATTTGACGGTGTTCAGCCCTTATGTTTGCGGGTGCGGGAG
>JAFGXQ010000186.1 GCA_016936575.1 Deltaproteobacteria bacterium
GTTTGCGATTCATAACACCATTGATCGATATGGCATCGAAGTTCACGCGTATTCGCTGATGCCCAATCATTACCACCTGCTAATTCGAAGTCGTCGTGGCAATTTGTCTCCTGCCATGAAGCACCTGGGGTCTGTTTATACGCTTGAATTTAATCGTCGGCACAAAAGAGATGGCACATTGTTTCGAGGTCGTTTCAAGAGTCAGCTGGTTAAAGACGACGCATATCTTTTATACCTGTTTGCGTACATACACCTCAATCCAGTGAAAGCCGGGCTTGCATCCAGAATTGACGGGTTGCACAATTGGACGAGTTATCGGCGATTGCTGGAAAAGGACACAGAGCCGCGGTGGCTGTCGATGACTGGATTGAAAGAGGTGTTTGGCGACGCCGAGAAAATGAAGGAAATGACTTTGCGTCTGCATCGTAAATCCGAACCGTGGCCAGTGTGGATGAATCGTGACGAAGGATGGTTTCGCTGGCATATGTGCCCGGTACAGGCGAAACGGGTGGAGATTGCACCTGTGACAGGTGAGATTGACGTCCAGATTTTACTGAAGGATATTTGTGAGATAACAGGTGTTGCGTTATCCAGACTGAAAGAATCCGTATATGGCCCCAGTGGCAATCCTGAACGTCGTTTTGCCTGTTGGGCACTGTTTAACGGCGCCTTTATAAACCAACGTCAAATTGCCGGCCTGCTGGACCTAACGACAACGCAGGTCGCTCAAAATCTGTTTAGATGCCGAAACGGATCTGAAAAACTGGCGAAATGGAAAAAGTCATGGTTGCAACGTTATCCAGAAAAAGTGTCAACTGTAATCACCTGACCCCATTGTCCATCTGGTATAAACGGGAGCCACGCTTGTGGCATGGTACCTTCCTCCTCTCGATTATTTTCGATTTTTTCAGGGAAGAAGGTACCATTTTTTTTTCCCAGTGACTGCCCCTAAAATCCGGCTCTCTAGTTCACTGAAAACCGCACCCCTTAACATTTTGCGCGCGGTTATTTGATTCCTTGGCCTTAGGCGAGATCAGGAGACCTGACCTTGTTTCGACTTCCTCGTTGACAGTTGTCTATTCATCCTACCGCTGTCTGCCCCGGTTTGGCGGCAAGCGCACAACTACGGTTAATTTGTGTCCTCCTCCGGATTACCCTCTGGCAGATTCAGCATCATTCCATCTCTGGCGT
Organism: Deltaproteobacteria bacterium; assembly: GCA_016936575.1. Lineage (GTDB taxonomy): Bacteria > Myxococcota_A > Polyangia > JAAYKL01 > JAAYKL01 > JAFGXQ01. The sequence goes on from JAFGXQ010000186.1 coordinate 1,192, forward strand.
TCAGGGGAGAAACCACTTTTTTGCCGGTTTTGGCCTCCAGCTCCAACCGCGCGTTGCGGGCGACTTCGCCGCCTTGCCGTGCAACGTGCCTGTGCTTTTGAAATGAATCCGGAAAGGTGGCGTCGGAAATTTCTTTGGTGGAGAGCTCGGCGAGCATATTCAGCACCAGCTCTTTATTGGTCATATTGTCGCGGAGGTTTTCCTTTTTCAGGCCTTTAAACTGTTTGTATTCTTTCGCTGTCTTGTCTGTCCAGGTTTTATAGATGATATCTGTGAGTGTGGCGAACTGCACCCCTTCCTCCAATCCGTGCTTTTTCCACTCATCGGTGAGTTCTTTACGGATTTCAATGGATTTTAACCGTTGATTGATCCAATTGTCCGAATAGCCCAGGCGTTTGTAGTCTTTCATCGCCTGTTCAATCGAAAGCTCCGGATCCTGAATCTGGTCGATACGTTCACTGGCTACCTGTGCCATCCAAAGTTTGAAAGGCTCGGCCTTGGGCGAAGGAATGGATTGGATGAGGCGAAAAAGTTGATCGGTATCGGCGCAATCGGTTTTTCGCATCTTGCCGTCCGCTGCCCGCATTTTGAAACCGTGACAATCTGTCACGGTTTGATTTCCCTCTTTTTTTAGGCGTTCTTTGAGTTTACGCCAATAAGCGGTGGAATTTACGCTGTCCGTTAATACGGCAACCACGTCAACAATGGAAAAATACCATTCTTCCGTCTCATCATTCCACAGCGAGCGAATCGTGCGATCTTCAAAAATCTTAATGGCCTCTTTTTTGCTCATGCTTCAATCTCCGCAACAGTGCGGCGCGCGGTTGATTGCGTGTCATCCATAAATTCATGATTCCATTGCGCGCCCTTATTTTCATATTGTAAATTGCGCTTCGTTCCCGCAATCCGTTTGTTTGAGGTTTTTTAATTTTTTTCGTCCACCGTTGTATCATCCCCATTCCAAACACCAAAGGGCAAAAATCATAGAATTTCAGTGAACATAAACTCACCCGAAGACAGAATCTGTCTATTTTATGCGATAGTTACAAAAAAGCAGCGTTTTTTACTTGGCTACGATAGATTGGGGCTGAAATTTAGGATGATGAAATGAAACCACGATACCTCACCAAAACCCGCTTCAAGCTGGCATGTGAATGCCCCGAAAAGCTGTATTACACCGCCAAAAAAGAATACCCCGACAAGAAGAATACCGACCCATTTATGTTGTCGCTGGCTGAAGGCGGGTTTCAGGTGGGCTAGCTGGCAAAACGGTATTTTCCGGGGGGGGGGCACGACATCACAGCGCTGGGATACGAGGAGTCGCTGGCACAGACCAACGAATTGTTGAAGCAGGAGAATGTGATCATTTAAGAGGCGGCTGTTCTGTTTGAAAATCTGTTTATTCGGGCGGATGTGCTTCAAAAGCGCGGAAAAAAACTGTATCCATCAAGGATGTGCTCGAAAAATACCGTCTGTACTCCAAAATGGCGCAAAAGGGTCAACGTTTGAGTGGAAACTCCATTATCATGCCGGAGACCGATCTGAAATTTTCTGCCGATCTCGAAAAAAATATATAGAACGATTTTTCCGATAAACCCGAAGGGATCCCTGGGTTTGTGCGGTACGCCAATTGGCACGAGTATAGCGGCACAACCGTGTCTCCCGCTGATCTGGACAAGCAGGCGCTCACTGCCATTTTGAAATTGAATTCCCCAGACCATCGCGCATGACTGCCGGAATTGAAAAACGGCAGATACTCAGAATGCGGAACCATTGTCTCCACCGCTCCCCTCTCGGATCTTGTTTACAACAATGCGCCCAACAGCCTGCTATTCCGCACTTACGAAGCAGGCAGAGTCAAAGCCAAAATTCTCCTCGCAGAATTCTGTGACGGGCAGGCAGCATCTGCCGTGAAATACGAAACCAATTATTGCGGATATGGTGAACCATTGCGTCTGGAAAACAAGAAATTGCGCAGTCAAGCGATCTCTGAAGCCGAAAAAAGAATTGAACGGCATCTCAGTGGGATCATCGCCGATAACGAATCCGATAATGCGCGAAGTATCAGGGAGGATTGCAAGGCAATACTGAGGAAGCTGAGGCAGGCATCGTTCTGGTAGAGGCTAGTAGAAAAACCACGGTGTTAAATGCGCTGTGGGTTTGCTTGTTGCAGGAAATAGAGTCGGGTTTACTCGACATTGACAATGTAGCGGTTCGCCAACCACTGTTGCCACTTCAATATTTCAGTGTCCCCATCAATCGCTTCAATGAAATCCTCAAACCTGCACCCCCGAACATGGTTGTGCGATGGCTTCAGCAAGTTACGATACTCCGCAAGCGCGTGGTCAAAGTGGTGATTGCCGCTCGGATACAGCGTAATGGAAAAAAAATCATCGAGTTCGTTTCTCTGAACCATGGCGAGACCGAGCAGGTGGTTGCGCCAGATTTGGCGAAGGTCGTCTGTGGTAACCCGATCATTCTTGGGGTTAATGAACACACCGGATCTTCTGGATACAGTCCAGTAAGTGGAGTTTGCGTCCAGTACCTTTTGCTTTTCACCGTCGCCGATGGGGTATCCTTGTTCTGTATATTTGACTTCAATGCCGATACCGACAGTTTGGCCGCCCGTTCCTTTGCATTGTATGTACGTATCAAACGAAGTGGCATCGTCGACATAATTCTCTTTCGGAGATGGTGCCCACTCGATGCGGATGTCGTACGGAGGTTTTGTTGCAATCCCAAACGCCTTCTCAATAATTCGTTGCGCCAGCGCCTCATTGGTTTTCAACGGCGCCAGCATATTGAACGGAATATGTTCACTGCGCAGCATATCCCCATCGCGCTTTTTTGAGTACTTGGGGTATCGCCTGCGAAGCGCCTCCCTGCAACCCAGCGCGGGATAATAATTCAGCAACGCCCGCCCCGCTTCATCCCCAAGCCTGTTCCCGTATTCATCAAAGTCAACGTTCAACACCCCAGCCCGATACCGAGACTGATGCAACCGCGCCTTCGCCTTAAACGCATCGTCTTTTTCGTATTGTTTTCCAATTATGTGTTTCATGAGACTCCCAATCAGATGAATGGCACTAAAAATGAAATTCGTGCCTATCGTTTGGAATTGCCTGCCGGTGGGTACTTCCAATCAAACGGTTTACTTTCTTTGCGTTTCGATTCGGTTTCTTTTTCTTCTAGTTCAGCGCCATCTTTATGCCTTTTGAGATAAGCTTGAATGTCGTCAATTTCAAGAAATGCAATTGATGCTTGCGGTTGCCCATGAAGATGAAAAATTTGCTTTTTAAACGACTCTTTAACAGGCATATAGGCGTTGCTTCCGCCAAATATTCCATTGTTAACGACCATTACCAGCTGGTACATATGATAGTGCAAAGCAAGAGCCATTTGGTCAAACGTACCGACGTCCTGGTTCAATGCGGGAATTGCAAACACATCAGAGTGGTTACGAAGTGCAGTCGCCAATTCCAAATCTGTCGAGTCATAACAAATGGATGCAGTTAGCCACAGCGGTCGATGTTTTTTTTCTTTTGACCAATTGTAACCAACAAGCCACTGACACGGGCGAAACGGTTGTAGCACTTTTGTGGTTTCATTCATTTGTTCTTCCATTTTGGATAAATGAAATTTTCCCTGTCTGCGTGTGATAATCTGTAATTTACCGTCTGCAGAATGAGTCGGGATTACCCATATAGCTGAATTTACTAGAGGTTGACCACTAAACAACTCTTGGTAGGTTAAACCAGCTAGCACAATAGCTTTATGCGCCCTGGCAAATGGAACTAAGAATCTTCGTACGTCTTCCGGGTGTACTGAAAGTTCGGGAAGAATCAGCCAGTCCAATCTGCCATCACGAACCCGATGGGTTTCACGCAGGTCCAACATTCTTTCTACAGCGGCCAAGGCTGTTGCTAAATGGTTTTTGTGTTTTTTCCGGTTATGTATTTCTTCCATTTTTTGGTCTTTGAATAAATCACTGGGTGTTGGAATGGCGGTTTGAACAATGCATGCACGCAGCGGTCGCGTTTGAGCGGAATCAGAATCAGGTTTCCCTTTCTTTATCTTGGGATCGGTAACGGTCATCGGGAGTAGCCATAACCCATTTGGGCTGCGCATTTTATTCAGTTTGTCTAATCGAATTCCTATTTGCTTTTTGGCTTCATCAATTCCCTTCTCAACCCATGCGAATTCCTTTTGACTTCGACAACCTGGCCATCGCAAAAGTGCAGAAAGAAAACTTTCAAGCCAGTCTGTAATTCCAATCCAATCATTTCCAAATCCTCGTTGCCCATTGTAGAAACCGTATCTACGTTGGTACCAGTGATTTTGTGGCACGCGATATATGGGTTCATGTTCTCGCCAACTTGCACCAATGACATAGTTTGTGAAATCTTCTTGCGATGATAGAATGAATCTAATGAGATATCCGAGTTGAAATTTCCATTTGTGTTCATCTGGACACCACGATGGCGGTGAATATATTGACCCCGATTGCATAACTCTTCGTGCAGCAAACCGAACGTCTACAACAGTCGCTTTCTCATCTGATTCTGGCGTCATTTTTAGCAGCAACTCATATGGACTTACAACGCCCGAATGCACATTTTCGGGCCAACAACTCAGAGCTTTCAGGGCGATGTCGAGCACTGTGGGTTCATTTTTCGGCAAGAACTGCTTCTTGGATACAAGTTCAGCAAGCGAAATCCATTCTCCACTGTCTTCATCTCTTCGCACACACAGATCATCACGCAATCTCGGTGAAATTTTCAGGTCCAAGTCCGGCCGAACCCTGAGAAGTTCAATACAGAATGAAGGATCGCGAGCCCCAATTTCCTCTAATCTGGCAGGAGTGAGACTTTCTTTGCATAGATGCAAAGCCTGTTCCTTGTCAAAATAAGACCGTCGCGCAATTATTGCTCGCGTAGCGTATTCCTCCGGCAATACGTTGTGCATCTGCTTTTGGAGAAAAAGAAGCTGTCCGTAGTAGTGTTTTCGTTCCGTACTCGAGCCACTATGCGATATTCGCAGAAGATTGGGAGCATTGGCCGTTAAAAATAACAATGCTTGCTGATTCAGGTACCACGGCAAACTATTGCCGGACATCGAAGCGATGCGCAATGCTTCTTGAGAAAGTATCTCTCGATAGCGTTCTAAGTTGACGCCATCGGGAAAAGACTCAGTATCCCCAACAAACCCCGTTTCTGTTGCACCAGCACGAAAGATTTCAGCAAGGCAGTACCATGCCACTCGACGCGCAGGACCACGAGTACCGCCCTTTTCAGTATAGGGTCGCAGAAAACCTAAAACTGATTCCAAAACAATATCATCCGGCCATAAATCCAACCCAATTCTAAGTAGTCGCACATTAGAGGGATCACTAATCCATTTTTCAATCAGGCCGAGAGAAAATGCACGAACATCTTCATCAAGTTCCTTTTGACTTCTTATTCGTGCGATAGCGGTATATGGCTCCTCAACCTCCGATTTGTGCGTCTGCAATTCTATTTTGTCGGCTGGCAATAAAGGTCTTAATGCCCGGTATGTGCTGCGAAATCGTGCAGCAGTGAACCGTGCAACCGTTTCATCTCGAACATCCGCCACTGGAGCAAGAGACCAATTTTTTGCACTTGCACGATTTGTTGAGTAGCGTTGCTGAGTTCGCAACAGTCCAAGTAAGGAATCAAGAATTTCTTCGCCAGCAACCGCATCAAATCCACCTGACATCGCGGTTTGAATGCGAGACATTTTTTTACTTTGGCGAACAAGTGGGCGCTCTTCGCCATCTAAAAATGCTACTCTCGTTTTATCTGCAGAAGGTTCCAATCCTGGTGCTGTTTTGTCCAAACTATCCCTTATCCATTGACATATCTGATTTTCAACATCTTCTGGAGAAAATGAATTTGACACAGTAACGACGAAACGAAGATCATCTACATATCTGCATGCATCTTTAACAACGATTCCGTTTATTATTTCAGTTTCAAAAGTTTCTCGAATCGAATTGTCAAAATCAAGCAATACGACATTGGCAAAAAATCCAGACGCAACCAGCCCTTGCGGTAAAGGAACGCGAGAGAAATCGGCCAACCCTGCTTGTTGTGAGTAAATTCCGACTTCGCCTGCATCCCGGTGGTCCCACGTCCAATTGAAAATTTTGCCAACGAGATCAAAGAATTTATCATCATCCTCTTCAGCTTTTAACGCCCGCAATTTCGAATTCAGCAGTTCAGGCGTAACTCTATCGTAGAATTGTTTTAAATCGGAATGAACTACCGCAAGTCGCATTCCTTCTTGCAGATTAAATTGGTCAATGTTGGATTCAGGTCTTTCTAAAAAAGCGCGATAGTCTTGAAAGTATTGGCGATAAAGCTTTCCCGAACCCCAGTTATGCCAAAGCTTATTCTTCTTTTCTTCTGCCACAAGGCGGTTTCCATAAGAGATTACGCGTTTCCGTTCTTCAAGTGTACGTGTTGTTCCACCAGAATTTCCCTGGATTGTTTCTACTCGGTCAGCAAGACACATCATAATTGCAGTTGCAGCCACTTGATCTTCTATTGTTACGTGTGCCAAAGGTCGCAGTTTGACTTCACCTGGTGTGGTAGGGCTCCAGCGTTTCTTTGAAGTATCAATTTCCCAATTTTGACTTTTAGGTGCCGGAACAATTCTAAGCGGTCGATTGGTCCAATTTTCGAAATCTTGGAATCTCGATTGAAGTCGTTCAATGAATTTAGGCAAATTGACAGCTTCTCGGTCCATTTCCATGGTGTCTGCATACCAATTATGCCTGCGGATATGAGAGACTGTTTTTTTCCAAGCTTGAATCAGTACGAATTCTTCGGTTAGAAAATCGATTTTGGGTATCAAGTGCTGAATGGGCATATTGTCTTCCATTGCCATTAAAGGGCTATGTTGTAACTGTTCATATCTATGGTCTATTTTTCAATACAAACGCCACCCCATCCAACACCAGGCTTATTCATTGTCGTTCTCGTTGCGTTGAGAGAGCCGGGCGTTGTAGGAAAGCTGGATGCTCCCTGATCCCCCGTTGTGTCATTTGTCACCTGTGGTATGGGTGTACTTGCCAATTAAACCTTCAACAGTTGCGTTGTCTCCAATGACATCATGGGGAATCAGCAAATACCGCCAGGGTTTGCCATTGTGTTTTTGTTCGTGGTCACTTGCGTGGGTGCACCACTTCGCTGCGGCATTTGCTTTGGCGATAACTGTTTCATCTTTCAGCTGGTCGGCGCGTTTGGGTTCGCACATGAGCTTTTCGGTGCTGGTTTCGACAACAAAATCCGGTTCGTAATCATGATTCGGTGCGTAGGCGATTTTGAATACGTTTTTTCCCGGTTTGAACCATTTTAAAACCGTTGGGTCTTTTTCTAAAATGGCGGCAAAACGTCGTTCGGGGTCGGAATCGAATTTTTGCTGTGGATAGAGGCATTTTTCAAATCCACCAAAAATCATTTTGCGAATGTCCGACTTGTTATCGATGGGGGTATCGAAATGCCTAATTTTTTCGGCTGCATCCATGGCGAACGCCTGTGCATTGACCTGGGAGTATCCTCTGCTGACGATAACCTCGTACTCGACATCTTCCTCATATGCATTGTGCTGCATTTGTGAATGAATCGAGCTGGATATTTGCTGCTGGTAGTGCAGCAGAATATTGCGAACCTCATCCTCCTTAGAAAACTGCTTTGTAAAATGGGTCACCACCTGTTCGGCCAGATGATAGAGCAAATCCGCATGGTCGTCATAGCATATGTCATCAAAGTCAATCAGACCTCGCACCACATAGTCTTCGAGTCGACTCTCATGCAATCCGCGTTCTTTGCTACCGATAACCTGCCTGGACTGGTCGACAAGGTTTTGAACAACAATCTCTCGGGATACCGGTTTTAAATTCAGACTGCTCATGTCCAAATCGAATTTGTGAAATCCCCATTTGACCGGCCCCTTGAAGTCAACCTGCACATGGGGGATTGCAATGGTATGGGTAATCCAGGTGTTGGTAACTTCTTTGATGATGTTCGCCTGGGTATCTGGTATCACCGTGGGGTACATTTCCAACTGCGTCGTTTTTAGTTTTTCTGCCACCGCTTCAACAATTTTCTGTTGAATATCTTCGGTATTCAGATCTTCTTCGCTGCGAACAGCATTGGGGGTCTGTGTGATGTCACGGATGGCCTCCAGAGCCGCTCTGGCGATTTGTCTTTCCTCCGGGGCACTGTAACGGGGCAGTGCCGCTGTGTTTCCCAAAGGCGATGTTGCCATCCCGGATGAAGAATCTGCGGGACTGGTGGAAAGCGGCTGGTCGACACCGAGTATGGTTTCAAGCACCGGCGCGATGGTGAACGTTTTTTTGGGCATGCCGGAAATATCTTCGCCAATGTGAACCACATTGAATGTGTATCCACCTTTTTTAGCTTCGTCGACGATCTGTTGAAAATGGTCATGAGCGACGATCGTCAGGCGATCGACCGGAGCAACGCCGGTTCTTTTGCCATAAGGCAACCGGAGCCCCCTACCGATAGATTGTTCTACCAGTGTACGTGAATTCGCTGCCCGCAACGGAACGATGGTATACAGGTTGGTGACATCCCAGCCTTCCTTGAGCATATTGACGTGAACAACGATTTCCGTGGGTTCATCGGGGCGTTCCACTGCCAGCAATCGTTCCACGTTTTCGTCTTTTTCGGCGCCGGATTGGCCGGAATGCACCTGAATGACCCGTCCCTTGTAATATCCATCAAAGAACTTTTCGCTTTCAATCAGCGACACAATCGCGTTGGCATGGTCGGTATCCTGGGCAATGACAAGCATGAATGGTTTTACGGGGGGTACACGATGATTGGTTGCATATACGCTCAAGTCGGTTTTGGTAGACTCGTGAAGTCGGACGCCGTCCTCCAGTTTCATCATCTCCAATGCGGTGTTATCCATGCCCGCCGCGCTGAAATTGGCGCGGGTGGCCACTGCTGGCTCTTTTACAAATCCGTCTCGCATGGCGTGGGCAAGCGGATAGTCAACGATGATGTTTTTGAACCTGCCGGCGTTTTTGCCGGTTTCAATTTGTGGCGTGGCGGTGAGCTCCAGCCCCAGTAATGGCTTGAGGTCTTCAATGGATTGCATGCTGGTTTCGGCGCGATAGCTGTGAGCTTCGTCCATGATTAAAACAAGGTCGTCAAGACTGGCGAGATAGTCAAAATAGGACTGCCCCAAAAACTCGGATAGCCGCCACGCTTTGCGCAATTCTTTGGAGCGCGCATTAAATTTGGCGATATTAAAAATGTTGATAACCACATCGTCAGTTTCAAATAACGACATGACCTGCGGTTTTTGTTCGAAGTTGTCGCCGGTAACAAGGGTGGGTGATTTAACAGCAAACTCTGAGATGCCCTGAAACACGTATTTGGGCGTATTGGGGGTGAAGTCGGTCACCAATTTGGTGTACACAGTGGTTCGAGGGGCCAGAATAAAGAAATTACGGATGCCGTGCTCCAAATGGAGATAGGTGATAAATGCGCCCATTAATCTGGTTTTGCCCACACCGGTGGCCAGTGCAAAACACAGGCTTGGAAAAGAGCGTTCGAAGTCGGTAACCGTCGGATATTCTGATTGAATGATTTCAAGTGCTTTTTGTGTATCAACATTTTTGTGAGGCTCGGCCGTTTCCATTACGCGATGAAGCGCTTCCAGCGATTGGCGTTGAGGTGGCCGTAGGCTGAGCCGGTTGCTGATGCTGTTGACATGGCGGCTCATTTGTCACCTCCGTTTTTAATGCCTGAAAAGAGCGGCAAATCCTGCATTGCAGAGGGCTTTTTCTTTCGCGATGGTTTTGGTTTTTCCCCTTTGGCAGCGGCCTTTATTTCTTCCTGAATCTCTTCGGCCTGTTCGACCGCAGGCAGTTCTTCCACATTGAGGCTGTAGTCATCACGCCCCCATTCGCAGCGTTGCAACACCGCCTGAGGAATTTTCTTAACAGTCAGATTTGTAAACTCAGTAGTATCCGCACGAAAAGCACCGCAACAAATCAAGAGCGACCGATTTGGCCCAACCTGTTCGCTGATAAACCGCAATTGGCTTTTGTTGAGACTCTGTGTGGTAACGTACAAATAATCCGTCTCCGTGGATTTCCCCTGCATCCAAAACACATCCTGATTCGGCGCATACTCAAACCCCTCCAACTTACACATCGCCTCCGCCAACATCGCTGGATTATATTCCTTACTCACAACCCAATTCCCCCACTTATCCTTCTCCAGCAACGACGGCGCCAACCGATAATACCTGAATCCACCCCCACCTTTCCATCCCGTCGCTTGTGTTACGCCGCTGGAATCTAAATTATCAATAACAGTTTTCATTCGTGGCAGAACAAGTTTTTCACAATGTTCCCCCAGCTCAACCATTATCCAACGCCTTCCCAATTTATGGGCAGCTGCTCCAGTTGTACCTGAACCAGCGAAGGAGTCTAAAACGATATCACCAGGGTTCGTGCTGAGTTCAACGACTCTTTTTATCAGTGATTCAGGTTTTTTGCTTTTGGGGAATTTTACTCCGCCTTCATTGTGGAGGTTATTTGAAAGCAAGTCATCCCAGATTGTGGTCAGGGGTTCGCCTGCGACGGATTTCCCATCAATCTCTTTCAATTTGTCACGATAAAAAAGAATTCGTTCTCCTCTTATAAAATAAAAATCCTTGTACCCATCTCTTTCCAAGTAAAATATTTCTTCGGTGTTTGATTTTGATTTGGCTATCAATGCCTGTGCTTCCTTGCTGACAGCGTTGGAGTCTGGACGGGCTAAACGAATGATCGAATTGGAATTTTCATCTACAAACTTTTCCAATACGGCTGGGGATCTCTTAACTTCCTGGCGAGCTTGTTTTTCAGTAATACTCAGTTGATTTGCAAATGCAGAGAACAATGTAGAAATTCTCCACCTTGAGTGATGTTCCTCGATGTTTTCAATAAACTGATTGTATCGAGTGTCTCTTCCCCTTGCTGTAAATATTCGATTTGGAGTCCATTTTTGTTTGTCTTTACAATATATCAGAATGAAATTGGAAGTATTCACGCAACCAGGGTTAATTGATTTATGACCTACGGCTGCCCCCTGCTTAAATGTGACGATATATAAGCGATTTGAACGGCCAAATATTTCATCAAGTAAAACTGTTAAATAGGCCATTTCGTTATCGTCGATGTGAACAAAAAACGTACCTTCATCCGACAATAATTTGTGTAAGATGACCAAGCGATCACGCATCAAACTTAGCCACAATGAATGCTCTATTCCATCATCGTAGTGTTCAAATGCTTGGCCAGTATTGAATGGAGGATCTATATAGATGCATTTTATTTTTCCGGCGAAATCCTGTTCCAGGGCTTTCAGGGCCAACAGGTTGTCGCCATGGATGAGCATGTTGTCGAAAATGTCGTTTTCGGTGACTCGTTTTGGGGCATGGTACGACAGCTCGGGATCTTCCAGCAGAATTCGGGGTTCCAAACGTGGGCGTTCGTCTTTTCCAATCCATGTGAGTTCGAGCTTTTGCTTTTTTGCCATTGTGATCCTGATTTCTGTTTGCAATGCTGGCGCATTTCAATTTTTTGGGTTCATTAAATCGGACGCTGTATTAACAGCGCCGCTAAGCTGTAAAAACGAGTTTGTTTATATAAAAAGTGTATGATTACAATGAGTTAAAAAAACTATAATCCATTTCAATACACCATTTTAACCCTTTTTGTTTATAGGATAATTGGGGAGCCAGCGAAAACGGATTGATACCTGCCTGCGCCCTAAGCCTATCGAATTCGACAGGTTTAAAAACGACAGTAACCGCCGACCCGTGGACCACAATATTACTATTTTTCTGTTGCATTCATTACTCCTGCCAATCAAAGTTTCTAACTTGGCTTTACGAATGGATGAAGTCTACGAGTCTCTTTTTTTGTGGCCCGATAACTGCCTGAGCTTTTAATCGTTGGCCATCCCCACTCCCTGTCGATTAACAAATCCGCAAGTTCCAGCACTTTTGTTGCGAACTTAATCGAGTCATCTCCCATTAATGAGAATGAAATTTCCTTGAAATGAGCTCCGAACGCATTACGTGCACCCGAAATTCGCGAAAGGTCGTCCAGAATTGAACCTAGAGGGTAGTCTTCATACTGAACAGGCTCATGGGAAATCAATTTCTCGACCCTTAATGACGAACGCAATTTGCCACTCACCGCTTGTAAGAGGTCATTAATTGTGTACAAATCGTCGTCTTTCCGAGGCACCGCACATTGGTATGCCTTTGTAATGAAATTCAGGATTGCTTCCAGAATAACTCCGGCTTTCGAACAAATGACCTGATAATCGGGCGGCTGTTCCTGAAGAGCCAACTCAAGTCGTTCAACTTCAGACACGGCGGTATTTTTTAGAATTGAAATTCCCGCGACATCGTTCCATTTACCAAGCTCGATAAACTGGCAGTATCCTTCTCTTAATTGGCCCCAATGATACTTTTCTCTCCAGGGTTTATAATGGGTCGTGAGTATGCAATGCTGAAACGATTGAGACTCGCGATAAAGCATTTCTATTAGGCGTTCCACGTGGGGTTCGTCCACACTTGCCAGCACATCATCGATTATTAAAATTCTATTTTCGGGAGAATCCTTCCTTGCCAACGCAAAGAATACACAAAGACCAAGCGTATCCATGTGCGACTCACTGAAGTATGCCTGTGGGGGATGGCCGGATTGGCCTGCGATTTCGACCGCCAAGTCGAGAGATGCTCGCTTTTTTGGGTCGAGTTCCAGGCTGATTTTGTCTCGACCCTCACCTGGATGAACTGATTCATATAAGCGCCCCACCTCAGTCGCAATATCGGAAAGAATCTCATCTGTAAATTTTTTGCGTTCTTCTTGAATTAAATCGTACATCTTTTCGATGCGAGGAATGAGAATGCTGTTTTCTGAAGGGAGCAAAAGTGCTTTTTTGTATGCGTTCAGTGCTTTTTTTAATTCATTGATTCGATGTTGCTCAGCGACGTTTCTCTCTTTGTAAGCCCTCCATGCGTCGGGAAGGGCTTTGAAGGTTTTGTACCATTTTTCAAATTCTTCAATTGTATCAGGACATGGCGACGGAATTTCAATATGTGTACTCCATACGCCGTTCGTCAACGATGACAAAAAGAGTCCTCTGTCAGAATGAAACGCACGCAGCAATTTCTCAGGTTCCGCTTGGGCTAACAATAGTTTTTGCTTCGCGTTCTCCAAACCCCATTTCGCAGTTTTTAGACTATTCAAAGTTTCTATGCGAGAATCTACTCGCGCCTGAAGTCCTTCTACTCCGGCGGGGCTTTCGCAAAGGGGGCAAACGGATGGATTAGGAGAGATCATGAGAAATCTCTTTGCAGATTCTAAAATATCAACAAGATCTGCAGCTCCATCACTAACCTTATTCGATGCATACTGAAGTGCCGTATTTGCTGCGCTGACGTTACCTTTTGCCTCAGAAATAGCACGCACAAAATTTTCAAGCTTGCCAACGTGTGTATTTAGCCGAGTAAAATTTGTGGATAGCACATTGAGCCGTGCCAATTCTTCATTTGTAGCAGTGAAATCTTTATCAACTTCCTGCTGTGCCCAATCTGCAATATTGGAGACTTCGTCGGGAATGGGACACATTTCTTTTAGGGAATTAAGCGAACCTTGTATTTGCTGAGAATGGTCATTTTGCTCTCTTTTTAAATCATCAATTAAGCGTTTGAGTGCCGCTTCTGTATTTTCAATTTTCGAAACGTCAATGAATCGTTCGATTTCCTTGTATCTATCGCCAGCACGCGCTTCCACGAGTTTTAGAATTTGTGTCCGACGTAGAATTTCCACAATTGGTTTGGGCGAGGGAGGCGACCATATGGGTGTTGTTTTACTCAACGTCGCTTTGCTGATATAGTCCTTTGTCGCAAGCGTTACAGAAATATCATTTGTCCCTTTCCCAAGGGATGGCCAGTACTTTTCTGTTCGGCTTAATCCTTTTTCATCAAGAGAACCAACACGTCCATTGGCAATGAAATCAAACCCATCACATATCGAAGACTTTCCCGTACCATTTTCGCCGTACACAATGGTGAGCTTTTTATTATTTTCAAATGGAATAGTGAATGGTGTGACACTCCCTCGCAAGTGTTCAATTTTGATTGATTTCAGCTGGTTCGATTTCATAAACGATTCTCCTTGTCCAGCTGCGTTTCAAAAATAAAACGCCAATCCACTTCGCCTTTAGCTAAAGCCTTAGACAGTTTATCTGCTTCATCGTCAGGGAGTATGGCTTCATCCTTGATTCGTTTTATTATTCTCTCGGCCAGTGTTTGATTTGGGTCAGACATAGTTCTCTCCAAAGAATTACTCGACAATCGTCCATCGAATACGGAAAATCTCGTCAATTTTTGAATTTGTTTCAAGCTGCTTTTCAATATCTTCAATCAGCCGGTCGCGTCTTGCATCGATTTCATCCTGTGATTCAAACAGGCGTCGTCTTTTGGTTGTTTTCTTTTGCTGCAGCGCTTTCACCTGTTTTTGCGCTTCCAGCTTTTCTTCGAGCATTATTGTCAATCGAGCTTTTTTAGTTGCTTCCCGAATTTCAGCATCAAGATCTTTGAGTTCCTGCTCCAGCCCATATTTCAAGTCTTCCGCCCAACGGTCCAGTTTGGTCATCTCTTCATCAAAAATTTTCGTATTGCGCTGGCGGACGTCGTCCATTCGTTTCTGAATTTCACAAGAGAGTGATGAGGCAAGATTTTCTGATACGGACTGACCATTCAGCGGCGACGCAGTTGCGGGCACTGACAAAAGCTTTTCGCAGTATTCGTGGTCCAGTATTTGACCTTCGTCTGTCACACCGGACAGAATCAGGAACTGTTCATTTTCCAGTGACTGTACATCCAACACTGTCATCTCTATCCAGCCGGATTGCCCCACAAGCTCTTTTAAGATAGAGATTTGAAGGGGATACGCTGATAGTTTGAATGACAAATGTGCATCGCTCATTTTTCGGTTCAGCGCCGACTGGATCACATGCTGCGCAATGTCGCATTCGGGTCTGTAAAAGATGCCGTTTTTCTCCTGAGACTCCTGCCAATGAAGGTAGTATTTTCCCGATTGGAACGATACACCGGAATAGGAAAAACCAGTATCATTCTCATTTTTCTGTATGTCATTGCCAAGTTCAAACTCAGTAAGCTGGAGCAGCCATTTCTGTCGCGTATCAAGCAAGGACTGGGCCGCTTCTTTATTCAGCTTCAGTCGTGAATGCACTTCTTCGTCGAAATTATCGAGAACGGCCTGTCTTGTTTTGTACATTTGACTCTGAATCTCGTGGTCGAGGTCCGTCTGCAATGAATCAAATGCTTTTTGAATTTCTTCTTCGGTGCGGCAATTTTGATAAAAATGTGCGATTCTTTTTTCGATATCCACACCAGATTCGAGTACCCCCAGCACTTCATCGCTTGCACCGAATACGCCATCGAAAAGTTTGAATTTCTCTGATAGTAACTCGTAAACCCGTTGGTCCGCTGCATTTCGTTTATTGAGAAAGTTCACTACCACCACATCGTGTTTCTGGCCATATCGGTGGCATCGTCCAATGCGCTGCTCGATGCGCTGCGGATTCCAAGGAAGGTCGTAATTGACGACCAGTGAGCAAAACTGGAGGTTGACGCCTTCTGCAGCAGCCTCCGTGGCCACAAGAATTGTCGCCCGGTCACGGAATTCCTCCACAATGGCAGCCTTAATATCAACAGTCTTTGCGCCCGATACTGCTCCCGACAATTTTTTCTGTTTAAGCCATTGATCATATATGGCTTTTGATGCCGCGTCGGTATTGGTACCGTTTAAAATAACCACCTCACCGCCGTATCCGTTTTCGGTTAAAAGCCGAAATAAGTAGTCCTGAGTTTTTCGCGACTCAGTGAAAATTACAGCTTTGCGTTTTGCGCCAATTTTTTCGGTTTTCTCAAACGCAGTTTTCAACGCCTTAATGAGCGCCTCGCCTTTTGTATTTTCAGTAATGAGATTGGCGAGATTCACGCTGGCAGCCAATTCGCGGAGCTCATCAGTCACATTGGTTTTCATTTCTTCCACATCTGTCTGGGAAATTTCCGGTTCTTCGTCTCCCCATTCCTCCTGCAATTCCCGTGTTGAATCATATTCTTCTTCAATAATCACAACGGGTTCATCACTGGACTCCATCTCCTGTCGCAACAGTTCCAGAGCATCCGGGCGTTCCAGTTTGTTCTTCTGAGCATTTAATCTATCTGCCATTCGACCAAGTGTGGCGCCAATCGCAAATGTGGAAGATGCCAGCAATTTTCGAAGCACCAGTGTAATCAGCTTTCGTTGGGCGTTGGGAAGACAAATGAGGGTTTCCCGCTGGAGAAACGCGGAAACTTTTTCGTAGAGCAGGTGTTCGTCATCGGTGGGAACGAACTCCTGTGTGATTGATGTTCTATTTGTATACGGTACGTATTCAATCACTTGTCTGCGAAGTGAACGTTTGCAAATGGTGCGCAATCGATCCTTGAGTTCCAGATTGCGACTCTCCTCATCCAGCCGCTTGCTCACAAATTGCGCCCGAAAGGAATACTTGTCCCCGAATACATGCTCATCAATAATACTCACCAGTCCGTACAGCTCCATCAGGGAGTTTTGTAATGGGGTGGCTGTAAGCAGCAACTTGGGAACATGTTGCAGGCTTTCTTTGATGGCTGCCGCTGTTTTGTTTTGTGATTTATACACATTTCGTAGCCGATGCGCTTCGTCAACTACCGCGAGATCCCATGGTACAGAAGTGACTTCGTCCTGTTTGCTGACAACGAACTGATAGGAACAGATGACAATTGCATCAGATTGAACAAAAGGATTACCGCGGGATTCTTTTTTAAGCTTCTTGTAGCTACCTGCCTCCAACACCACCGATGGCAAAAAGAACTTTTCCTCCAGCTCCTGCTGCCATTGTTTTCGGAGGGTTGCGGGCACGACAAGAAGAATTCTTCGTTTACGTTCCGCCCATCGCTGTGTCAAAATCAAACCCGCTTCGATGGTTTTGCCGAGTCCAACTTCATCGGCCAATATCGCACCTTTGGAAATGGGGGACTTCAATCCAAATAAGGCAGCCTCCACCTGGTGCGGATTTAAATCCACCATCGCATTGGAGATAGATTGGGTAATCGATTCGACACTACCCTTGCTCCCCGAAGCCGTTAATGCATGGGCCCAGTATTTTGCGTGATATTCTGTGGTCATTGTTATTCCCGATTTTCAGGCAGTTTTTATTCGCCCACCGTTATATCATTCCCGTGACGATGCCCCAAGGACAAAATCATAAAATTACAGCCAGTATAAAGCCGAAGAAAGACAAATTTTGTCATATCACCGCAAAACTTCCTGCCCAGTCGCCTGCCCAGTCAACGGATCGCGAACCCAAAACGTTGAGTTATTTCTTATTTAGTTTCCGTCCCGGAATAGGTATTTGACGGTGTTCAGCCCTTATGTTTGCGGGTGCGGGAGTTTCATATGTCCACCTGAAAA